>CAVCUM010000020.1:0-1706 GCA_963605385.1 Lachnospiraceae bacterium
AATCACCTTTAAATATCGGTTACCAAATCGCTTTTCTTGGTCTGCATAAGGTGTGACACCATATCAAAGCCCTTCACCGCTCCCATCGCAAAGAACGGAATCAGCAAAAAGAAATACGTTAAGATATACCTTCCCTTCGCCTCCCAGAACATCGAAAGAATGAATCCTCCGAACACGGCTATCAAGGGTGTGTACCATGAGAAAGGCAGGTTTCTTTTTCTGTTTGTAAAAAGAAGCACAGTCAAAAAGAAATACATAAGCATCTGATATGCCTTCATGAAGGTATCAAAAATCTTTCCAAAAGTGCCAGTGTAAACCGACATCACGAAGTCATTCTGCGCTCCGTAAAGAAGGTTGTTCGTGACAATGCCCTGGTACATGGGTGACTGCCATTGTGAGTTTATCTTGTTAAAGAAAAACTCAAGACAGTATTTCGGATTGTGAACATAAAGCGGAATGTAAACGCTTTTAATATCATTTAGCGCCGCTTCCGATGCCTTGTCCGAATCTGAATCATTTTCTGCAAAAATATTAAGCTCATAATAATTGTACCATCCGGCATAGCCGTTGTCCCAATTAAAGCCCATGGCTATGCATGCCGCTGCCGGCACGGAATTAGATTCATCGAGCTTCTCCGGGAGAAAGAAAAGCTTTACGATTGAAGTATTAAATAAGATTGATGCAACGATAAGCACTAAAAGCAATAAGTCTTTTAGCTTAAATTTCTTTATCATCCTAAGCACTAAAACTCCAAGCATGGCTATCGCATAAATTGCCACATTTTTCCTGAGCGCAAAAGCCAAGAACATTGAAAGAGCAAATATTACAACCTTGCAGGCATTAGGCTTTTCAAGGCATTCAAGGAACATCCAAAGAGACAAAAGTCCGAAGGCCGGGCCCGCCAGATCACCATATACGAACAGCACATACGAATACATCGGGAAATTAAAAAGCATGGCCATCAAATAGAAGATTTCCGCCTTTTTATTGCCTTCCGATAATATTGATGTAACCTTGTAGCCTGAGTAAACCAGAACAGGAAGCGTGCACGCCGTAAAATACCTGAAGGCGTCATAGTTTCCGTCTCCGAAGAGCTTATACAATAGCCTTAAGATAGCAATCGTTCCCCACAAGTGAGGATAATTTGAAAGGTAATGCCCTTTCTCAAAGGCCGAGTAATCTCCGTTATTTATAGCACTTGCGTACTGAACGCAGAACGCCTGGTCTGCGCCCGGAATTATGTCGGTCTTATTAATCCATAGAATTGCAAGAACAGCTGCTAAAATGCTTACGATAAGTGCCGGTACTCGGGTGTTGATATCATGCTTTTTTAGGCAAAAATCGGTAATCCGTGTAATCAGCAACACAACTGCAAGTCCCAGCAGAAAAAGGCCAACAGTAAGTGGAACGTTGTTTAGGGTTACCTTGGCAAATTCCTGAACAGAACCGTTTTCGTAGTGTTCGTGTGTCGCAGTTACAAACACAGAGCACACAAATAAAAAGGCCATAAGTATCAGAAACATATAATGAAAAATTTTTATCAGTATATTTGAAAGTCTATCCATCAAGCTATACGCTCCTCGTCCTAAGACGTTTTTTCAATATTGAAAGTACTTTTTGCATAGGAATTGCCACAAGTATAGTGCTTACAAAACCTACTAATGCAAACAAATATTGATTTGAAATTTGTGGGTATATTGTCCGCA
>CAVCUM010000020.1:2842-32472 GCA_963605385.1 Lachnospiraceae bacterium
GACCCGCTCAGTATGTAATTTGACTTAGGAGGTACATAGAAAATGCTCCTTCTGAAGTACCCATATACAGAGTCCGAAATAATGTAGCAGTCTTCCGAATTTCCACTTGTATACTCATTAATCAATGTATTATTGAGTTCCAACATCGAATTTGCCTGAATTGTATAGGTTACCGCATAATACTGAAGCTTGCCTGCTTTATAGGAATAGAAAAACAGCATCGCAGCAATTACTACAGTTACAATACCATTTAATACTTTTTTTAAGGAAAGCCCAAACGTAGAATTTAAATCATTCTTTACTTCGATAGCCAAAAGAAACAGGATAGCTAGCAGCAAGTAAGCTTCCGTCTGATATAGCGGAAACATGACACGCGAGGGCATCCTCCCTTTATAATATACGTATCCCCAGGAAATTGCCTTGGAAGCATAGTAGCACAACAACGGAATAAAGTATTTAAATCGCCTGCTTGCTACGATTACAAGTAAAATAAAAACAATCAGATAAAGATTTATAGTTAAAATTCCCTTTGTATCTTCCCTATATGAATCAAAATAAACCCATTTAAAAATGTTTAAGAGACTTTCAAAAGAAAACGATTCTTCCTTTGACTTAGCATATTCGGAAATCGCAGCAAGTGTACCCTTTTGTGTATCCCAGTCGTACGCTATATATGCACCGTAATACCCATCATATTCTTCGAAAGAAACTCCCTTTTCATCCAAAATGTCAGACACTTCTTCGTACTCAGGAAATCCGGAATAATCCATTAGATAACTACGTGCATCATTCTCCTTAAGCGCAAATTTCCATTCATCTCCTGAATAAAGAAGATTATATGAAACAATTCCAATAAATATTATTGCAAGACTCGTGCCAATCGGCATGAACACCTGAAGCAATGCTTTTCTCAATGAATTCTTGCTAAGTCTGTTTTTACACAAGAAAAGCCCTACAAGCACCGCGCATCCCAACGGCTGGATTATTTCCATGGAATTGGGGCGAAGGCTATAAGCAAGGACCTCAAAGACCGCAAACCATATAAAGCTGCCCTTTTGCAATCCTGTCAATATAAGGCACAGATATCCCGCAGTAGCCAAAAGCATTGATGTTGAAGTATATTGAAAAAGATTGTTTGTATAAAATGAGAATAAGAAGCAAGAGCTAAAACCCATGATTGTGAATATATAGCTCCACCAGTTTTTCATAACAGATGTTGCAACATCAAGAGGAACCAGTATCAAAAGCACGTGCAGTAACATGAGAACAATACCGTGCCATGGCAAAGTCGGAATCACGTTATATAGGAAGCTAACAATTGAAGGATAAAGAACACCATTATAAATAGTATGGTTGTCGATAGACCCTGTCAGGTTCCCCGACATAATGTCTTCAAGTAAATGATCGTCATTTGTTTCAAAATAAAAACCGCCAAGTTTGTAATACGAAGCCGCATACAGAGACAACACGAAAATTATTTCAAATATGAATCTGTATTTGTGAAATGTCTCATAAGCTTTATTGATACTTTTCATACTCGTGCACTCTATAATGACTCTTTATATTCCTTGCTAACGTATCTCATAAACATATATCCCAAAATAACTCTCATCCGTCTCGAAGTACCCGAAACTTTCAAGCCCATACTGCTCACAATCCGTTATTTCTCCCGCAGTAAAAAGAAACCTTACATTCATTGCCTTGAGTTTGTCAAAATCAAGATGTAAATCATCTATCGGCTCGGCAGTACCCTTTTTATACATATAGTTGATGCCGTAGTCATGATAGAAGATGTAGCACCTCGAACCCCAGGCATCAAAGTAGGTACGGTTGAATTCATTTAGCAAAAGCTCACCCGCAATTATTTGCCTAAATTCATGCTTGTATGAAAGCGGATAGTTATTGGAATAACCGTCAATCGTGTAAAACCCGTTCATCAATGACCCAACAGGGCTTATGCCGATATGAGCGATGCGATAGATACTTTTATCAAGTCCGATAGCCTCATTAATTTTTCCATAAAGCTCTTCGTCATACAAACTTCTCATAGTCACATAACCCGTGACATCGGAACCGTTATTTATCAGATTGATGTTCTGATAAAAGATTCCGTCGGGGGTCTTGATAAGCATAAAGAACACTGCTGCCGAAACGATACCACTGATTAAATAACCCCCAATATCAAAGCTCTCAATGATGACAGCTACCGAAATCCCCGCAAGTATATACCAAAGCCCCGGCACAAAATAGTAAAAACGAGTAAAGTTAAATGACTTTAATACTCCGTCAAATGAATGCTGCAATCTGTAGGCAAAGCCTGTTGAGAAAAAAGCATTCAAAGCAGTCAGAGAAAGAATCATTATAAAGGTAATGAGAAATGCTTTCCCAAACCGCTTTCGTACAGGCTCTTTAACGACTAGTAAAATTATAGCAAGCACCGCCGGAATGTAAATCCAGAGATGGTAGGTCGGCGCCTCATTAAAATAAGTGTCCGATAAGAGTGCGGTCTTAAATAACGTCAAAAATCCTGTATCGGAAGTTCCCAGATTAAACTCGGTTCGGTGGCTTACGTAGGAATCTCTGCCAAGTACCTCCGCAAATAAATCCAAATTTTGAAGTACATAAGTAAAAATCACTATCGCAAAGATATAAATTTCTTGAAGCGGTAATTTCCTGCTTCGAACGAAACACACTATCACATAAACAAACAGTACCGCAATTGCCGCCCACCCTGACAGAGCAAAGCTTGTGGACAAGCAATAATAGACAGTCAGAAGTCCCGGAATTATTAAAGCTGTGCCCCTTTTCCCCCGCGCCTTAAGCACCGCATAGACTATAAGTCCCGTACCTGCCGATACATTTCCGTAAATCGACGTAAAAGGGATCAAGGAAAACAGAGCTGCACCAATAAAGGCAGGAAGGCTTCCTTTCGTAATCTCCTTAATAGCCAAGTACATTCCAAAGAAAGCGGTAATCAATACTATAAAATATTGAATCAAAAATGCAGTATAAATATCAAATATGGCATATAACGGCAGGAATAAATACCCAAATGGTTTAAGCCCTGCCTTAGGCAGCCCGCACATCACCTGTTCAAGGGTATCGCTTCCGAAGTACTTCGCACTGAAATAATAGTTGAGTATTGTTTCGTCAAGCTGATCATGAACCTGAAAGACTGCACTTCCGGCTCCATCACGGACATAAAGGTAAACCAAAGGGGCCAAAAGAGCACAAAGGTAGGGAATTCCGAGAATCCAAAGAGGATATGAATTTATTTTCTTCAACAACGATTTCATCAAAGCTCCGGTTCACCTTTTCACTCTAAAACTTTCACCCGATAGACAGCTGCCATCTCACTTCCAACTTCCAAGCTATCTGCCACAGACAAAGAAACTTCAATTCCATTTGACTTATAATAGTTTATTATCCATTCCGTATTTTCAGATTCTTTTTCTATCAAAAATACATCATCACGTGAAATTAATGCCACACTCAAAGATTCAAGACCTGCGTTTTTCTTCTTTTGTTTAAACAACGGAGAGCCATTTGTCCAATATGAAAGCGGAATCTGATTGGCTGTGTCTTTGTATCCATTCGAAAGCATTGTGTCCGTTAGATTCATGGTAACTGACGAATCAAGCAAGTAATAATTGTTGCTGTTTTCATGGCAATATCGGTAAAGATCTGCTGATGCCTCTATATGATCTTCATAAAGGTCTTTGTAATAGTAATTTATCCTATAGTTCTGAACTCCTACACAGTATTTGATAAAGAAAAGAATTAAAGCAACGCCCGGAATCCCCAATATGATTTTTGTTTTTCTATCAAGAGCACATCCCCGAATTTCCAATAAAAGTATCAAAGTATATGCCGTTAACAGTATAAAATAAAGTCCATACCAAACGCGCTCAGGAAATCTGTCCTTATATAAAAAGTAACATGAAAACAGTACCTGATAGGCAATCAATGAAAGAATTGAAAGTGTCGAAAGCAGATGCCTATTTAGTATGGAAAGAAAAAGCACCGCAATACCTACAGTGAAAAGAGCAATCACTATCGGCTGATTCCAGGTGTTTTTTAATTCTTTTTTCATCCTACTAAAAAGGTATGAAAGCCCTCGTTCCTTGTTTGCCGCATCAACATAAACCTTAGAGGCTTCAGCCAAAGCTTTTGAAGTTTCCAAAGTATATTCGTCAACAAAACTTATATCCAGGCGTCCAAGAACAATACTGTCAGCTTCGGTCAAGGAAATATTGTCATAAGCCTCCTTTGAAAATTCATACACCGGCACCCCGACGTAATCCTCTAATTCTGCCCAACTGTTATTAAATTCTTTATAATATTTCCATTCATCAGAAGAATACGCAACAAACTCTATAATTGAAGCAGTAGCTACTATACTAGTAAAAAAAATCAAATACATGCCCGCTCTTTTAAGGTTATTTTTCATTCCATTGTCAAGCAACATAAACAGGAAACAAAGTATGAATATCGGAATACCCATCAGGAAAACTTCTTTTCTGTATAAAAGTGAGCACACAAGAAAAATTATTGAAAGAATCGCATGTAATGCGATTTTCTCACGAATCCATACTATAAGGCATACAATTCCCGCAGAAAAAAGTACGGCCGATACAACAGTAAATTTTGAATTCACTATCATACTTGCATCTAATCCGATAATCAGTAAGTAAGAAACAACAGAAATTACTGCCTGCTTTAATCTATCCTTAAAGAAAAGACCTATTCCCACCGCCATGATGGATATTGACACAATATGAAATCCTATTGCAATCAGGTCATACCAATTTACCTGTGGAAACAGCTTATATAGTCCTGCCAGTAGGCTACCCAAAACGTACATCTCATAAATCAAATGTCCATCTGGAGTTCCTGTAAACGATCCTTCTGCAATGCTTCGCATCAAAATATCATCATTGTTGTAATAAGTACCACCGCAAATCTTAAAAAGCATCAATGCGGTTAAAACAGTAAACATCGTAAAAAAAACAAGGCCACAGTTATTTTTACTTAAACAAACTCTTTTACTTTCGTTCATATGTCTCCATCGTATGCTTTACTGACTAACATATCGCATAAGCTTCCATTTCAAAACATCCTTTTGGGCTTGCGGATAATATCACGTTTTCCGGGTCATGGACTATATTGCTCTATTTTGCCTCCTCTGTGCATGATATACGCGATATTCGCCGGAAACATATAGAAAAGCACGAGATAATACCTCAAATCCGACACAGGCCCCAACAAACAGGTCGCACAAACAAGCAGTGCAAATATGAAAGGTACAAGTGCAACCCTATCCTTTTTCCAAATCGCATAAAAGAAAGCGGTGATTAGAGAAACAAACATTGTCCCTATTGTAAAGAAGAGCCTTACCACCGGCCAGGATTGGTATCCATTTTCATAAACCTTTAAGAATAAGGAATACAGCGCCGGAATTCGCGGATTGGCATATTCCTCATTCCATTCCGTGACCATAAAATAACGCGTCTTTTCCGTATCATGCAATATTGTAAACGGATACCATGCCTGATAGGTATTGTCCATAAATGCTTCTATGTACTGCTTGGGATACTCGATTCCCTTTTTAATCCAAAATCCGATGAATTTTCCCATATCTCCTTCAATCACATCAATATGCTGCCAAAAGGACGTCTTCATATTGTCTGCGATTATCGGGTCATAATAGTTAAAGCTTTCCTGATCAACAATCGTATACAAATATTCAAGTTCATCCTCTGAAAAGGCCTCTTCGCCCTCTTCAATGTAAAGCCTCGTAATCTGCTGAAAAGGAACCGACATAGCTTCCGCTATACTTCCGGATGCGGCACCTGTCGCCAATGCAAGCCCCTTATTAATTGCAAACGGCAAAATTAAACAGCACAGCCAAAAGATAAGCTGTTTTACCCTTACCCTCTTTATCAGGCATATCGCAATCAAACCTGCAAACGGAACCGCATATACGATATTATTTCGAAGCAGACAGGTAAGTACGACAAATCCGCACGTAAGTACCCACTCATATTTCTTTATTAATTCGCCCTTAAAAATTTTCTCATAAAGTTCAAAAAGCCAAACGCACGCAACCGTCATAAACGCATAGCATGGCACATCCTTTGTGGTACTCATGGCAAACATAATAATCGGCGGGCAGAATAGATAAAAGCTTCCACTTAAAATAAGCGCAAGCTTCTTTTTAAGCCTTGTATAAAGAAACGCAAGCGTATACCCGAAGCATCCCGCACAAAGCGCCATCTGAACGGCATTATAAAGAAAAATCCCAAATTTCAGATCAATGCTTTTGATATGATAACCGAGCATTATAATTAAGCTTCCGATAAGTGTATGTAGCAAAGGGTGATGTGTGTTGATGGGGGTATCGTACATCACCTGAATAAGCTGATTTCCCATGTCGTAGTTAAAGAAACCGGGATAACAGCCGACCAGGTAAATGGCATATACCACATAAATTGCGCTGCTAAAAATCAGAAAATACTGCCAACGCTTAAATTTAAGCTCTTTTCCCGGCAGCACATCCTTTCTGCCGCTCAGGAAAGAAAATCCTACATAAGCAAGGAATGCAAAAAGAACAAATAAAATGAATCCTAAAAGCATCCAAGGAATATTGATTTTCTCAAGGAATGTTCCGCTGTACAGAAACGTATTGTATTTCTTACTTGCATAAAAGCCATAAGTATTAATCAGGCTCAAAATCAATCCAAAAATTATTGAAATAACTATTTTTGAAGTCTTTTTATTTGTCATTTTTGCAATCCTTATATAAATGCTGCACCAGCCTTACTGCCAAGAGCGGACTCATTATCAGGCAGGCGTAGTATAGAAATCTTGCGGGCGAATCTATCAAAGACACCAGATAAAGAAACGGCGTTCCAAGCCGCTCGACATAATCCCAAGGGAAATACTTAAGGGAAGAAAGCGTCAGTAGAACCGATACCCATATCCAAAGTCTGTCTTTCTTTAAAAATATATTTTCTCGCTTTACAAAGGCAAAGTAAATCGCAAAGAGTATCATTAAGAGGATCAGAATTCCCATCCCAGGACGATTATTCCTGTAAAAATATGTGCTGAATAATCCGCCTATGCTTAAGCCCTTGCTCATAATACTTCCGGGTTCAAGTCCGCTTTCGGCAAAGCTTCCGTCCAAAATCCAATGTTTCCAGGTAATAAAGGTCTTACATGCAAGCACCAGACCAAGTATGCCCGAAAGTGCATAGAAAATACTTTTTTCAATAATGCTTAACACTATCAGCAGGAATACAATTAGAACGCAAAGAAATCCATCGTTCCAGCCTATGATTCCAAGGCATGCTCCCAAAGCCAAGGCGGATGCTATCTTTATAGCAGGTTTCTCGTTCTTTATACACTTTCCAGCAGCTACCAATAACGGAAATACCGCCCATACGATGATGTCCGCTCTGTCGACCGTGCCTGTCACTATGTATACATGATACGGAGTGAGCATATAGATGATTGCGCCGTTTAGAGACAATAATAATCCCTTTTTATCAGGTCTTTTAAGCCCTTCGTATAAAAGCACCGTGAACATGAAGGTCGCTGAAATCAAAGTAAATATCTGACTGCATATCAGTAAAATCGTCAATCTCATCTGCATCAACCTCCCGTCATAAAGGCTGCCTCGTCGTACCAATAATAAACGTTCGACGAAATAGTAAGTTCATCCATAAAATATATGCATGTAAAGGCAAGCACCAACGTAAGTGCAAATACAATCCACTTATGATACCTGCCCACATCTTTTTTAGAAATCATCGGTACTGTGAACATGCAAGCCCCTATCAGTACAAATTCAAGTCCAATATATGCTATTATCGCCGCTCTTGTATAAAGTAAGTATAAAGAAACCGGATTTAACATGCAAAATCCGAGGGTAAGCATACGATATTCCACGCGGCTTGATACCTTACTAAGCAGCGTTTTCCCTAAAAGAGTGAGTAACACCACAAGTAATACAAGCATCAGCTTATACGCGTCCATTACGCTAAATCCGATAATTCTTAAAACGCACGGCAGCCAAAGAAACAGCAAATGCGTAAAGCTTACCGAACCAAAATCCCCGTCCACCAAATACTCTGTCTCTGTAAGAAGCGTAAGTGTATTTGTGCCTGCTATTAAATAATCAAGCATGCAGGGAATTAAAGCCATCAGCATGATACCTATTGGAACCAGCTCATTAACAGCCAAAGTCCAGTCTCTTCTTTCCTCCAATCTCCTATGGAGTCTTAAAAAGTAATTAAGTATCGCAAATGCTGCCAGTGCCAGTACAAATATGATTCTGTTAAATGCAGCTGTCTTTACAAGGTTGAAGGTAACATCCGGAAATGCGCCAAGTGCATAAGGCAGAAGCTTAACATGAGCACTGCTTACCTTTCCCGTCACATAAAAATCTATCGCTTTAGTCTCGTCGCCCTCTGAAATACGACCTTCATTACCCTTAAGGGCATGGTAATTTCCTTCAGTCATTTCAAGATCATATATGGCTCCGATTTTTGCTCCCAAAGAATCATTGGCTGTGGCGGAAAGTGTATATGTACCTATCGGAAGGTAAAAATCTTTACTTAAATGAAGTCCCGTTTCTTCATCCAATTCAAACTCCGCATCTGTTATTTCAAGGAACACTTCATCCTTTTTGAAACAAATTGCAAACAGCGCTGCCAGGATGACAATCTCAATCACATAAAGGAGTCTTTTCTTCATGATGCAAGCCCTCCCTTTAAAGCCTTTGATTGTTTTAAAAACCGTACAAAGTACCAAATGCAGCACGCGTAGGTAGCAAGCGTAAGTATCTCTGCAATCCGCCAATATACAGGCTCTACATAGTTAACCGTCACGCCACCTTCATACCCTGCAGGGATTTTCAAGCTTATCAGGTGATTCTCTCCGTCTAAAAGAGTCACTCCCTCTCCGCTTGTCACTTCATAGCCCTTATACATGAGTACTGGAAGAAGAATTTCACCCTCCTCTTTACTGTCATTCACCGCACTTAAAGATATCTTTAATCCCTTTTTCTCATAATCCGTAATCGAAATCTGCTCACTTGCCTCAGGCTTTGCAAATGTAAGCTTTTCGGCATCCGTTCCGTATATCAGGTACTCGGCACCCGAGATGTAGCCAAAGCCCATGCCCTCTTCATTGTAAATATGTTTGTAGTCGGCATCCGAAGTCACCGAATCAGTCAGATACATATAGGAGGTTGACAGGAAGATCAGAACGCACGCAAGTCCAATTCTGTAAAAAGAAACCTTTTCTTTTTCGAAATGCGAAAGTACGAAACCTATCACAACAACCAGGAATGCCGTTCCGTAGCCAAGCATTCTGTTTGGAAACTGTAGGGAGCTTACCAAGCTTGCCGCAGTACTTGAGGTATCCTGAAGGAAATCCCAAGGGAAATAGCAGGTAGACATGAACAAGGTAATCGCCGACAGTATCAAAGCCCTTACTGAAAAATGCTTTTCGCGGCTCTTATCCTTCTTAAATACACCTGCAAAGAGCAAACCGGCAAAAATAACAGCTGTTACAAATAATAAAGAGCCGACCCCGAGTGGGTGTGAATACTGCATTCCGCCTTCATGGTTGCTTCGTGATCCGTTCGTCCAGAAATGATGGAAGAGCTGCGGAAGTAAGGTTCCCATTTCCTGTATGCGTCTTGCTGAAGCGTGATGTATCTTTATATCCTGAGTCAGGTAATAATCCGCAAAAGGCACCAGATACCAAAGACTTAAGCCTACTGCAAGAAGTCCGCCCTCTATGAGCTTTAAAAAACGTTTTTCTTTAAACAGGCGAGGCAGGAAGATCAAGCATACCAAAAACATTATGAATGCTGAAATTTCGCTCGTCAGAACGTGGGTTTGAAAAACACCCGCCAAACCAAAGCCAAGTACAAAGAAGCTGTATTTATAGGATTTTATAGACACATCCTCTTCGAAAATCAAGTATAATCCATAAACTATAAGCGGCAAAAATACAAAGGCACTTCCCTCGCCGATAGCGCCTGTAATAGTAAACTTATACAAATGGAAAATTGACAGTGTGTAAAGGGCGCTTAATACCAGTCCAAGTTTTTTATCCTTAAAAAGCCTTGAATAAGACCAATACGAAACCACCGTGCAGGCAAGGTTCATCGAAACAGCATAGGCTACGTAACTTTCCGTTACCGTAAAGCCGCAAAGCCTTAAAACTGCCGGCAGATAAAGAAAGAAATTACAATAAAAAATTGCATCCGCATAGCCGTGATTGAACACCCACCTCGGCTCTATACGTACGGGAAATTGCCCGGTAACCAGAGCATCCTTGATACCCTCTATGCGCTGCAAGTGGTAGCCAAGATCCGCTCCCGTGATGAGTCCGTCATAGAAATATGGGATAGAAGCGACAAAAGAAATAACAAGAATACCAAACAGCACAAGCCTTCTCGTCCCGGAGTCCTCGTGCGCTGCATCGTACTTTTTAAAAAGCTGTAATCCTAAAATTATTAAAAAGGCAAACATCAAGATTACTGTCGTCCGAAGCCAAATACCGTTCGTTTCAACGATTTTCAGGCTTCCAATTGAAAGGGCTCCCTCTCCTTCATAATTAACTGCTACCGAAAGAGATTCCGTTGACTCAAACAAATAAAAATCAAACGACGTACCTGAAAGTCCCGAATAAACAGGCTCACCTATCGAAAGAAGTCCGCCCGAATATACACTCGTATCGCGAACATTTACATAAGCCTTTGCGTCACTCTCACTCTCGTATGAGAGCTCGCAGACATAGATGCCGACAGGAAGCGATATACCCGCGTATACCACTCTTCCCGCTTCTGCCTGTCCCTCGGTAAATACACTTTCTCCGGTGAATTCATACGTCCTGCAGGGCACTAATATCTTCACAATGCAAAAGATTAGGCTCAAGCACATCAGGCCGATTATTATGCATTTAATTGTTTTTTTTACATCAAGCTTCTTTTGCACCTTTATCTCCCGCTAAGAGTTTTCCCTCGGTATGCACACATACCAATCGTAATATCTCGTCAAATCAAAATCGTCCTTGAACTTCTCTTCATCCGTATAATATATGATATAAATACTGTCAGTCGAAATTTCGTCGTAAACTATTCTCGTCTGAATCTTAATCCCGTCATAAACAAACGACCACGGTGCCGGATACATATCTTCGTCATACTCAACCGTAGCCAGATAATCTGACGGAAGAATCTCTGTAAAAAGAAGAAGTCTCGTCCACTGTGCACCCTGCTCTACAGTAATATTAGTGATACCCTTTTCATGGCAAGCTTTAAGTGCGTCTTCCACACATTCCTTGACCCCTGCGGCAAGATAGGCATCCGCAGTCTCCTGGTATGTCGTATAATAATCCTTTTGAAAAAGAACGAGGCACACGCAGTAAATCGCTGCCACCGCGCCTGCAAACACCTTGCAAGCAGTAACATTTTTCTTTTTAATGAAGTTCAGCACTTCATAAAAGCCATAGCCTTCCGCCAACACAAGCGGAATGAAAAGAGCATCCACCTGATGAAGGCTTACCTGCACGATTAGTGCATTTACAAGTCCTCCGCAAAGCGACGAAAAGAGAAAGAAACCATTGGAAAACTCTTTCTTTGCAAACGCCTTCACGGTATTAATAAGTATGCACACCGCACCGATTACTATAAACACCCTTCCGATATCGTAAAACAATCCCCATGGAAGAAGAATATCCTGAGGCGCGCCGGTATCCTGGAAAATCAAAAGTCTGAGAGTAGTCTTAAGATTTGACCAAAGCGACGAAAAGCTATGAGCTATCTGTCCTCCGCGATATCCACCCATTTTAGGTATACTCATAAACGGAAGATTAATTTCAGGGATAATTTCAGAATTGACCAGAATAAACAAAATATATGGCAATGCCAATAAAAATAGGATGATTACAGCTGAAACTGTATACCTGTTTATTGTAATCTTCTTGTGATATAAGCAGTAAATCCCCTGAATCAACAATATTGCCGGAACCACAGGCCACATAACAGCATAGCAGTAAAGTACAAGCCCATAACACAAGGCTGACAAGGGCAAAAACTTTTTATTGTCAAGTCCCCTTACAAAGAAATAAAGGCCGAAAATTAAGAATCCCGGTGCAATGTCAACATCAAGACCCCAACGTGAAGTCATGACATGCCAAGGGCAAATTGCAAGCAGTAACATTGCAATAAGGCCTAACTTCTTATTGAACAATCTCTTCATCAAATCATAGACCGCAATAAGGGTAAAGATTGCAACTATAGCCTGCGGAAGACGACTGATAAAGGAATTCACATGGCCTCCGTTAAGTGCAATGAACGGAATAATCAACCACACATATAAAGGGCTGTGTCCGTCGCCCCAATCGGCCATATAAACAGGGAATCTATGCCCCGCCGAATCTATGCCTTCATGAAACAATGCATAAGCATTCCATGCGACAATGCTCTCATCCTGATGCATTCCATGCGGTATCGAGCCCAGATACACGAGTCTAAGTGCAGCACCGAGACTCAATATTAATATAAATGGTATGTATTCCTTTAGCTTAATCTTCAAAGAATGTCCCCTTAATTGGTGATATATTTTACGTATTAACTCGTCTAATTGTAGCATTTGCCCATGCCAAGGGCAAGGATTCCGGAAGCAGTTTTAAACTCGCTTTTTATGTCAACATAGATTAAAATGTATGGAGTCAAAGCTCACTCCGAAAGGATTTTACCGATGAATCAAAAATTATCAAAATTTATTCCATATATCAGCCTGACCGTATTGATTCTGAGCCTTATTCCGTTAATATGGCTTGGGAGATACAGTTACCCCACCGGTGACGACTTCTACTACGGTGCCGAAACTCACCTTGTCTGGGAATCCACTCATAGTCTCATTCAAACCCTAAAGGCTGCAATCGCAGGTACCAAAGAAACTTACTTTACCTGGCAGGGCTCTTACTCGGGGCTTCTTCTCATGCATCTGGCACCGAACGTCTTTTCAATCACAGCCTATCACTTTGTGCCTCTTGTGATCATAGGGCTTCTCTGCGGAGGAATTTTCTTTTTACTAAAGCCCCTGCTTTGTAAACTCTTGTCCGCAAGCGCCTCCGAATGGATCACGATATCATCCCTTATGAGCTTTATGTGCGTGCAAACGGTTGCCTACAGAAGTGACAGCTTTTACTGGTACAACGGCTCTATGTATTACACAGGATTTTTTGCCGTTACACTTTTCTTCTTTGGATTCATCCTTCGATATATTCAAGGAGCAAAAAAGCTTGTGTTACTGCCCCTTTTCCTGCTTGCAATCTTCCTCGGTGGCGGCAACTACGTTTCACTGCTTCCCTGCATGATACTGTTACTCGCAATCACAGGTTTTCAAATTGCCCGGAAAAAGAAAAAAGCCATAGGCTTATCATTTATATCCCTGACCTTACTTATTTCCTTTGCCTTCAGCGCTCTTGCTCCAGGAAACTCTGTCCGCCAGGACGGCATGTGGAAAATTCCTGCATGGAAAGCAGTAGCGAAGTCGCTTATTCAAGGCTTTAAGTACACTTTTATATGGGCCAGGCTTTGGTGGCTGTTAGCCTTTATCCTATTGGTGCCTGTTGTTTATCAAATCATAAAAAGATGCAAGGATTCAGGCAAATTGCCGGATTCCTTTTTCACGCATCCCATTCTTTTTACCGGATTCTTTTACGGTCTTTTCGCATCCATGTCCTGTCCGCTATTTTATACCATGAATTCCATCGGCCCAGTTCGTGCGATTGCCATTGTTTACTATGCATTCATACTGACAAGCTTCTTGGTAGCCTCCTATTTGGTAGGGTTCTATGTGCAGAAAGGAAGTAACAAGCTTAAATTCAAAGCTCCTATTCGATACGGAATTGTCGCTATCGTATCCCTTGCAATCATCCTTACCGGTGGTTTAAAAGACTTAACTTTCGTAGAGGCATCTGAAAACATTATCAGCGGCGAAGCAAGCGGATATGCCGCCGAATATGAAGAAAGACTTAATCTTCTCTATAACTCGCAGGGCGAGGATGTCGCACTTACGCCCTTCACTCACAAGCCATCCGTAAGCTACACCGGTGACCTCCCGGGAGATACGACCGACCCTACTTCTATAAAAACCGCTGCATATTTTGGAGTTAAATCGCTTTGCGTAGCATACGAATAGAGAAATTATATTTATAATTCGAACTTATCGCCTTTTCACCTTGTATCTATTGTCCGACAAGTATTCGCATTCTCACTACCATGTCGTCCAACACCCATGCACGTATAAAAATTCGATTCTACTAAAACTGTCTTCCATTTTCACTCATCTTCTTTTGCTTTTTAAAATACTTATATGAAAAATACAGCCACATAAATAAAGCAATAACACTATCCGCATAAGTCAGGTCATTTCCGCCTGCATCTGGATAAAGAACAATACTGTATCCAAGCAGGCTAAAGAGAGCTGACATGGCGGCAAAAGGCATATATTTTGCATTAATAATACAAAGAATAACTAAAAAAATATCAAGCATGTAATTGTATCTTTCATGCATGCCGCACAGGAAAAGCGTACAAGTCCAAACGGTTAAGACAACGCAAGCGAAAAAATCGATTTTATTGCTAAACGTCGATTTACATTTATGCAATACGACAAGGCCCACTCCCAAAAGTGCTATAGTGATAGCGATGGCATAATGTGAAAGCCTGTCGTAGTCCCCCCCTACCAGCACCCAAAAGCTAGGGACGTGAATGTAAATCGTGGTAGATTCACCTACCTGTGATATATATGCTTCAAAAGCTCCAAAGATGCTTCGCCCCGCAATATATGCCGGAATTCCGCATGCCCAAAAGCTAAAAACAGACCAAAGAAAATTTAATATAGAAAACTCTTTTTTCAATACATACAAATAAATTACAAATGGAAGAATAAATATCGTTTGAACTTTAAAGGCAAAGGCAATTCCTAAAAAAATAAATGCACTCTTATACCTTTTCTTGTACAGTAGCAAAACAGAAAGAACAGTAAAATATACATAAATAGAATCGCATTGTCCCCAAAAGGCAGAATTTAGAACAACCGTTGGAAGAAACAGTACCACTGTATATGCGACAACAAAATCTATTGAATCATATTCTTTTTCCTTTACTTGGCATACTAAAACAGCAACCGTTAATGCTAACAGATAGTCAAACAGAATTGACACGCACTTAATCATGAAAACCGGATTCCACGGTATTAAAGTAAGCAAAAGCATTATTTCCTGATACAGGATGTTATAATTTCCCATTGGCTCCGACAAGCCCTTAAACCCTGTTTCCTGCATCTGATTAAACCACGGCAAAAGATAATTCTCCATGTCTGCAGATACAAAGGTTCTTCCATAATATCTCGCAATGCCCGACAAAATAGTGACTGCAATAAAAGCCAAAATCCAACTATGCTTTAATAACCATTCGATAATATTTTTTTCTGCTCTTAACATATTTGTAAATTGCCTTTCTCGGATTTTACTCTTCCACCCCTACAACGGTATAAATATCATCTTGATACACTATATGTGCATTTTCATTGTTATCCCAAAGCGAATGTTGCGACTCTTCCCTATAATATACTTCGGTTTCGTAAACGTAGGCGTACCGTTCGTATGGTCTGGTGGTCAAGTGTGTCTTCGATTGAAGACATGTATTTATATACTCCAAGTTCATCTCATGAGTAACCCAAACCTCAACGTATCCATCCGTAAGTTCCGTTAGATTGTTTCCTCGCCAGAATGTCGACACTACTTGATTGTACCCCTGCTCCTTAAGCGCGTCTGCGACCTTTACCATCTCAGGATGTGATCGTGGCGGATATTTAAGAAATAACATCTGCGTATTGATGCCACTTAAAATCGCAATTATTAATATAACTGCAGACAATAACGACTTACCGATTTTATTGTAAACATATGAAAATCTCTCTACCGCAATCTGCAACGTTGCAACATATAAACCAAATGATGGTAAAAAATATGAACCGTTAGATTCCGAGAAAAAAAATACAAATATCAACGTCGTAATCAGAATCGCCATAACTGACGTCCATACAATCGTTCTCTCCTCATCCTTGAGTATCTTATATTTTCTGAGGCTTACGACAAATCCACCCAAAAAGACAATAATCAATAAAATTCCGAAGCAGGAAAGTATCCCCAACAGGCTAAATAATGGAATTTCCATTGTCTGTGTAAAGTTGTACGGATATCCAAAAAGTTGGATAAAGTCCTCTAGTATGCTTATTACCCTGGATATGGAAAATTCCTGCCATTGTTTTTCTTCCTGGTTTACATACGTATAAATATTTTGCAAAACAGAATGATTGATCAAATACCCTATACCCGCGCAAAGGCACGATACAGCTGCGATTATAAACAGCCTTAGCTTCTTAAAAGAGACTTTATCGACTCTCTCTTTTAAGCCTAAATACGTCACTATCATGGCAGCTATGGCAATTGGAATAAGCAAATTGCAAAATACCCTTATACTTTGGAGCCCACACAAAAATGAAAGCATTACCAGAGCGAACCATTGAAGCCATCTGTGCCCCCCCTTACGGAACGAAAGTCTTAAAATCAAACCTGCCAAAAGTGAATAAAATATAATCCAAATGAGATAAAATCCATCGAAGCAATCATGCCACATATGCCAATACCCAAAAGGGCAAAGCAGGATTGCTGCAAAGAAAATGCTCTTTCTGATATTGCCAAGAATACTCGTCATGTATATGTATGAAAGCCCTGTTGCAAGCAGGAAAATTGCCTGTGCAATCACCCTTACAAGGCCCCAATTGTCCGGGAAAAGAAGAAGTAATGGTTTAAAGAGCATGACCTGACCGAGTATACGGATTTCTGACGAATAGAACCAGTCTGTATCAAGATACACTCCCGCCTCGTTTGTCTTGTTAGCAAGTACCATTTCAGAAGCCATATCAGCATCAAGGTAGGTTTCGCCGTATTTATACGCAAAACCAATGTCCCATATCCATACTGCAATGAATATACTTACTACTATGATTGTCTTTATTTTTTCGTTTTGTAAAAATTTCATCAGCCCTACCCTTTTACACTTAACCTACTTCATTTGAATTGCGTAATGAGGCATTTAACATGTGCCTTCGCCTAATTAGCCATACTATAATACACAGCCAGAAGCATAAGCTTACAGCCTCCGCCGCATGCCAATACCACATAGGGCTGTACCATACACGAACCGTCCCTTCGAATCCTGCCGGAAGCATTACACGTATATCACCATTTTCCCCTTTACATAGGGTCAATGTTTCACCTGTAACGGTGTCCTCCACACTATATCCCTTATATAAAATCATCGGCAATTCGATGTAATGCTCTGTCTCCTCATCGGAAGTAATTACATAAGTGTACGTATCCAAGTCATCCTTTTCAAAGCTTTCCACTGTGACACCATCAGACGGAATTGCCTCGTGGTACAAGTAATCTGCTCCTATGGTTCCCATCAAGAGATATTCTCCTCCGGATACATTGGATTGCCCCATATTCTCCATCGAATAAAGCCATATCCCCGAACCCGAATACAAATAATCATTCGCCTGATATAACGAAAAAATAACAGCACACGCGCACAACAGTCCGCAGACAGCATTTTTAACAGATCCCTTATAATGTCTTACAATCCAATATATGCCCGTAGTAGCAACAATTACAAATGCAACAGTTGAAATCGTGGTTAAGCGCGTAGGGAATTGAATCATGCTTGCAAGCTTACCTAGAATCTTATTTATATTCTTTAGGCTGTTCCATGGAAAGTAAATTGTACTCATAGCAGCTGTCACAATACCGATAATCAAGCTCAATAGAGCCATCTTATCAAGTGATATATCGGGTTTTCGGAACTTTTTTCGGATTAATAAATAAACAATCGTTCCAAATATAAGAGCCACTCCGATATATATGGCACCGCTATCTGTCATTCCATCTGTATGAAAAAACGCGTTATTACCGCCATTTTGTATGGTTGAGAACAGATGAGAAACAAAAACTCCACGCTTTTGAATGCTTCTCTGACCACTTGCCGAATAATAATATTCATCCGCAAGCATCATATCTAGCATCGGAAGCAAAAACCACAGATTTGCTATAACAGTGCCGCCAACAGCTTTTACGAGTTCTATAAAAGTTTCTTTTCTAAAGACTTTCTTTATCCTTGTGAGACAGACAACAATTATTACGGCACCTGCCATTTCCCCCGTGAGCAGGTGACTTTGAATAATTCCGGAAAGTCCAAGCACCAATATTAGGAAATTATATTTATATTCTTTCTTTCGGATGTCATCGTTAAAAATTTTGTAAAAGCCAAGGCATAGGAGCGGAAGAAAAATCATCGCCGTGTATTCTCCCACTGCAGCTCTGTTATAAACATTGTAAAAACGGTAGGGGCTCAATATATAGAGCATAGCTCCGATGACCGCCGTTACCCTGTCTTTAAAAATCCCTCTAAAAGAGAAATACGCTACCATCAGGGTCAATAAATTTATCAGATATACGTATCCCTGGTATGCCCAAAGCATAGGGAATCCGAGCAACCTGAGGAGAGCCGGAAACATCAGGAAGGTATCGCAATAGAAAATTGAATTTGCATATCCGTGTCCATAGAGCCATGTACCTTCGACCCTTACCGGGAATACACCCTGTGCCAGGCTTTTTGACAGGAATTCGATTCTTAATACATGAAATATATAATCGTGTCCGAATGTCATGTAATTTACAAACAAAGGTATCGACGCTATCAGGAATACAGCCGGCAGACCCAAATACACTATCCTGTCTTCCGTCGAGAAGGGATACCTTTTATTGTAAAAACAAAGCATTAGCAGGCTGTCCGTAATTAGTGTAATAAGACAGATAAAGAACGCGGCAATCTTATACAATCCCGTTGTTTTTATGATTGAAATATCGTTTATCGCGAAACTCTCTGTTCCTTTGTAGTCGACCGTAAAGTAAGCATTTCCTGTGTCAATTGAAGATGTTACGAAAAATTCACACTCAAGGCTGTCAGTTCCGGAATAAAAGTGAGGGTTGTTTTGTAAAAGCTCTTTGTAAACTTCTCCGATGCTGTGAATTTGAATCAAATTTACGTCATTATCGCTCTCTGCCGTAAGCGTGTAGTTCACATAATATTTATATACACCCGGTGTAAGCTTAAACCCACTTATGGTAAGCCAAGTCCCGTTTATGCCGCTTGACGCATCAATGATATAATCCCCCTCTTCGGTAATTTCTCCGCCAGACATTTCGACGACAAAATCATCCAGTGTCCCGATAGTCTTATCTCCGCCTGCTACGCCTATCATGCAGCAAATGAAGATGCAGGCAGCAATTATATTTATGATTTTAAATTGAATGCTCTTAAAAATTCCGGATTTTTTCCACATGGTCATTTCCAAACATCACTCTTTTGCACATTTTCTACTACCAATATTTTTATAAAGGGCGAGACCTATCAGAGCCGCAAGTCCAATAAAAATAAGCCCCATTTCCACACCGCTATCCGCGACTCTAAAGGCAAACTCTTCTGCCTCATTTAATACCGTTTCCGGCAAGTCTTCACTTTCATAAATCCACATTGGATCGCGGGTCAATAAAATCGTATTTGTCAGATACTGCGTTAATATAAAGTCAAATACTACCGTAAACGAAACCAAAATCATGCACTTTTCAACTGATTTGTTTTTCCTATAAAAATCCACGATCGACAGTATTAAAAACACAAGCCCCGAGATTGAAAGTACCATAAATATTGCAGGTGAATCGGATGAAAAAGTAATAGCCTTGAATATCTTGCTCTTTCTCAAAATATCCCAAGGGAAATATTGAAGACTCAACGCGCACCCTATAAGGCTTAAAACAAACATTCCTTTCACCGGTTTTATAGCTTCGCATTTCAGCGAAAACTGCTTTGAGAACCACAGCCACAGGTAGAAAAAGAACGCAAACAATAACGTTCCACCTATACCAATAGAAGCAGCATTTTCAAAGGTTCCACTTGAAAAATCATAATTCGTGCCGCCTTTAAAGAACAGGTTTAGATAGTGTATCAAGAGTAGTCCCCTTGACTGATATTCATTGCTGCCGACGTAGTAAATGACATCCCGATTCGCATAAATATATTTCACCATTGGCAGCAAATACCATAGGTTCAAAAGTAAAAATGCCACGCAGGCCTTCAATTCCTGCATCCAAAATGCTTTTGAAAATATCTCCTTATGACAGAAAATCACCATAAAGACTACAAGAAACAATCCAAGCAAAAACATCGACATCGTGGACTGAAGCAGCAATGAGAATGTAACTGCATCCAGTATCCATACCTTTTTATCCTCACCGTCAAAATGTTTCTTTATGCATAAGAATACAAGCGGAAAGATCGCATATCCAAGTGCAAGTCCGATTGCAGCCCGTCCGTAAAGCGCGTCTATGAAGTACGGCGTCTGTACATACAGCAATGTGCCTAAAAGTGCCATGCGCTTGTCCTTAAATATTCCCATAAAGCTTACAAACGATACAATTACCGCCGTCAAGCAGATACACATTAGAAAGGTCCTGTATGCCGTCTCTATCTGCATTCCGAGAAGCCTTAGGCACGCAGGAATCAGCCAGAAAATATTCCCCTCTATTCCGGAGCATAAAAGGTTGCTTTCCCAATCAACTGCCGTTGCGATTTTAAGAACTCCGCATTTCAGGCTGTTTGCCAAGTCTTCAATTCTTGTAAGCTTAAAGTATATCCTCTCCGCAGTCAGACAGTAGTTCACGTAAAGCGGAAGTGAAATGACTATATAAATCGCAATCAATGCAATGAAAAAGAAAGGTACTCTAAATTTCTTTAAGGTCTTCATTTAAATGCTCCCTTCTTTTTCTGATTATTGTAACCGTGACAAGCATCGCAAAAGAAATCAAAGACACCGCCTCCGCCACACGCCAATACCACGGGCTGTAAAAGTCCACATAAACATGATAAACGCCTACGCCACCCGGGATTTTCACACAAAGAGCATAATTGTCCGTATAGGTAATTTCGTATTCTCTGCCTTCCTCGTCAAATGCCTTATAGCCCTTATAATACAGCACGGGAAGCTCTATCAGGCCTTCTTCATCGCTTACATTTTCACAAAGAATCGAAGTTTTCAAGCCATCACGATTGTATAAATGAACGTAGAGTTTATCCGATACATAGGGCTCATGTGGCATATACTTGGTTGAATCGGCTCCATACGGAAGATATTCCCCGCCGGCCACATATCCCGTTCCCATACCCTTTTCATCGTAGATAATGTAAGTTCCGACGTTGTATACAATGTCATTTACGAGAAAGATGCTGCTGCACATCAAGCCAAGAAGCATTCCAGCATAAAATCCTTTATATACGCAAACTGCTTTTTTATTTTCACAGGCCGCAAGAGCAAACTCCTTGGTGAGGAGTCCTGCAAGCACAATTCCAGCAACTGTAGCAATGCTTAAAAATCGCTTAGGGAACTGAATACTTGACACCAATACCGCCGTAAGCTTATTAAGCTGCTGAATCCTGTCCCATGGAAATACTGACAAGGTCATGATGGAAAAAGAAAACATTATCCATGCGGAAACCTTTCCGAATTTAAGATCTGATTTACTAAGGTGCTTAAATTTACCGAGGAACCGCATCAGGCACCAGATTATGAAAGCCGCGACAAGAGCCATTCCATAGCCCATAGGCTCACTATCCATCATTCCCTCGGTGGCATGAAAGGACTGGCTTCCGCTTCTAAAGAAAGTAAATATCAAATCTGCGACAAGCAAGCCCCTATACTGAATGGTGCGCGCCGAAGCATTTGAAATGTTGAAATTGCCGTTGAGCATGTAATCCGCAAACGGCACGAGGAACCACAGGCTTACCAGGCAAGTGTAAATCACCGTCTTTAAGAGCACTGTAAAGGTTTCTTTGCGAAACACTTTCTTTATGAAGACAATGCAAAGAATGATTGTGGCAAAGCCGACCATTTCACCTGTGAGCAGGTGTGTCTGAACAAGGCCCGAAAATCCAATCGTCAGCGGTATCCACAAGCGCTTATAGGATTCTTCTTTAACGTCTCGTGAAAAGACTTCGTAAAAGCCAAGCAGCAGGAGCGGCAGGAATACCATTGCCATAAGCTCACCATAACGCCCTGTTATGTACTCTGCCGAAATGCGATACACAGACAATTCATAAAGCATCGTACAAAGCAAGCCGATGTAATCGTTTTTAAAAATTCTCTTAAATGAATAGTACGAAATAAACAGCGTCAGCACATTGAGTGTAAATGTAAACAGACGATAAGCGGAAAGGAATGAGAATCCGATGATTCTAAAGAATGCACCTATATAAAGCAAGGTGGAACCATAGAAAATCGGATCTGCATAGCCATAACCCGAAAGCCACTCAGGTGCAATTCGTACGGGGAACTGTCCGTCCGAAAGACCATCCTTAATGCCCATGAGTCTTAACAGATGATATGTAAGATCTCCGCTTCCCGGAATTCTTTCCTGAAACAAGGGAATTGAAGAAGTCAGCAGTATCAAAAGAAGACCGAAATGAACGCCCTTCTTTTTAACAGGTATAGAGTAAAGTCTGTCATACTGCGCATAAAGAAAAATTCCGTCAATTAAAAGAGACAGGATTACCAATATAAACAGAATAATTCCGCAAAGTCCTCTTGTTTCCTCAATTTGAAGGCCGTATATATAGCAATAGCCCTCTCCGCCATAGCTGACGGTAAGCTTTAAATCGTCCGTGCCTTCAAAAAGCCAAATCGTAAAATCGGTATTTGAAAGGCCGCTGTACATATGCTCACCGCTTGACTTAAGCATTCCCGTCCCCAACGTATCGTCGGATACAGACACAAAGTTTGTCATATCGGTATCCGTATCGTAAAGCAATTTTATCCGATAGGTACCTGGTTTAAGAGAAATTTCCTCTATAACAGCGTCCGATGTAATCTCGCCCTCAGCAAGAGCATCTATGGAAGCGTTTTCCACGTATTCAACGGATGCATTTTTGTAAGCATCCGGGTCAAAATCTACCGCAGGGCCTACGACATAAACATTTCGAGGTGTTACAAAGCCTATGCACACTATCAGCATGACTATAAGCTCTATAATAACCATTCGAATGAAAGTTTTGCTCTTCACGATTTGCTTCATGCAAATTCCCCTAAATAAATATTTCCACAAACATTAAAAGCGGATTGCACGCGCCTCATCGAAACATTGCAATCCGTCATGACGTATAATTGGGATATCTCAATCTACGTTTATTTGTTACTGTTCAAGCTTCAGCTCTTTAAGCCTATCTCTGATTTCCTCAACCGTCAGCCACCAGGTATTGTTGCCCGAACTGTATGAAAAGCCTTCCTCTACCTTTTTGCCACCCGGAAGTATGGTCTGTGTCTCATGGAAACGCATCTGAGGATAAACGATGAAATGCTTATCGTACTCATAGGTAGTAAGAGAATCCTCTGTGGTAACCATGATTTCGTGAAGCTTCTCACCCTCTCTGATGCCAACCTCGGGTTTATTGCATCCCGGCATCATAGCCTCGGCAAGGTCTGTAATCTTAAATGACGGAATCTTCGAAATAAAGGTTTCTCCACCCTTTGCATCTGTAAGAGCCTTAATTACGAGCTTTACACCTTCTTCAAGGCTGATCCAGAAACGAGTCATACGATAATCGGTAATAGGAAGATCCTTCTCACCTTTCTTTATCCGGTCGTTAAAGAAAGGAATAACAGATCCGCGGCTGCCAGCAACATTTCCGTAACGTACTATTGAGAAGTTGATGTCCTTGGAACCTGAGTATGCATTTGCGGCAATGAATAGCTTATCGGAAACAAGCTTGGTACCGCCGTAAAGGTTGACGGGATTAACAGCCTTGTCCGTCGACAATGCAACCACACGCTTAACCCCTGCGTCAAGAGATGCATCGATCACATTCATAGCCCCGTGAATATTTGTCTTAATGGCCTCTGCGGGGTTGTACTCACATGCCGGCACCTGCTTTAAGGCTGCTGCATGAACTACGTAGTCAACATCCTCCATGGCTCTTGTAAGTCTCTGTAAGTCTCTTACGTCGCCGATAAAGAAACGAAGCTTACCAAACTTGTCAGGAAACTCCTTCTTGAAATCATTCTGCATGATGAACTGCTTAAACTCATCACGTGAATATATGATAATCTTCTTCGGGTCGTAATTATTAAGCACATACTTTGTAAATGCCTTGCCGAACGAACCCGTTCCGCCTGTTATAAGGATTACTTTATTGTTTAACATAGTTAATTCCTCGTGTTACTAAGTTTCCGATAACCCTGTCTACTGCCTGCGAAAAAAGGTTATCAAAATATCTAAAATCGACTGTTTTATTTTTACAGACCTACTCATAGTACCTTATTTGGTAAATAAATACAAGTCAAAGGAGTTTTGACACCTAACCGCATAACATCTTCATTCCTCGCTTTCGGTTTCGAAATGACCCTGCTTTCATCACCAATCCGAAACAATCCACGAAATCCATGTCTGTAACAGCTTTATTTGTAGAATTCTTTCCCCGCGTCACCCTTTAGATAGTTATACTGTAAGAACATGTATTCCCTGATTATTTGCCAATATTCACTATTTTCAGAATCCGTAAAGTAATTACCATCCTGATCCTTAAATCCGACAGCACTTATGACCGGTAAGGTCTTACGCAAATTGTCAAGGTATGAAAAATAATCACTCATTGGCAATCCAAGCGCCTTTAAAAGTGTAGGTCCGAGGTAATTGATGCTCATCTCTCCCATATCTGTCCCGTTTAAAGCATCAAGGTCATAGTTGGCCCAGATTATGAAAGGCACCTTGCTCTGCAAATACCGTTTTTCCTCCGTCGTGTAGTCATAATCGTCAAAGACATTTACAAAATCATCCGCAAAAAGATATGGCTGATGGTCACCATACATCAGTACGACCGTCGGCTCGTCAATGTTCTCAAAATACGCAATGAAATCCTCAAAGGCATCATCTGTCATTTTCAAAAGTGTTACATACTCGTTCGCATAGTCATTATGAAAATTCGTCATAGTGACATCATTCAGGCCCGTCCAATAGCCACCGTGATTCTGGATAGTAACGCAAAAACAAAAGAGCTTGTCATCCGGTTCTTTTTCCTCGTATTCAAGCTCAACAAGTCTAAAGCTTGACGAGTCATCAGCATATCCGGTATCAACTCGTGTATAATCAACAACTATGTCGTCACGGGAATAATTTTCTTCGTTCACAAACTTATTGAATCCAAGCAAAGGATAAATCCGCTGCCTGTCAAAATAGGTCGGATTGTATAAATGTATGGCGGTGGTATCGTATTCTTCTTCCCTCAGATTCGAAGCAACCGTCGGAAGCTCATCCGATATAAGCTGTTGATATGCTACCATTCCGGTCGGGAGAAATGCCATCGTACAGCCTGTTAAGAATTCAAACTCCGAATTAGGCGTATTCCCACCTAAAATTGAGCTGATCAGAGTACCGTAAAGCGAATTTTCCCGAAGATTCTTGTAAAAAGGAATGGTTTCTTCCGAGGTTTCAACCACCTCAAGATAATCAATATCCGTGAAGGACTCATTCATCACCACAATTATATTGGGTCTGACATCAGAATACGTCTTCTCACCATCTGAAGTGTATTTTTCTATAATCGCCTCAACTTCTTTTTCCGAGTACCCATCGGGTTCGTCCAGGATTGAATCATGCGCATTTACCATACAGTTTAAAAACAGTCCGTTCGAATTCGCCGAAACCATCGGAAGAAAAGGACTGTTTTCAAAATTCATCCTATCCAAAATATCCGATCTGTAAAGAAGCGAAATTGCGAAGACGCCGGCAATAAGTGTCGAGACACCCGCTATTAGCCTTGCCTTTAAACTCTTCTTACACGAGAAAAAGTACCCTATTGCAGCAAAAAGAAAAAGTTCATAGAATCCCGTCACCATAGTATCAGTAAGTACATAGGTGTACTCTCCGGCAACGCCAAGTGCTGTCCTTGTCGAAAGGATATCCGAAAAGAGCACAGGAGTGCCCCTGAATTTAACCGTAAAGTAATCGACTAAATAAAATACATAGACAAGTCCGCCGCCTATTAAAACAGTAACTCCGGCATTTAATGACAGCGCATCAATTACTGCAAAAATTGCAAGAAGGATAAGCCAGTTAAATAAAAGAGCATTATCTGCCAAGTTGCTTACATCATTCACCAGGGGTTCAAGCTTTTTAAACAACAGAAGTGGAATGAAGAAGATGACAAGAATCTCTCCAATCACCGAAACTGCTGTGGGAAGCTTTCTCTTAAGTAACACAAATAAAGAACCTAATAATGAGCACCCTACAACAATTGCTTTATCAAGAGAAGACATATAGAATTCGTTCTTACTCTTCATATAGTAAAAGAATATAAGTGCAATCACCATCATGCCCAGATATATGACTGCGGCAATTATGCGGTTTTTTTCAAAATATTTTGCTTTACTCATTCCTGCTTGCCTCATGGCCTAAGTGATATAGTGGCAATTGAGCCTCTCCTGGAAGAGAAAATATATTTTTATTGTGTCTGACAGCTCTCGCTTATACCTTCACCTTTTTTCTCCAGACTTGAGACCACCGCACACGAGAGTGCCATCACTGCAGTTATCTGCTCTCTGTACGTCATACTGTGAACATATGAATGATTTGCAAGAACAATATACCTTGCTATCGGTATTAATGAAAAAAGAAGAAAGCACACAAGTTGTGAGGCATTAATCACAACTTTAACCCTTTTTGTCACTATCAGCATAACTATTCCGGCAATAAAGGTAATAAGCGCCATTTTGAACAGAATTGCATTTTCATCCGATAGCCAGGAAAATTGCCTTTCAAATAGGCCTTGCCACGAAAATACCCCATCAATTTCAACAACTTCCGCACTGCTTCTGTACTTGATTTCGTTTATTGCACCTGAAATTACAGATTCACCGGTTACAAGCTCTGCAACAATCCACTTTTCGGCAAGCATCCCCGCATATCCGAAAAGCCACATAACCGAACTTTTGAATGCCAAAAAAATATTATCTATAAATTTCTTGCTGTACAATAGAAGTTGCAATACAAGGAGCATTCCAAGTGTAGCTGCCGGATAGGTGAGCAAATCAAAGAAAGCTGTCATAATTCCGCTGAGTAAAAACAAGTATTCAAACAATCGCTTATTGTATAGCCTGTCCCCCCATATCAGAGCAACTATATACTCCGTTGCGATTATATAAAATACAGTGCTGAACTGAAGCGACGCACGCATTACAATCGGATTCAAAAAGAAATATGCAAGTAAAAAAACAACCGAGTACTTGCAAGATTTGAACCTTTTATATAGGAGCAACAGAATTGCCGAAATTGCAATACATCCTAATAAGGTATTTATCCACCTAATCCTGTAATAATTAAAAATGAGCAAAAGCGGCTTTAAGAAGATTAGGTATCCATGCCAGTATCTGGCATACTCGTTACTGTAACTTTCTTCCAAATCACCCAAACATATTTTTTGGAGCGAATCGCTCATGCAGTTCGTATCTTCATACCAAATACAAGGATTCAGAAGCGCATCATAAATTGCGCCATCTTTCACATCATGTATCGCAATATTTATCATCAATCCGTCTGTGAAGCCATCGCTTACACTTGTCGCATCCTTTGGAATCCACTTGTAGTAATCCCACTCCCATACCTGCATCTGTACACTTTCCGAAACATGCTCACGCATGATATCGGTTGGAAGAAGGTATACGAGAAAAAGCAGTATCACACCAACCAACCCAGATGCTATAAGTATAAGAATTGGCACTGCAAGTTTTTTTATGATCTTTTTCATTCCTTTGATTCCTTTGATTCCTTTGATTCCTGTATTTTCTTATTTGCACTATATGCACCGAAATCCCCCGTCACAAAGCACATAGACACAAGCAGCATAAACGCTCCCGTACAGTTAAAAAATTCTGCCTCCGTCATATAAATAGCCAACATGTACATAAGCCAGAACATTGTATATACCGCACACAGATTTTGGTGTGGATTTCTGAGACATTTAACTGTACGCACAATGTATAGGATGTACCAGATAATGTACATACCACCGCCTAGTATTCCAAATCTTACAAGATTCTGGAGGAAGAAATTATGTGCCATACCGGTTACATAACCATCATCAAATACCAAATTTTCAATCGGATGCCCCAGAAAACGAATCTGTTTTATAAAGCCCTCCCAAATTGGCAGACGACCGGATGAAAAATTGTCGATGGCATTTAAAATCGTTCCTGCCTTATAATAATCGTCCTCACTACCTCCGCTTGTAAGTATCGCAATCTTATAGAAAAAATGTCCCACCTTAGATAAATCTAATATGCCTTTATCGGACATATAGTTCATTACCAAGGAAATCCCCAACATTACAAAAATGCCAATAACGCCAAATAGAGTAACGATTCCTATGCGCTTAAACGTCACCCTATCACCCTTCGCATGCATGAACATATATATGCTAAGCAATATCAAAATCAAGCCCAAATAGGTGCCCCTTGCCTGAAATGTAAACATCGACGCAACCGGATAGGCCATGGCAATCAGAGACGCTACCATAAGTTTTTTATTTTTCTTTTCCTTCGAAACGTAAAACAAAAATAAGCAAGCTACCGCAGCCGTCGCACATGACACCGCAGCTGTATCTATGTTCAGGAAATATCCCGTGTACCTTCCCGTTGTATTCCAAACCGGAACCTCAATAAGTGAGCCTGTAAATACCTTTACAAATGCAGCATAAATTCCTAAGGAAAAGATAACTGCCATCTCCCCTCCATCTCTCTCAGAAAATTCTGTAAATAGAAGTGCAATGATAGGGCATATAAGCGGATAAACACTTGAATTGTCGAATATCAGAAATAAAATTGCAGTCAATATGTAAAAAATCACCATCGATGATTTCAGCTTTACTAATAATTCCTTATAGTTTTTCTTTCTCACCAGGTCTAACATTAGTCCCAGAAACATAAACTGCATAATCGTGCGAAGCACCATCCATCTGAAACAGTCAACATCCAACGTGGCAATACGATAGTCCTTCAATTTAAAATATAAGACACCCGCAAAAGATGCGCAGACTACATATAGCCAGTTCCTCCAGTCTACTAGGGATATCCTCCTATATATTGCCAGAATTACCATGAATAATATAATGGCATAGTAGAACTCTATATCCTTAAAAATTTGAAATTCCTTCTCCGGTGAATAAAAAAGATGTAAAAACATTCTTGTGGAAAGCAGAAAAAGGGCCATCCACCTGATTATTTTTTTTATTCCGATTTGCTTTATTCTTTGTAGCATTGCTTCTCCTTAACATCACTTTCCTTGGATGTGATCAAAAATACCGTAGATAATAGCAGAACAGTCCCGCCTATGCATTCAAACATCTCGTAATGAACCATATAAACGCCAACCATATC
>CAVCUM010000021.1:0-31641 GCA_963605385.1 Lachnospiraceae bacterium
GCGTTCATCCTGAGCCAGGATCAAACTCTCGTATTTGAGTGTTTTAAAAATTGCATCAGAATTTTGAAATATACAACTTCCCGTGCTCGCACGAGCGTTGTTTATAAGAAATTCTGTTAACAATTCCCTGTCAAGATTAACGTCTAGCTAATCTATCCTCGTTTTACTGTTTTTGGGTAGTTTTTTTAATGTCTGTTTACTTCAGACTCTGAAAATTTTTCTCAAAGATTTTCAGGGTTGCATTGTTGTTTGATTGTCAAGGTCCTTGGGTACTTGGAATGTACCAAACGGAGAAGGAGGGATTTGAACCCTCGCGCCGCTATTAACGACCTGCACCCTTTCCAGGGGTGTCTCTTCAACCTCTTGAGTACTTCTCCAAAAGCCTGAATAGATAAATAATTCAATTGCTTAATACCGCGCGGAGAGGATGGGATTCGAACCCATGCGCCCTTGCGGACAAACGGTTTTCAAGACCGCCTCGTTATGACCACTTCGATACCTCTCCATAGCCGATTTCCTAAAGAAATCTTACACTGTTTTAATCAGCGCAAGGTTTATATTATCAAAATGCTTTTTTAATGTCAACCCACTTTTTAAAAAAATTTTTGTCTGTTTATTCAAGTGTTTCAAATCATCGTGGAAAGTACCAATTCACGTTAAAGATTCGCAAGTAATTTTGCCTAAATCGTCCCTTTTGAAGCCTTTAAAAAAGCTTCCGCAATCAAGAAGTCCTCGGGCGTGGTAATCTTTATATTCCTATAGTCTCCTATGCTAAGATGAACCGGAAGACTTCCGAAATGTTCCATCACGGAGCTGTCATCTGTAACAGACGCATCCGTCTTTAACAGCTTCTCGTAGGCCAAGATGAGCTCCCCCGCTTCAAAAACCTGCGGAGTCTGGATGATGTGAGCCTTGTTTCTTTCTATATCTGCTGCAATAAACCCGTCTTCCCCTGACAGCTTTATCGTATCCTTTGCTCCAACCGACGCAATCGCCGTTCCGAAAATCAAAACGTCCTCTTTAAGCCTCTCTAGAAGATCCTTGTCAAGCATAGGGCGCGCCGCATCGTGAATATACACGTATGCTTCTTTAGGCTCCGAAACAGCCCTAAGTCCGCATAACACGGAATCGCTTCTCTCGCTCCCGCCGCACACAACCTTGCTTACCTTATCAAATCCGTAAGCTTTTACTATCTCCGTCCTTACATACTCCTCATAGCCTTCGCCCACGACTATGACGATTTCATCGATAAAGCTTTCCTGCATGGCCTTAAGCGGATAAAAAACAACAGGCTTACCGCAAAGCTCCATATACTGTTTCGGAATGTCGCCTCCAACTCTTTTTCCCTTGCCTGCTGCCACTATGATGCCGATATGTTTCACTATCTCTCTCCCAAGCGCAAGTTCGGAACTGCGTTTAAATCGTAGCCGCTTACGTTTCCTTTGATGAATTCGTAGTATCCCGCAGCGCCTATCATCGCCGCATTATCCGTGCAAAGTATCGGTGAGGGCTTGTAAAAAGAAACACCTTCTTTTTTGCAGGCTTCTTCAAGTGAGGCACGAAGATGCGAATTTGATGCAACACCTCCGGCTATGGCAAACTTTGACGCCTTAAATTCTCTGATTGCATGAATCGAATGCTCGGTCAGCACATCAACAACTGCTTTCTGGAATGATGCCGCAACATCTGCCTGAACGATTTCGATACCCTTCATTTCGCACTGATTTAAGTAATTCAATACCGCTGATTTAAGCCCGCTGAAAGAGAAATCATACTCGGAGCCTTCAACCTTAGCCCTCGGAAAAGAAATCGCCTCGGGATTTCCTTCGTATGAAACCTTGTCAATCTTCGGTCCTCCCGGATATCCAAGTCCTATTGCTCTCGCAACCTTGTCAAAGGCCTCACCTGCAGCGTCGTCACGCGTGCGACCGAGTATCTCATATGACCCGTAATCAAGCACGCGTACCAGATGTGAATGACCGCCCGATACCACAAGGCATACAAAAGGCGGCTCCAAATCCTTATTTTCGATATAGTTGGCACTTATGTGACCTTCAATATGATGTACTCCGACAAGCGGTATCTTACGTGCAAAGCTGATTGCCTTCGCGCTAGATACTCCCACGAGGAGTGCTCCCACAAGCCCGGGACCGTACGTGACCGCAATTGCATCAATATCCGAGAGTGTTACGTTTGCCTTGTTTAATGCCTCTTCTATGACTCCGTTTATAGCCTGAATGTGCATTCTTGAAGCAATTTCCGGCACCACGCCTCCGTATATCGTATGCAGATCTATTTGTGAAGATATGATATTTGAGAGCACCTCACGACCGTTTTTTACAACTGCTGCCGCAGTTTCGTCGCAAGAGCTCTCAATAGCAAGAATCAGCTTGTCATTCATCGGCTTCTTCCCAGCCATATATTCGCCAATGGCTGTTTTCGTCCTTTCTGAGTATAAAGATTTCGGTAATAACCTTATAGGCCTTCCCGCTCTTTAAGGTAAAATTGCATCTGATCCTGGACCATTCGTATCCGTCCTCGGCAAAATACTCTACATCCGTACTTGCCTGAGGATCGTAATGGCTCAGAATAATGTTGTTTTCTTTGTAATAATTTATCTGAGTCTTTAAATCAAAGATATAATTGTCATGATTGTTGTACGCTACAAGCTCATCATCATAAAGAAGCAGCATCTGATCCGCCAGCTTTATGAGCTCGTCGTCGTCTTCAAAGGTCTCGTTATAAAAGCATTTGCTGATTTCTCCGAAATACTTTATGACTTCCTTGGGAGTCTGCGGATAATTTGTCGTAAGATTTCTTGCCAGAGCTTCATCAATCTTTGTTACCGTAACGTCTTCCGCCTCTTCCGTCATACTCGTCTTAATATTGTTTGCACGCCAAACAACCGCAATCAAAACGATTGCGGCCATAAGCGCAACTATGACGTTTTTAAGACTCCTTGCCTTTGCTCTTGTCATATAGGCTTAATCCTCAAACCTAAGATCCTTTGTTTCTCCGTCCTTTGAAATAACGGTATTTGCAAAAATCTGTCTAACTTCTTTTTTAAATTCCTGAGGCCTTATTAAGGAAGGCGAATAATGAGTAAGCCACATTTCCTTAACTGATGCCTTCTTTGCAAGATTTGCCGCCTCGGTAAAGGTCATATGCTTGTGTTCCTTGGCCTTATCAAGCTTGTCGGCCTCCCCATACATACCCTCGCAAATAAACAAATCCGCTTCATGAGCATTTTCAACTATCGAATCGGTCGGTCGTGTGTCCGTACAATAGGTAACCTTGAGTCCCTTTCTTGCTCCGAGTAAGACCATGTCCGGGGTGTAAACCTGTCCGTCAGCCTCACATGTTTCGCCTCTTTGAAGAACGCTCCACAGCTTAAGCGGAATATTTAAAGCCTTCGCCTTCTCGGGGTCAAACTTTGCACCGCGCTCTACGCAAATATTATAGCCGTAACAGATGATGTTGTGATTTACCCTAAAGGCCTCAATCCTGAATCCGTCAAACTTGAAGCTTTGGAAATTGTCCCCTATCTCTATAAGTCTTACTTCAAAAGGAAGCTCCGGCGCTATAGTCCTCAGTGCCGAAACAACCCTTGTAAGTCCCTTGGGGCCTATTATCGTAAGCGGCTCCGTCCTCTCCGAATTTCCTATATCAAGCAGCATCCCTGGCAACCCGCTTATATGGTCCGCATGGAAATGGGTAATGCAGATAATCCCTATCGGTTTGGGGCTCCACCCCTGCTCTCTTAGTGCAATCTGTGTTCCCTCTCCGCAATCTATCAAAATGTCGGTGCCGTTATAGCGCGCGCAGAGACTTGTAAGCCATCTGTTGGGAAGCGGCATCATTCCTCCCGTTCCAAGCAATGAAACTTCTAACATACTACCTCAACCACATCACATAAGCATCCTCCGTGGGACGCTCATAAAAATTCTTTCTGATTCCCTCACTTTTAAAGCCAAGGCTTTCGTACAGCCTGTTTGCGCTCACGTTTCCAACCCTGACTTCAAGGGTATATTCGTTTATTCCTTTTCTTTTTCCGTAATCCAAAAGCGCCTGCATTAAGGCCTTACCGAGTCCTAACCCCCGGTACTCTTCATCTATCACGACGTTATTTATATAGCCTTCAAAGCCGTTAAAGGTATAGCCCGCCGTTCCTATAACCGTTTCGCCGTCGCAGATTACAAAGTACGTCGAATCGTCCCTCGCAATCATCGTTTCGAAATCCTCTCGTTTCCATGGCATGGAAAAAGAACGCTCTTCAAGAAGGCAAACTCTGTCCAAATCGGCAGTTTCCATGGGACGCGTGTTAATGTCCATTCAGGGCCTCGTTTCGCTCACGCTCTGCCTGAGAAAGTCTTAAATACTCGGGTGCATGGTCTTTCGCAGGCACGAATCCACCTTTTTTGTAAAGGCTCATACCGTAGACCGCTATTGAGGAAGCCCGCTGCATGCATAAATGTGCCGGTGCAAAGGAAAAAGAAACCCTGCAGTCTCTCTCAATAGTTTCCTTAAATACAGCCACTCCGTCTCCCATGAAAATGACCGGACGATCAAAACCGTTAACTCTTTCAATCGTTGACTCAATCGGTTCCGCAGTGTCAGGTAAGAGCGTTTTAAGCTCACCATTTGCAAATTCGTAAAGTCCGGTATAAACCTGAGAACGTCTGGCGTCCATAATGGGGCAGATAAGCCTGTCGGTACCGTAAAGATTTAAGGCCATTCCCGCCGTTGTCGATACCTCTACAATCGGGATATCAAGAGCAAGGCCTAAGCCCTTTGCCGTAGCCGAGCCTATTCTTAACCCCGTAAAGGATCCGGGTCCCTTTGAAATGGCTATGGCATCAACCGTAGACAAATCAAGCTCCGCCATGCGGGATATTTCATCAAGCATGGGAAGCAGGGTCTGCGAATGAGTTTTTTTATGATTAATGAAATACTCGGATACAAGCTTATCATCTTCAAGAATCGCAACCGATGCACTAAGCCCCGAGCTGTCTATCCCGATAATCTTCATTTATGAAAACTCCGTAATAAAAATTTCTCTGTAATCAAAGCCCTTTTCGGGATTTTTCTTTATCTCGATGCGGGTATGTTTCTTCGGAATGATATCCTTTATAAGGTCCGCCCATTCTATAAAGGTGACTCCGTCCCCGTATACATACTCATCAAACCCTATTTCATCCATCTCGGATTCATCCGAGATCCTATAGACATCAAAATGATAAAAGGGAAGACGTCCCTCGTCGTAAACCTGCAAAATCGTAAATGTAGGGCTGTTCACAGGCTCATCTATGTCAAGTCCCTTGGCAACTCCCTTAGTAAGTACGGTTTTCCCGACTCCGAGATCTCCAATAAGGGTATAGACGGAGCCCGGCTCCGCCTTTTTCCCAATTTCCATGCCAAGTTCGTATGTTTCTTTATAGCTGAAGGTTTCAAATTTCATATGTCAATCAATCTTTGTCAAGGCGCATGGTAAGACCGATACGTTTCTTTGCGGGATCGACCTCAAGTACCTTTACATCCACAATATCTCCGACGGAAACCGCATCAAGGGGATGCTTTATGAATCTGTCGGTAATCCTCGAAATATGCACAAGTCCGTCCTGATGAACACCAATATCGACAAAGGCACCGAAGTCGATTACATTTCTGACGGTTCCTTTTAAAATCATACCGGGCTTTAAGTCCTTTATGTCAAGAACATCGCTTCGCAAAATCGGAGCGGGCATATCGCTTCTTGGGTCACGAGCGGGTTTTTCAAGCTCCTTTAAGATATCCTCGAGCGTAATCTCGCCGATTCCGAGTTCCTCTGCTGTTTTCTTTTTATCCTTTACCTTTGATGCAAGACCGGTAACCACAGGCCTTGAAGCAACAGGCTTACTCTCTGTAATCGTATTTCCCTGTAATGCCTTTGCAAGTGCGGCGCCCATAGCGGTGCTTGTATTCTTGATGACTACTTTTTTATCCCTGGGCTTATCCTTGGCTTTAGGCTCGACTTTAGGCTTGCTGTTGCTTTCCTTCCAGCCCTTCTTTACATCATCCATTGTAAGGTTGAGCTTGTCCAAAAGCTTCATTGCAGCTTCGTAGGATTCGGGATGCACGCTCGTCTCATCAAGCGGATTGTCGCCATCTAAGATTCTCATAAAGCCCGCACACTGCTCATAAGCCTTGGGGCCAAGCTTCGGAACCGACAAGAGTTCGGCACGGGATTTAAATCGTCCGTGAGCCTCTCTGTATTCTACGATGTTCTTTGCAATTACCTTTGTAACACCTGAAATATACTCAAGCAAAGGAGCCGAGGCCGTATTTATGTCTACTCCGACCTTATTTACGCAGTCCTCAACAACGCCCGACAAAGCCTGTGAAAGCTTCTTTTGATCCATATCGTGCTGATACTGACCTACACCTATGGACTTGGGATCGATCTTTACAAGCTCTGCCAAAGGATCCTGAAGTCTTCTGGCCATGGATGCGGAAGAACGCTCTCCTACATTTAAATTGGGGAATTCTTCCGTTGCAAGCTTGCTTGCCGAATAGACGGAAGCTCCCGCCTCATTTACGATAATATACTGAACCGGTACATCAAGCTCCTTGATAATTTCGACTATTACCTGCTCGGATTCTCTCGAAGCCGTTCCGTTTCCGAGCGAAATCAGGGAAACTCCGTATTTCTTTATAATTTTCTTGATGACATCCTTTGTTTCCTGAATCTTTAACTGAGGCTCCGTCGGATAAACAACAGTTGTCGTAAGTACCTTACCCGTCGGATCGACTACACAGATCTTGCAGCCTGTTCTAAATGCCGGATCCCAACCCAAAACGGTCTTTCCAACGATTGGAGGCTGCATGAGGAGCTGAGTTAAGTTCTTTCCGAATACATCTATTGCGCCGTCCTCGGCCTTATCGGTAAGATCGTTTCTGATTTCTCTCTCAATTGCAGGCTCGATAAGCCTTGTATAAGCATCAAGGCAAACCTCCTTTAATACAGGAGTTGTAAATTCGTTGTCTTTAAGAATAACCTGCTTTTCAAGATAGGTAAGGATTCTTTCCGCAGGCGCATTAACTTTGACGACGAGCATCTTTTCTGCCTCGCCTCTGTTAAGAGCAAGCACTCTGTGACCAACGATTTTCGAAACAGGTTCCTCATAGTCATAGTACATCTCATATACAGACGAAGCCTTCTCGTCCTTGGCCTTCGAGGTAATGATTCCTTCGTCAAAGGTTGCCTTTCTGATGTAGGCCCTGTAGTCTGCATTGTCGGAAATTTCCTCGGCGATGATATCCTTTGCACCCTGAAGCGCATCGTTTTCATTTTCAACGCCCTTTTCGGAATCTATGAATTCTTTTGCCTTTATCTCCAAGGGCTCTTTTGCATCCATCTCAAGGATGTAGTCAGCTAAAGGCGTAAGACCCTTTTCCTTTGCTACCGATGCTCTTGTCTTACGCTTGGGCCTAAACGGACGATACAAATCATCTACTAAAACCTGAGTCTCCGCAGCCAGAATCTTTTCTTTAAGCTCGTCCGTGAGCATTCCCTGCGACTCTATGCTTGCAAGTACGGTTTCTTTCTTTTCTTCAAGGTTACGTAAGTATTCAAGCCTTTCGGAAAGATTCCTAAGCTGCTCGTCATCCAGCGACCCGTGCTTTTCCTTACGGTATCTTGCGATAAAGGGAATCGTGTTTCCCTCATCGATTAAAGCCTCCACCGCTTCAACCTGCCACTTCTGTATTTTAAGCTCTTCTGCGATTTTTGCGCTAATGTCCATATTTTACCTCTTATAGTTTTAACAATACGGATTACTTCATGCTTTATACGCTCGCAATCCCAATATCGCTATTATACTCTATATTTCCATCTTTATAAAAGCTTTATTTGAATATTTATACCGTAAATGATAGTATGTTGTAAGTGTTTTGGCACTATTCTATTATTCGGAGACTTTTATGAACAGTACTTTATATGAAGAAAACCGGCTGAAGATGGCGCACCGTGCAAAATCCTTCGGATTTGCCGCCCTTATGTGCTCCGCCATACTTTTTTCGGTTCCCTATGTTGCAATAGGACTTGGATTTTTGGCGCTTCTCTTTGGCTTTCTTTCAAAGGGCTACAAGTTAAAAATTGACCGCGATGCAAAGTTTGGTATGACTCTAGCTGCAATCGCAATTGCAATAGGTATAGGTGCCATAGGCTCTTCTTTTTACAAGCTTGCCACAGACGCCGAGTACAGAGGTCTTGTCATTGAAACCTTAGACGGCTTATACGGTGAGACTTACGAAGAAATGTATGGAGAAAAGCCTTCAGACATCCTAAACGAGTGGTTCGGAGGTGACAGTACAAATGTCGACTTATAAAGAAAAACGCATTAAAGAATTGAAAGCAAACGCCAAAGGACAGCTAATCGGAAAATATTCCTCCGCAATTGCCGCAGCCCTGATCGTTACAATGGCCGAATTTTTGGTAACTTTCATTACCGACTACACCTACACCGGAAGTGTCGGTTCCTACCTCATCAGACTCATTATTTCACTTGTTGTCGATCTTTTAATGGGAATTCTTATATTCGGGCAGGCTCATTTCTTTTTAAACCTGCTTCGCGGCAAGGAACCTTTAACCCTGGGCGATACTTTCTACGGCTTCAAAAACAGCATGGATAAAGCAATTTTAGTACAGCTTCCCTTTACCCTTGTGTCCCTGATTGGAACGCTTCCCGTTGTTTTAGTCAATTTGGGCCTTATTAACATTACCGCAAGCGGACTTTTTCCCATCGTCCTGTTCACATATTGCTTCAGCATAGTGATTTCTTTTATCACCAAGCTTTTCCTTGCCATGAGCTTCTACGTGTTAAATGACAATCCTGATATGAGCGTTTCTGAAATTTTAAAGAAAAGCGTCGACCTTATGGCAAAAAGAAAAGGCAAGCTCATTCTTACTTACCTTTCATTCATCCCTATCACGATTGTAGGATTCTGTGCTTTCTTTGTCGGAATCTTCTGGGTAATGGCATTCAGGGAAACAACCCTTGCAAACTTCTATCTGGATGCAATCGGTGAAGAACCCGTAAACCCCTCGATAGAAAAAGAAACCTCTACTTCTTCTGATTATTCCATTTAAGATATTCGTTTATAAATAAATCAAGGTCACCGTCAAGGACTGCCTGTGCATTTGCATTTTCCGCATTTGTACGGTGGTCCTTTACCATTGTGTAAGGCTGCAATACGTATGAACGAATCTGCGACCCCCAGCCGATTTCCTTTATCTCGCCTCTGATATCCGAAAGCTTCTCGGCGTTGGCTTCCTTTTTAAGAAGATACAGCTTTGCCTTCAGCATTTGAAGAGCCTTATCCTTGTTCTGATACTGGCTTCGCTCGTTCTGACATTGAACCACTATTCCCGTCGGAAGGTGGGTAATACGAATTGCTGAGGAAGTCTTGTTTACCTTCTGACCGCCCGCACCGCTTGATCTGAATACATCGATTCGCATATCCTCATCGGGAATGTCTATGTCAAGGTCTTCTTCGATGTCTGGCATTACGTCCAAAGAAACAAAGGAAGTCTGGCGCTTTCCCTGAGCATTGAAGGGTGAAATTCTTACAAGCCTGTGGACACCCTTTTCGGACTTCATATAGCCATAGGCATTCAAACCGTTTATCTGAAAAGTTACGTTCTTTATCCCCGCTTCATCACCCTCAAGGTAATCAAGCACTTCGATTGAAAATCCCTTTCTTTCTGCCCATCTGGTGTACATCCTGTAAAGCATGCCCGCCCAGTCGCACGATTCCGTACCTCCGGCACCGGCATTGAGTCTCAAGATGGCATTTGACTTGTCATATTCTTCGTTTAAAAGATTTGAGATCCTGAGCTCTTCAAAGCGCCTGATAAAATCATCAAGCTCACCGCGTACCTCCTCGGCATATTCCTCGCTGTCCTCGTCGGCTCCCATTTCTATTAAGGTGAACACATCCTCAAGGCTCTGCTTTAAGCCTTTTACGGTATCTCTGATGCCTTCGAGGTCCTTTAATTCCTTCATGAGTTTGTTGGAACGATCGGGATTGTCCCAGAAGGTCGGAGCCTGCATTTCCATCTGAAGCTCTTCTATTCTTTTGTCATTATCTTCAAGATGAAGTGATGCCGATAATTCATTAAGAGGCTCAACGTATCCTAAAGCCTCCGATTTCATGTTGTCTAATATAATCATTTTACTTTCTTCCGCAGCACTGCTTGTACTTCTTACCCGATCCGCACGGGCAGGGATCGTTTGGATAAATCTTGGTCTCCGCCTTCTTAACGGGAGCCTTGCCCAGGGAATCATCCTTGTTGGTACCGGTAACCTTCGCTGTCTGCTCACGTTCCATCGAATTGCCCACACGAATACGCGTAAGCATGGTAACTGTCTGTTCCTTGATGTTCTCGGTCATTTCCTCGAACATGTCATAAGCCTGAGCCTTGTATTCCTGTACAGGATCCTTCTGTGCATAAGCCACAAGCCCGATTCCGTCACGAAGCTGTACCATATCGTCAATGTGAACCATCCACTTTGAGTCGATAGCCTTCAAAAGTACGATTCTCTCAAGTTCACGAATGATTTCGGGCTGAGGGAACTCAGCCTCCTTGGCCTCATAAAGCTTAACGGCTTCCTCTTTAAGCTGCTGCTTGAGTTCGTTTTTCTTTTTCCCTTTAACGCGTTCTTTTGTCACGGGTTCTAACGGGATTATGGAAAGAAGCAGCTGGTTTAACTCTGAGTAATCCCACTCGTCCTTGGACTGGTCTTCACCGATTGACTGGTCGACGGCCTTCTCTGCAATGTCAGTAATCATCTTGTAAACGACATCGCGCATGCTTTCGCCCTTAAGTACTCTCAAACGCTCATCATAGATGATTTCACGCTGTTCATTCATGACCTGGTCGTACTCAAGCAGTCTCTTACGGGTTTCGAAGTTCCTTTCCTCAATCTTCTTCTGTGCATGCTCGATGGCTTTTGAAACCATTGAATGCTGAATTTCCTGACCATGCTCCAAATTCAGAGACTGGAACATCTGCTTGGTGCGGTCGGAACCGAAAAGTCTTAACAAATCGTCTTCCAAAGAAATGTAAAACTTTGAAACACCGGGGTCTCCCTGACGGCCGGAACGACCGCGCAGCTGGTTGTCTATACGTCTTGATTCATGTCTTTCGGTACCGATAACCTTAAGTCCGCCTGCCGCACGGGACTTTTCATCAAGCTTGATATCCGTACCGCGGCCTGCCATGTTGGTCGCAATTGTGACCGCACCGAACTGTCCGGCATCGGCTACTATTTCGGCTTCGCGTTCATGGAACTTGGCATTTAACACCGTATGCTGAATACCGCATTTCTTTAAGAGTCTTGAAAGCTCTTCAGAAGCCTCAATCGTAACGGTACCTACTAAGATTGGCTGACCCGTCTTGTGAGTTTCGACTATATCCTTGATGATGGCTTCAAGCTTTTCCTGTCTGGTGATATAAACGGAATCGTCTAAATCCTTACGGGCAATCGGACGGTTCGTAGGAATCTCCACAACGTCCATTCCGTATATATCTCTGAATTCCTGCTCCTCGGTAAGAGCTGTACCGGTCATGCCGGCTTTCTTTTTGTATTTATTGAAGAAGTTCTGGAAGGTGATGGTCGCAAGAGTCTTTGACTCTCTCTTGATCTGAACGCCTTCTTTTGCCTCGATTGCCTGATGAAGACCGTCGGAATAGCGACGTCCCGGCATGATACGACCGGTAAATTCATCGATGATGACAACCTCACCTTCCTTGACGATGTAATCCTTGTCCTTCGTCATAAGGTTGTTTGCCTTAAGTGCCGTAACAACCGCATGCTGAATTTCAACGTTGTCGGAATCCGCAAGGTTGTCGATGTGGAAGAAGCGCTCGGTTTCTGCTACGCCTCTTTCCGTAAGGGTTATGACCTTGTCCTTTTCATTGACGATAAAGTCGCCGGTTTCCTCCTGCACGTTTCCAAGCAGCATATCAAGCTTTCCAACGTCTTCAAGGTCGGCGCCTCTGTGTAGCTGCTTTGCAAGCATATCTGCCATTGAATAGATACTCGTGGACTTCGTGCCCTGGCCGGAAATAATCAAAGGTGTACGGGCTTCATCGATTAAAATCGAGTCAACCTCGTCGATGATGGCATAGTTTAAATCACGAAGTACAAGGTCCTTTTCATAGATGGCCATGTTGTCACGAAGATAATCAAAGCCAAGCTCATTGTTTGTAACATAAGTAATGTCGCAGGCGTAGGCAGCTTTCTTTTCCTCGGTATTCATACCGTTTAAGGAAACGCCTACCGTCAGGCCCAGGAATCTGTGAACCTCACCCATCCACTCGGCATCACGCTTTGCAAGGTATTCATTGACGGTAACGACATGCACGCCCTTACCCTCTAAGGCATTTAAGTATACAGGAAGAATATCCGTCTGTGTCTTACCTTCACCTGTTTTCATCTCGGCGATACGATTCTGGTGAAGGATGATGCCGCCCATGATCTGCACGGGATAGTGCTCTGTATGTATGACACGTCTGGTTGCCTCTCTTGCAACCGCAAAGGCTTCCGGAAGGAGACTATCTAAGGTCTCTCCGTCGGCTATACGCTTTTTAAATTCTTTTGTCTTTCCGGAAAGCTCCTCATCACTGAGCTTTACCATGTCGTCTCTTAAGGCTTCGACCTTATTGACCAACGGCATTATTCTCTTAATCTCGCGTTCGCTGTGCGTTCCGAAAATTTTATCTATAACCTTCATTGGCAATTCCTCTCAATCAGGTTTAACTTGACCCCAAATCTAATCGCTATTGTATCAAATATTGAGAATTGCTTCAACATAAAAAGTATCGCTTGTGAAACTTAAGCGCTGAGTGTGATCGCCCCGGCGACAGATACAATTCAAACAAGTGCGTAAGCTTGCAGAATGCCTGACATCCGCCACAGTTACTTACGCGGCATAAAAATATACCAAAGCCACGCATAATAAGCACGCAGTTTCTTTTACTGTATAGCAAAAGCGTTCCGCAAGCGGAACGCTTCTTGTCATCACCTGTATTTAATTTAGTAAATCTGTGCTTCCTCTTCGCCTGTCATGACTCTGATAGCGCCCTGTGCAAGTGCAAGGAGCTCTTCCTCACCGGGATAAACGGTTACCGGAGCAATCCAGTCAACTCTTTCTGTGATTGCATCCGTTACGTTCTTGCCGTAAGCGATTCCGCCTGTAAGAATTATCTGATCAACCTTGCCCTTCAGTACTGTAGCGCAGGCACCGATGTTCTTGCATATCTGATAAATAAATGCATCCCTTACAAGGATTGCTTTTTCATTGCCCTCATCGCACATCTTGTTAACTTCGCGCATATCGTTTGTACCGAGGTAAGCATTAAAGCCGCCTCCGCCGACGATTTTCTTTTTCATCTCAGCATAGGTGTACTTGCCTGAGTAGCAAAGCTCTACAAGTCCGAGTGCGGGTATTCCGTTTGCACGTTCGGGTGAAAAAGCACCGTCACCGTTTAAAGCGGCATATACGTCAATCATGCGTCCCTTTGAGTGAACGCCACAGGATGTACCGCCACCCATATGTACAACGATTACATTGATATCGGAATATTTCTTTCCGACCGACTTTGCGTAGCGTCTCGCCATAGCCTTCTGATTGAGCGGATGATCGATTGAAACCCTTTCAATCTCCGGAACTCCGGAAATCCTTGCTACGGGCTCAAGCTCGTCTACTACAACGGGATCGACTATATACGAAGGAACTCCGATTGAATCTCCGATTTCACGTGCCAGAATGCCTCCGAGGTTCGATGCATGCTCGCCCTGAACCGGATGGATGAGATCGTTTAAAAGTGCATCCGTAACGGCATAGGTGCCGCCGGGAATTGACTTTAAAAGTCCGCCTCTTCCTACGATTACATTTAAGGATTTAATGTCGATGTTCTCCTCTTTGAGTGCATCGATCACCATTCCCTTGCGGAAGTCCTTCTGTGCGTAAATACTGGGATACTGATTAATTTCCTCGGTCGAATGGCGAAGTGTCTTGTCCAAAATCTGTGTTTCATCATCGAAAACACCGATTTTTGTGGATGTCGAACCGGGATTGATAATTAAGCTTCTGATTGCCATAAAGAGCCTCCTATTTTTGCTTTTTCATTTCCTCTGCAACAATTGCTGCAACTGCGATAGAGTTGAGCTTTACATCCATTGTGTCGGAACGGCTGGTTAAAATTGCGGGTGCGCTTGTGCCCGTAAGAATGCAGGCATTTCTAACCTTCAGCATATGCACGATAGCCTTGTAGGTAAGATTGCCGGCATGTATATCGGGAAAAAGAAGAATGTCAGCATCGCCCTGAATCTTTCTGTCCGTTGCGCCCTTATGCTTTGCGGCTTCGGGGTCGATTGCAAGGTCCAAAGAAAGAGGTCCGTCAACTATGCAGTCCTTAATCTCTCCGTCATTGCACATGCGGGTAAGCTCTCCCGCTTCAACGGTAACGGGCATCTTGGGATTTACAACCTCGACTGCCGCAAGAGGAGCAACCTTAGGCATATCTATTCCGCAGGCCTTACATACTTTAACGGTATTGTTGATGATGTCAACCTTCTGCTCAAGAGTGGGATAAGGCAAAAATGCTACGTCCGTCAAGAAGAGCAGTCTGTCGATACCGGGAATTTCAAATACACATACGTGTGAAAGTGTCTTTACATTGGGATTTCTGAGTCCGACTTCTTTATCAAGGAGCCCCTTTAAGAAGGACTTGGAATCGATAAGTCCCTTCATGTACATATCGGCTTCACCGTCATGTACGAGCTTAACTGCGGTAAGTGCGGCTTCCATGTGGTCCTTTACATCAATAAGCCTATAACCTGACAAATCCATGTTGATGGATGCTGCGATTTCCCTAATCTTATCAGTGTCACCAACAAGAATGGAATCTGCAATTTCTTTTTCCTTTGCTGCCTTGCAGGCTTCAAGCACCGGAGTGTCCTCGGCACAGGCAACGGCTACGGTCTTCATGGGGAAATTGTGAACATGAGACAGTATTTCTTCAAAATTCTTTGCCATTTATGTATCCTCCTTAAAATCACATTGGTCGAACAAATGCTTTTGATATTTTTTTCACATACTATGTAAGCATAGCACCGAAGAGGCAAAAATTCAACAAAAAAGCAAGCAAAAAGTATGCGCCTGCGCACACTTATGCGTGCGATTAAAATGCGCAATATTATTTTCCCTGCCTTATTAGCTCATCAGTGGCAAGCAGTGCCTTTTTTGCTGCATGAAAGATTGCAAAGCAATTTCCTGCATATCAAAAAGAACCCCTGAATTTCAATTTCAGGGGTTCTTCTAAAATACATTTATTTAGCTGCGATTTCAGCCTTAAGTCTCTTGGTAAGTTCGGGAACGATCTTGTTTAAATCGCCTACGATACCATAATCGGCTACGTCAAAGATGGGAGCATCCTCATCCTTGTTGATAGCAATGATGATGTCGGACTCTTCCATACCTGCAACGTGCTGAATGGCACCGGAAATACCGATTGCAAAATAAACATTTGGACGAACTGTCTTACCGGTCTGACCAACCTGTAAGTCCTTAGGCTTCCAACCTGAATCAACAACCGCACGTGAACAGGAAACTGTTCCGCCGAGTACCTCTGCAAGCTCATCAAGAAGCTTGAAGTTCTCTGCGGAGCCTACTCCACGTCCGCCGGATACCAAGATCTTTGCGTCCATGATGTCTGCAACGTCCTTAACTGCCTTTACGACTTCCTTGATGGTTACGTACTTGTTGTTGGGTGTGAATCCGGGATTGTACTCAACGATTTCTGCCTTTGCACCCTTCTTAGGCTCAATCTTCTGCATAACGCCGGGACGAACGGTAGCCATCTGAGGACGGTTATTGGGGCAGGCAATTGTTGCGATTGTGTTTCCACCGAATGCAGGACGGGTCATTAAGAGCTGATTGTGCTTCTGCTCAGCTTCCTTGCCGGGAATGGGAACAAGCGGGAAATCACCGATTTCAAGCATTGTGCAGTCAGCGGTAAGGCCGGTCTTTACACGAGCCGAAACAGTAGGTCCCAAATCACGTCCGATTGCGGTTGCACCTACAAGCATGATTTCAGGCTTATATTCATTGATAACACAAGCAAGAGCATGAGCATAAGGCTCAGTTCTGTATTCCTTAAGTTCGGGATCGTCTACAACGATAACCCTGTCAGCTCCGTACTCAGCAAGTGAGTCGCAAAGATTCTTTACGTCGGAACCGATTAATACTGCCGTAACCTTAGCATTCAAAGGTGCAGCAAGTCTTGTTGCTTCGCCGAGCAATTCGTATGCGATGCCGCTGACTTCATTGTCAACCTGCTGTGCAAACACGAATACTCCCTTATATTCTTCTAAGTTCATATTAGTTTAGCCTCCTATTAGATGACATGCTTTTCTTTAAGCTTGCCTACAATGATATCAACTGCTTCTGAAGGTGAATCGGGAACGAATTTCTCACCTGCACCCTTTCTGACCTTGTCGGAAGCTCTTGCAATTTTTGTAGGTGAACCTGCAAGACCCAAGTTTGAATCTTCAACATCCTTTAAGTCTGCACGTCCCCAGGTCGTAATCTCTGCCTTGCAGGCATCAAAGATTCCGCCGGGAGTCATATATCTGGGAGTGTTTAATTCGGAAAGAGCCGTGATTAATGCGGGCATCTTGCACTCTACCATGTGATATCTGTCATCATACTGACGCTTAACCGTTACCTTGTCTCCGTCAACCTTAATCTCCTGAGCATAGGAAATTACCGGAATGCCAAGGTGCTCTGCAATCTGAGGACCAACCTGAGCGGTATCTCCGTCGATTGCCTGACGTCCTGTAATAATCAAATCATAATCAAGATTTCTGATTGCGCCTGCAATGGTGGTTGAGGTAGCCCAGGTATCTGCACCGCCCAATACTCTGTCGGTAACAAGGATGCCCTTGTCAGCGCCCATTGCAATTGCTTCTCTTAATACGTCTGCTGCCTTGGGAAGTCCCATTGTAAGAACCGTAACCTCGGCACCGTACTGATCCTTTAAACGAAGTGCTGCCTCAAGACCTGCCTTGTCGTCAGGGTTCATGATGGCAAGCATTGCGCCTCTGTCAAGTGTTCCGTCAGGGTTGAACTTTACGCCGCCCTTAGTATCGGGAACCTGCTTTATACATACAATAATCTTCATGTGAATGTTCCTCCTACTTTAAAATGTTGGCGCTGATGACCATACGCTGAACTTCGCTGGTACCTTCATAGATCTCAGTGATCTTAGCATCTCTCATCATACGTTCTACGCCATATTCTTTGATGTAACCGTAACCGCCGTGAAGCTGTACGCACTTGGTCGTAACTTCCATTGCAACCTCTGCGGCACAAAGCTTAGCCATAGCGGCTTCAACCGAGTAGGAAATCTTGGGATTCTTGGTATACTCATCCTTCTTTAATGCTGCCTTGTAAACCAAAAGCTTTGCAGCCTCGACCTTTGTGGCAAGATCGGCAAGAACAAACTGGGTGTTCTGCTGCTGTCCGATGGTCTTACCAAACTGCTTTCTTTCTTTAACGTAAGCGATTGTTGTCTCAAGAGCGCCTTCTGCAATACCGAGTGCCTGAGCAGCGATACCGATACGTCCTCCGTCAAGAGTATGCATTGCAATATTGAAGCCTTTGCCGCGAGCTCCGAGCATATTTTCCTTGGGAATACGGCAATCTGTGAAGATAAGCTCATATGTAGCCGAGCCGCAGATACCCATCTTATTTTCCTTGGTACCGAAGGTAAATCCGGGCGTACCCTTCTCTACGATGAAGGCACTGATTTCCTTGATGAACTTGCCTCTCTTTTCAATCTTTCCGGTTACTGCAAAAATAACATATACATCTGCTTCTTTACCGTTTGTAATGAAGCACTTGGATCCGTTAAGTACCCATTCGTCGCCGTCCAAAACAGCCTTTGTCTGCTGTCCCTGAGCATCCGTACCTGCACCGGGCTCGGTCAAGCCGAAGGCGCCGAGCTTTTCGCCCTTTGCAAGCGGTACAGCATATTTCTGCTTCTGTTCCTCGGTACCGAAGGTCATGATAGGATCAACGCAAAGTGATGTGTGCGCCGAAACGATTACACCCGTTGTAGCACAAACCTTTGACATTTCCTCAACGCACATTACATAGGTAAGTACGTCGCAGCCCTGTCCGCCGTATTCCTTAGCTACAGGAATTCCAAGGAAACCGTACTTTGCAAGCTTGTCAACAGTTTCTCTGGGGAATCTGTGCTGCTCATCAATTTCCTGAGCGAGAGGCTTTACTTCATTTTCAGCGAAATCCTTAAATAACTGTCTCGCCATTTCATGTTCTTTGCTTAAAGAAAAATCCATGATTATTTATTTCCTCCTAAATTTAATCTGAGATTACTTTGCATCTATGGGTGTCTTTGTACGATCCGCATTGTAGATGTAGAAGCCCTTACCCGACTTGCAGCCGAGGTTTCCTCCGCGAACCATCTTGCGGATTAAAGGACATGCACGGTACTTTGAATCGCCTGTTTCTTTGTACAGAACGTCCATAATTGCAAGGCAGATATCAAGACCTACATAGTCGCCGAGTTCTAAGGGTCCCATGGGATGATTTGCGCCAAGCTTCATGGCTGTATCGATACCCTCGATGTCCGAAACGCCTTCCATCTTGATAAATGCAGCTTCGTTGATCATGGGAATGAGGATGCGGTTTACTACGAAACCTGCTGCCTCGTTTACCTGTACGGGAGTCTTGCCGATTTCAACAGAAATCTTCTTGATAGTCTCAACAGTTTCATCAGGAGTGTTAACACCTGCGATAACTTCGATTAATTTCATACGGTCTGCAGGGTTAAAGAAATGCATTCCGACTACAGGTCTGTTTACGCCCTTACCGATTTCGGTAATTGAAAGTGATGAAGTATTTGAAGCAAATACACATTCGGGCTTGCAGATTGCATCAAGCTCCTTAAAGGTCGTCTGCTTAACCGTCATGTCTTCGAAGGCAGCCTCAACGATCAGATCACAGTCTGCGCAAAGATTCTCCTTAAGACCGGGAGTAATCTTGTTTACGATTGTGTCAACAGCCTCCTGTGTAAGCTTTCCTTTTTCAACGAGCTTTGCATAGCCCTTTACGATTTTTTCCTTACCGCCTTCTGCCCATTCCTGTTTGATATCGCAGAGAGCTACTTCGTAGCCTTCATTCTGAGCAAAAGCCTTTGCGATGCCCTGGCCCATTGTGCCGGCACCGATAACGCCTACCTTCATGTTAATATCCTCCGTTCTTTATCTGTTTTTAAAAGGTACAACCTTTAATTTCTTTTCTTTATCCTTCTCAAGGAAGTTGCCCATTCCTGCCTTCTGATCTTCCGTCTCGAAGCAGTCACCGAAGAGCTTCTCTTCGATTGCAATTGCCTTGTCCATGTCAACCTGCAAGCCTTCGTTTATGGCCTTCTTGCAGTTTCTTACGGCGATGGGAGCATTTGCGGCGATTGTGGAAGCAAGCTTCTCGGCTACGCAAAGAAGATTTTCAACCGCACTCTTTACAACGTTTCCGTTTTCGTCAAGCTCTGCGGAAACAACCTGATTCACGAGGCCGATTCTTAAAGCTTCGGGAGCCTTAATGTTTCTTGCAGTATAAATAAGCTGCTTTGCATAGCCTGCACCGATTAATCGTGCAAGACGCTGAGTGCCGCCAAAGCCCGGTGTAATGCCAAGGCCCACCTCGGGCTGACCGAATACCGCGTTGTCAGAGCAAAGCCTGATGTCGCAGCTCATGGAGATTTCACATCCGCCACCGAGAGCAAAGCCGTTAACTGCGGCAATCACGGGAATAGGGAAGGTTTCGATCATACGGAACACATCGTTTCCCTTCTTTCCGAAGGCTTCGCCTTCAGCCTTTGTAAGTGTACTCATCTCTCCGATATCGGCACCTGCCACGAAAGATTTCTCGCCTGCACCGGTAAGAACCAAAGCTCTTACCTCGTCAAGATTTACATTCTTAAAGGTTTCGTTAAGTTCATCAAGAACCTGTGAATTAAGAGCATTTAAAGCTGCGGGACGGTTAATGGTAATAACACCGTAAGCACCCTTCTGCTCATACAGTACATAATCCATTTTTGACTCCTTTATCTAAACATACCAATATCCGAAGCTTTCACTTCGGATATTTGGTTTCTTTAATAATTAATCACGCTTTACGATTGTAGCACAGCCCATGCCGCCGCCTATGCAGAGAGTAGCAAGACCGGTCTTTGCGTCACGCGCTTCCATCTCGTGAAGAAGGGTAACAAGGATACGGCAGCCCGAAGCTCCTACGGGATGTCCGAGTGCAATTGCACCGCCGTTGGGGTTAAGCTGCTTGTCAACATCGATGCCAAGATCCTTACCTACAGCAACAGACTGAGCAGCGAATGCTTCGTTTGCCTCAATGATGTCAAAGTCCTCAATCTTCATGTCAGCCTTAGCCATTGCCTTCTTGGTAGCTGCTACGGGTCCGATACCCATGATTGAAGGATCAACGCCTGCAAGAGCACCGCATACGAAAGTAGCCATAGGCTTAACGCCAAGTTCTTTTGCCTTTTCTTCGCTCATAACAACTACAGCTGCAGCGCCGTCGTTGATACCCGAAGCATTACCTGCGGTAACAAATCCGTCAGGGTTAATGGTACGAAGCTTTGCGAGTCCTTCCATTGTTGAACCCGGACGAGGGCCTTCATCTGTATCGAATACTATGGTTTCTTTCTTTTTCTTTACTTCAACGGGAACAATTTCCTTCTTGAAGGCACCGTTCTCGATAGCCTTGCAAGCCTTCTGCTGGCTCTTTAAAGCAAACTCGTCGAGCTCCTCGCGGGTTAAGTTCCACTGACGTGCGATATTGTCTGCGGTTGTAATCATATGATAATCATTGAAAGCATCCCAAAGGGCATCCTTGATCATGCAGTCAACAAGTACGCCGTTGTTCATCCTGTAACCGTAACGTCCCTGAGGGATTGCATAAGGAGCCATGGACATGTTTTCCATGCCGCCTGCAACTACAACATCTGCGTCTCCTGCCATAATCATCTGTGCAGCCTGGTTAACTGCGTTAAGACCTGAACCGCATACAACGTTCATGGTAACTGCGGGAACCTCAATCGGAAGTCCTGCCTTTATGGATGCCTGACGTGCAACGTTCTGGCCGAGGCCTGCCTGGATGACACAGCCCATATATACCTGATCGACATTCTCGGGCTTGATGCCTGCGCGCTTAACTGCTTCTTTAATAACAATTGCGCCGAGCTCTGCAGCCGGGGTTGTTGAAAGTGTACCGCCCATTGTACCTATTGCTGTACGGCATGCGCTTGCTATAACTACTTTTTTAGCCATAGTTTCTCTCCTTTTTTATTTGTTTACTTTTTGTTAAATTTTTATCATTTACGGGAAGTATTGTAGCACAGTCAGTTTTTCGTTGCAATAGAAAATGTTAAAAAAATAACGCATGCAAATCAAAAAAAGGCCGGGTAAAGGGCTATTCGTTTCAAACGTGCCAACCACTCCGTTGAGCCTCTTAAACCAAAATCGTGTTCAAAAGAGGCTTCCACGATTTTGAGTCTCAGGTACAGGGCACTCAAATGACAACTCATTAGCCTTTCACTCAGCCTTTTTTGTTTCTTCTTATAATTTATGTCCGATTTAGATATCTGCTTCAATAAGTCCGTAAGTGCCGCCCTTACGCTTGTATACTACGTTGACCTCTTCGGTCTCGGCGTTTACGAATACAAAGAAGCTGTGTCCTAAAAGTTCCATCTGCACGCATGCGTCTTCCGGATACATGGGCTTAATGTCGAATTTCTTGGTACGAACAATTTTGATTTCCTCATCGTCAGCAAAATCTTCTTCAAGGAATTCCTTCTTGAAGTTTTCTGCCGCATCGAGTGCCTTGCTGGTAATCTTTGTCTTGTACTTTTTAAGCTGTCTTTCGATTATTTCCTCAACCAGATCAATTGAAGCGTACATATCCGAAGAAACCTGTTCGCTTCTGATGATATTGCCCTTTACAGGTATCGTTACTTCAATCTTCTGTCTTTCCCTTTCAACGCTTAAGGTAACGTGAACTTCGGTGTCGGGAGCGAAATATTTTTCAAGCTTTCCGATCTTGTCCTCCACAGCGGATCTAAGTCCCGGTGTTACTTCAATGTTCTTTCCGATAATAGTGAATTTCATACACATCACCCTTTCTTAAGTGGTATTGTATTTCTTTAAAAGAGTTCCGTTTGATCAGCTCTCTTTTTATGTGAAGATTATAGCATAATGTCTGAAAACAATCCATAAAAACTTTATAAATTCAAAAAATTTCCCTTATGGCTATGCCTGCCGCATCTTCTTGCGAATTTTAGCAAAGTCAAGTCTTTTTCGATTTTTAATTAAAAAATTTAATTTTTCGTCATTTCTTCCCACAAACATTTGTTTTTTGAAGCTATACTCTTAGTGTCAGTTTTTCGGTCAAAATCTGTGGAGAATGTGGATAAGTCGGTTGAAAACTCATTTTTTCGACCTTTTTCACATGTGGATAACTTATCTTACTGTCTTATGTGTCACTTTATGTTTTTGGAAATTTCATGTCAGATTTGTACATTTTTACCAATTTGCTTTTTTAAGTTTCACAAGCGTCAATTTCTATTGACCGAAACGATAACATTTTTAATGAAAAAATATGGTACCGAAGTACCAGGCAATCTCCTATACAGCAAAAAGGAGGTCGTAAGCTAATGCCTACAACCTCCTTGCATTCATGTTATTTTTCTTTTTAGAAAATCCTTCGTATTCCTATAATCGTCGTATAATTTGCATTCGTGGTGCAGATACCCTTTGCCGGCGTTGCCGCATGAACTATCGTGCCGTTACCCATATATATTCCGACGTGACCGGAGTAGCAAATGATATCTCCGGGCTGGGCTTCATCAAGAGAAGCAATTGCGTACCCCGAATTTCTTTGTCCGGTTCTCGGAAGCGATACACCGAAGTGAGCGTAAACACTCATTACAAAGCCGGAGCAGTCCGCTCCATTTGTAAGGCTCGTTCCTCCGTATACATAAGGATTTCCGATAAACTGACAGGCATATTCGACTACCTGTTCTCCGAGGCTTAAGGACTCATCCGCAGAGTACTGAGAAACGATTGATGATGCGGTTTCCTTTGACTTATTTGATGCCTGCTGCTTTGCCAAAGCCTTTTCGGCTGCCCTTGCGGCTTCCTTCCTGGCTTTCTCCTCTGCTGCCTTTCTGGCTCTTTCTTCTTCGATGGATTCAGCCTCGACAAATTCGGTATGAATATCCACATAATCCAAAGAGATATAGCCTTCTTTATTGTTGTATGAAACCTTTGCAAAACCATCCTTTGTATCGATTACGACAAGCTCGTCACCCTTTGAAAACGTACCCAGGATGTCCGAGTTCGTGGTTGCGTCTTCTCTGATATTCAAACAGTTTGCATTAATCTCGGCGTAAGTAACTTCAACGTCCTTGGCTATCTTTAAAGCCTCAACGCCCTTGACCACATATTCAGCGCTTACCCATCCGGTTACGGATCCGCTTTGAATCTTTATCCAACCGTCTTTTTCCTCGATATAGTGCCCAACCGAATTATTATAAAGCTTTCCGAGTATTGAGCTGTCAGTCGTGGCATCTGCCCTGACATTTACCCATTCGTCAACCTGAGCAATTACCAAATCTGAATACTCTCTGTTGTCAACTACATCCACGTAGGTACCCGAACTTCCTTTAGGCACCCCTGCATAAGCTCCCGTAGGCATTGCCATGGCTATAGCCAAAGAAAGGGCAAGACCTGCAATTAGACATTTCTTTCTCATGCTCTTCTTAAATCCTCCGTAACGCTGCAAACAGCATTTGCGCCATCCGCAACAGCCGTAATAATCTGTCGCATCGGCTTTTGCCTTATATCCCCCGCGACATATATTCCCTCTGCGCTTGTACGACAATCTTCTCCTGCGATTACGTATCCGCCCTGATTAAGTGTAACTATATCTTTTACCAAAGCCACAGCCGGTCTGATTCCGACTGCCACAAAGGCACCCTGAACGGTAAGGTTCGAGTCCTCTCCCGATTTATTGTTGTGAACAGTCACACTTTCAAGTTCAAACTCCCCATTAAAGGAAGTAACCAAACTGTCCCATACAAAAGAAACATTTTCGTATCTTTCAAGCTCGTCTGAAATTGAGTTTGCGGCTCTGAGCGTGTCTCGTCTGTGAATCAGATATACGTGGCTGCACATTCTCGCAAGGTAGATTGCATCCTCACAGGCTACATCCGAGCCTCCGATGACACATACATCCATGCCCTTAAAGAAGGCTCCGTCGCAGGTCGCGCAGTATGAAACGCCTGCGCCCTGAAGATCTTCCTCTCCGGGCACGTTTAAATGTGCATGAACGGCTCCCGTAGCAAGGATAACCGTGCGTGTATCAAAATTTCCCGCAGAGGTTTCAACCTGCCAATATCCGTCCTTTCGAAAAAGACTCTTAACGCAAGCCTCCGTTTTTCCGATACCGGCTCCGATTGCGTGCTCCGAGAAGCGCTTTCCGAGTTCCATCCCTGAAATCCCGGGAAGTCCCAGATAATTGTCCACCTCGTAGGTAGTAAGCATCTGTCCGCCGTGAATGGGGCTTTCATTTATAAGCAGTGCATTTAAGCCTGCCCTTTTTGCATATACGGAAGCCGAAAGACCTGCCGGTCCCCCGCCGATTATTATCGTATCAAACATCTGGCTGTTCCTTTTTGGCTTGAATGTTTCCGGCAATTTAATTAAAATTAAAACCACAAACTTTTATAAGTATAGTTTTATTTAACGTATTTGTCAAAAATAGGAGTGCTTATGAAAAAAGCCTTGATAACAGGTGCATCGCGAGGCATCGGTCGTGAAGCAGCAAATGCCCTGGCCCGCAATGGTTATAGTCTACACCTTGTTTGTGAAAAAAATGTGACCGAGCTTATAAATTTTTCAAAAGAGCTGTCGAAAAATTACAACGTTACCGTCATTCCCCATCAGGCGGATGTAGCCAGCTTTAGTGCGATGAACGAAATTTTTAAAGATATCGATGATTTGGATGTCCTGATAAACAACGCAGGCATCTCCTATGTCGGTTTGCTGCACGAAATGTCTGTGGATTCTTGGAAAAGAGTAATAGATGTAAACTTAACCTCGGTATTTAACACCTGCAAGCTTGCGATTCCGATTATGCTTAAAAAGCATTCGGGGTCGATTATCAATATTTCCTCAGTCTTCGGTGCAAACGGAGCCTCCATGGAGGTTGCCTACTCCGCTTCTAAAGGCGGCATCAACGCATTTACCAAAGCTTTGGGCCGTGAACTTGCTCCCAGTACCATTTCGGTCAATGCAATTGCATGCGGGTTTGTTGATACCGATATGAACAATAACCTTTCGACAGAGGAAAAAGAAGCAATTCGCGCCGAAATCCCGGCTGACAGATTTGCCACTCCTGCCGATATTGCGGATGCGGTAATGATGCTTCTTTCATCGCCGAACTATTTGACCGGACAAGTCATAACCGTTGACGGAGGTTGGACATGATAAAAGTCATACTTTGGGACTTAGATGGAACGCTGACAGACTTTACTACAATCGAAAGTATGTCCATCAAGGCGTGTTTTGAAAAATTTGATTTCGGTAAATGTACCGATGAAATGGTAGCCGTATATTCCGAGATAAACAAAAAATATTGGGAGGCCTTGGAGCAGGGGAAGGTTACGAGAAACGAGCTCCTCTTTAAAAGATTTAAAGATTTTTTCGAGGTCTATAGCCTTGATACAGGTAAAATTTCCGATTTTAAAGCCGCCTATGAAAAGCTGCTCGGAGAGACAGTCATCTTTATGCCACATGCCTACGAAACGGTTAAAGCTCTAAGTGGAAAGGTCATTCAGTGCCTTGTCACCAACGGAAACAAACACGTACAGAATGTTAAGGTTCAAAAATCGGGGCTCGGCGAATTTTTCAGTCATGTATTTATATCGGAAGAAATAGGATACGAAAAGCCCGCGCAAGAGTTCTTTGATAAGGTTTTTGAGGTAATCGGTCCGTTTGACAAAAAAGAAGTCCTCATAGTTGGGGACTCCCTTTCAAGTGATATCCGCGGTGGAAACAACGCAGGCATCCTTACCTGCCGCTACAATCCTTTTCATTTAAAAAATGACAAAGGCGTACATGTTGACATTGAAATAGATGATTTAAATCAGGTACTGACACTGATTGAGTAGTGAAAGTGTGCACCTGCGGTCAAAAATCCCTTAACGTACCTGAATCCGACACGGTACTGTTGTCTATCTTCTTTATAATAACGTAGTAGCTGTAATCCTTGCTTACAGTGATTTCCACTCTGTCTCCGACCTTGTGATGCAAAAGTGCGCGTCCCATGGGCGATTCGTTGCTCACAAGTCCATTCAGTGAATCTTCCCTCACCGTAGTGACGATTTTGTATTCTTCTTCCGAGCCGTCCTCCTCGACATAGACGGTAACCGTCTTATTGATGCCTACCTCGTCATCCTTTGAATCGTCCTCGACAACATTTGCGGTACGAACCATTCTTTCCAAGTATCTGATACGCGACTCGTTTTGATTCTTTTCCTTTTTTGCTGCGTAATATTCGAAATTCTCACTTAAATCGCCGTGAGATCTCGCCTCTTTAACATGCTCTAAGAGCTCTTTCCTGACAACAACCTTCCTGTGCTCGATCTCGGCTTCCATATCCTCTATGTCTTTTTTTGTAAGTTCGTTATTCATGCATAAACTCCTGTAAAATACGTGTAATCCTGTATCCGAAGCGATAGTACATATTTATCGCGGGTAGCGATCCGGCGTAAACCGTGAGACGCGCCTTGAGCCTTCCTCTCTTGCAAGCATCCAAAAGAGCAATCTGTAGTGTCGTCTGTGCATAGCCCCGATTTCGAAACTTAGGAATCGTAAAAATGTTTTCGGTTGCGATTGCATCCTCGCCTTCATCCCAAACCGTCACGCTCGATGCGATCTCACCTTTTACTTTGTATACGTAAATTGTGCTGTTTGGCTTACTTAGGTCACTCTTAATTTTTTCAATCGGATCGGGTGTCGAAAAGCCTTTGCCATTAGCCTTCATGTATAAAGAAAGCTCGCTCTCGTCAAGCTTTGATACAAAGGGATTTTCGATATCATTGTAAAAAGAAAGAGGCTCCTGCTCCCTTTCCATTATGTACATACAGTCGCAGGCAAAAAAACCTCCCCTGTAGAATTCGTTTATTTTGTCTAAATCATTAACATCTATAAAGGTCTTAAAGTCGTTCATTTCTTTGTATAGGTGACGTATTTGTACGGTACATCGCCATCAACCTCTTCATCAATTGTCTTTACATACTTACTTTCGTCGAAGTCCGGAAAATACGTATCTCCCTCGATTTCCAAATCAATTTCCGTGATAAAAAGCTTGTCGGCAAGTTCGATGCCTTCCTTATATATACCTGCTCCGCCGGAAAGGTAAATATTCTCCATGGGTCTTTCTTTTTCGGCGTATTCTATCGCCTCTTTAAGTGAGCCGACAGTGATGCAGTTTTCCGCTAAAAAAGATGCTGTCTTTGAAACAACTATCGTAAAGCGATTCGGAAGCGGCTTCCCGATTTCCTCATAGGAACGTCTTCCCATAATCACTGTATTTCCGGTCGTAAGCTCCTTAAATCTCCTCTGCTCGCCCTTTATGCGCCACGGAATCTGCCCTTTATTTCCGATTACACGGTTTTTGGTATATGCAACAATTAATCCAATCATACTATTTAACCTTTGAAAGAATCGAATCCATTAATTCTCCGACATTTTGAAATGAGGTTATTTCTCCCATGTTAAACTTGATGTTAAATTTATTTTCTATAGCCACCATCAGGTTGATATGCTCAAGCGAATCCCAATCATCAATATCCTCGGAAGTTGTCTCATCTGTCACCAGAATGCTTTCATCATCAAACACATCCCTGAAAACTTCATTTAAAACCTCATATGCTTCTTCTCTCAACATCACAGTATTCCTTCCGTTCTCAAACTCTGTTGATACTTCAAATCGATTTCATTTTACTAAAATAACCGGTCCTTTTCAATCCCGCCCTGCCGACTTGACCTTGACATTTATTTTTTTACGCATTTATACTCTTATCTGAATCCGATTCACTTTTTATGAAAGGTCAAAACTATGTCCTCAAATCCGTTAACTCTTTATAAACTGATAGTTTTGTATATGCTAAATCGCGTGAATTTTCCGCTTACGAATGCTCAGGTCGGAGATTTTGTGCTTGAAAAGGGATATACGAATTATTTTACCCTGCAGCAGGCGATTTCCGAGCTCATCGGTTCCGATATGATCAAGGCAAAGTCCATCAGGAACCGCACTCATCTTGAAATTACCGATTCCGGCAAGGAGACTTTGGGCTTTTTTGAAAATCGTATCAGCACTGCCATCAAAGAAGATATCAATAAGTATTTTAAAGAAAATCAATATGAGCTCAAAAACGAAGTTTCGATTGTGTCAAACTACTATAAGGCAACAAGCGGTGAGTACGAGGCTAACCTTTTGATTAAGGAAAAGGGCATTAACCTTGTAAATTTAACGCTTTCGCTGCCGGACGAAGAACTGGCAGCCTCCATTTGTGATAAATGGGAAGCCGCCAGTCAGGATGTTTATAATATGCTTGTTGAAAAATTGTTTTGACGACACAAGTGATCAAAGTCCAAAATTTTTTACACAGTCAGGGATTGAAACCCAACTGTGTAGATATTGTCATACTGCTCCTTGCTGCGACTTAAAGGCAGGGAGATTTCTCCGACTGAGTTAAAAACTCTTCTATCACATGCCCGTCCGTATTCGGAAGGCTTCCGCCCATCAGCTTTGCGATAGTAGGTCCTTCATCCCATAGGTGCATGCTTCCCACTCTCGCGCCTTTCTTTATACCGTATCCGCATGCCGCAAAGAAGGTAATATTTCCTTCCTTCGTGGGAAGGCAGCCATGGGTTGCGAACATTTGATTATTCTTTGTTTCGCTGACTTTTTCAGTCAAAACATCAAATTCGTTTAAGAAATAGTATCCCGGCTTACCTTCTATCATGCAGAAGCAATTCCCGTCGGCACCCATTTTCGCCGCCTCTTTTGAGGTGTATATCTCCTCCACGCCCAAGCGTTCATCGTTCTTTATCTCATTGAGTGTATCGGTCAATTCGTCCAAAAAAGCGTTATCCGAAGCATACTTCTCATTAAGATATACATAGGTTGAACCGTCATTTTCTTTTGCTATGACCTTATAATCCGTAATCTTTCCGTCTTTAACGGTTAAAAATCCCTTATCAAGGAAAATCTTGTTTAAATAAACAATGGTATGCATATCAAGCTGACAATGATCACCAAGCACTATAATCGTAGTCTTGTCCATCGAGCGAACCTTTTTCAGGGTTTCAATAAGCTCTCCGAGTCTTTGATCGTGCCGCTTTAAGCCTTCCGTAATCTCAGGAGCATCGACTCCGTGTAAATGTCTGTTTGTATCGACATCCGTAAAGTGAATCAGCATGAAATCAGGATCATACTTTTCTATTGCATACTTTGCGGACGCACATACGAAATTATCAAGTTCCGGCTGCTTTATCCCATTTCGAAGATGTCCGAACTTTGAATTAATTTCAAGCAAGAACTTTGGTGTGCCATTTGCAAGACAGACAGTTGCCTGAGTCTGAAGCTTCCTGGTAACTAAGATTTCGGGAAGGTTCAGTTTTATCTTTGCTCCGCCCATTACAGGCCACAGTAGCGACATCGTAACCATTTTCTTTTCGCGTGCTATGTCTACAAGGGTCTTGCCTTGAATGTATTTTTCTTTGTACATCCAGTCAGGATGCTTTCTTGACGGCTGAAAAAGCGTGTTGTTTACGATCCTGTGATGATTCGGAGTAAGCCCCGTTACAATCGAAGTGTGGGCCGGATAGGTGATTGAGGGATAAACGCTGTAAACATTATCGCAGAAAGCACCCTCTGAAACGATTTTTTTGAAGTTTGGCTGCTTCAGCATAAACTCCATATCCCTTTTGCCTGTTGCATCAAGGGATATCATAATGATTCTTTGTCTGTCGTCCTTCTTACCCATCTATTTATCCTCTGCTTCTTTCTTTATCCGTTTCATATGCTCGATGATCTTTGCTTCATATCCGTTAAAGGACGGGTGATAAAAGGTTTCTCCCGTAAGCTCGTAGGGGAGATACTGCTGCTCACAGTAATCATTCTTAAAATCATGCGGGTACTTGTAGCCTATTCCATGGCCAAGCTTGGCTGCGCCCTTGTAATGCGCATCCTGCAAATGTGCCGGAATCTTCAAATCACCTTTTTCCTTCACAGCCATCGTTGCCTCCTCTATGGCCCTGACCGCGGCATTCGATTTGGGTGCCGTCGCAATATATGTAACCGCCTGCGACAGAATAATCTGAGCCTCGGGCATTCCGACCCTTTCAACTGCAAGGCTTGCGGCTACCGCAACAGAAAGCGCATTGGGGTCGGCGTTTCCAACGTCCTCGGATGCGCAAATCATCATACGCCTTGCTATAAACTTAATATCCTCACCCGCATAAAGCATCTTTGCGAGGTAGTAAACCGCCGCATCCGGGTCCGATCCGCGCATACTCTTGATAAAAGCGGAAATCGTATCATAGTGATTGTCTCCGTCCTTGTCAAATAAAACCGCACGTTTCTGAATACATTCTTCGGCAACGGAAAGAGTGATATGAATGCGTGAATCCTCGCTTCTCTCGGTAGTCATGACCGAAAGCTCGACCGCATTTAGCGCTCTTCTTGCATCTCCTCCTGCCTGATCTGTCAAGAAATCAAGCGCTTCCTCAGTGATATCCGCATCAAAAGCTCCAAGTCCATTTTCTTTATCCGTGAGAGCTCTTCCAATAAGGGTTTTAATGTTCTCCCTGCTTAACGGCTTTAGCTCAAAGATTTGCGATCTTGAAAGCAAAGCCCCGTTTACCTCAAAATAAGGATTCTCAGTCGTTGCTCCGATAAGCGTTATCGTCCCGTCCTCCACAAACGGAAGCAGATAATCCTGCTGCCCCTTATTAAATCTGTGAATCTCGTCTATGAAAAGAATGGTCTTGCGGCCTGACACAGAAAGCACCTGCTTCGCCGCCGAAACGACATCCTCCATGTCCTTTTTGCCCGCAACCGTTGCGTTTATCTGGCAAAACTCGGCGCTTGTGGTGTTTGCGATAACCTTTGCAAGGGTAGTCTTGCCCGTCCCTGGAGGACCGTAAAAAATAACCGAGGAAAGCTTGTCCGCCTTTATCGCCCGGTATAAAAGCTTATCCTTCGCTATGATATGCTCCTGCCCCACGACCTCGTCAATCGTCTTCGGCCGAAGCCTTGATGCAAGCGGGGCTTCTTTTTCTTTGTTCTTTTTTTCAAGCATCTGAAAGATATCCATAACAGTGTTATTATATCACGTGAAAAAGAAAAACAGGAGATACCCTTTAAAGATATCTCCTGTCACAATTACTTAAATTGATTGGTATCGGGATCGTATGTGTAGCC
>CAVCUM010000022.1:0-28406 GCA_963605385.1 Lachnospiraceae bacterium
CTGCTAAATACCATCGGTGATATTCAAACAATCATTACCTGTACCGGTTTGGATGATTTTGTAAACAATAATTTTAAGATAAATAAACTTATTAAAGTAAAAAAAGGAACAATCATAGATTCATAATTAGGAGGAATCATGTCAAAGGACCTTAAAAATAAACCTGAAAATGAATACGGCGCAGATCAAATACAGATACTTGAAGGATTGGAAGCTGTAAGAAAACGTCCGGGTATGTATATAGGTACTACCGCAAGCAGAGGTCTTCACCATCTTGTATACGAGATAGTTGACAATTCCATAGATGAAGCCTTGGCAGGCTATTGTAATCATATAGAAGTTGTTATAAATGACGACAATTCAATAACAGTAACGGATAACGGTCGAGGAATACCAGTCGGAATCAACCATAAAGCAGGAATACCTGCGGTAGAGGTTGTATTTACTATTCTTCATGCCGGCGGTAAATTCGGAGGTGGAGGATACAAAGTATCCGGTGGACTTCACGGAGTAGGTGCATCTGTTGTTAATGCTCTTTCCGAGTGGCTTGAAGTTACCATAAAGCAGGGAGGTAAGGTTTACAAGCAGAGATATGAACGCGGTAAGGTTTGCTATCCTTTAAAAGAAATTGGTACCTGTGAAGAGAGTGAGACCGGAACAAGAGTTACTTTTTTACCCGATAAACTGATATTTACCGAAACAACAATTTTTGATTTTGATATTATCAAATCAAGAATCAGGGAAATGGCATTTTTGACTAAAGGATTAAGAATTTCCTTAAGAGACGATCGCTCTTTGGAGCATTCGAAGGCTTTAGTCACAGACAGTATGATAGAAGAAGCCAAAGAAGCTGCTATTGGAAAGGAAGATTCCGATGAACAGCTTAATAAGCTTATAAATAGAGCATTTGAGGATGTAGGAAAAGAGCCCGAGCAGAAAAAAGAAGTTTCTTTTTGCTATGAAGGCGGCATAAAGGAATACGTAGAGTATTTAAATAATAGTAAAGAAGCATTGTATCCGGAAGTGCTTTATTTTGAAGGAGAAAAAAACGGCGTATATGTAGAAATCGCCATGCAACACAATGATTCTTACAATGAATCAGTGTTTACCTATGTAAACAACATAAATACTCCCGAAGGGGGAACTCATTTACAAGGCTTCAGAAATGCTCTTACCAAAACCTTTAATGATTATGCAAGGGCAAATAAGCTTTTAAAGGATAATGAAAATAACCTTACCGGCGAAGATATTCGTGAAGGATTAACTGCAATTATATCCGTAAAAATAGAAGATCCTCAATTTGAAGGACAGACAAAGCAAAAACTAGGAAACAGCGAAGCAAGGGCGGCTGTTGATAATATATTATCCGAAAAATTAACTATTTATCTCGAGCAGAATCCCGCTACCGGTAAAAATATTTGTGATAAATCAATCCTTGCCGCACGAGCAAGAGAAGCGGCAAGAAAAGCAAGAGATATTACAAGAAGAAAAACTGCTTTGGATGTAGGTGCTCTTCCTGGAAAGCTTGCCGATTGTTCGGATAAGGATCCTAAAAATTGTGAAATTTATATAGTAGAAGGAGATTCCGCAGGAGGATCCGCAAAGAGTGCGAGAGATAAGGCTACGCAGGCAATTTTACCTTTAAGAGGTAAGATTTTAAATGTTGAAAAAGCACGTCTTGAACATATCTACGACAATGCTGAAATAAAAGCAATGATAACTGCTTTCGGTACCGGAATACATGATGATTTTGATATTACAAAATTAAGATATCACAAAATCATACTTATGACCGATGCCGATGTTGACGGAGCTCATATTGCTACACTTCTGTTAACTTTTATTTACAGATTTATGCCGGGTCTTATAAAGGAGGGTCATGTATTTTTGGCTCAGCCTCCTCTTTACCAGTTAAAGAAAAATAACAAGGTTTGGTATGCTTATTCAGATGATGAATTGAATAAGATATTAAATGAAGTGGGTCGTGACAACAACAATAAGATTCAGCGTTATAAAGGACTTGGTGAAATGGATGCAGACCAGCTTTGGGACACCACCATGGATCCTAAAAACAGAATTCTTCTTCGTGTGAATATGGATGAGGATTCTCAGTCAGAGCTTGATTTAACCTTTACAACTCTTATGGGAGATAAGGTTGAGCCAAGACGTGATTTTATTGAAGCAAACGCAAAATTTGTAAAGAATTTGGATATTTAATAAAAATATTTGGGAGACAAAATGGACGATCAAATTTTTGATAAGATTCACGAGGTTGATCTAAAGAAAACAATGGAATCTTCTTATATCGATTATGCGATGAGCGTTATAGCCGCCAGAGCATTACCCGATGTAAGAGATGGATTAAAGCCCGTTCAGCGACGTGTTCTTTTTTCAATGAGTGAATTGAATAATGGTCCTGACAAGCCGCACAGGAAAAGTGCACGTATCGTCGGTGATACAATGGGTAAATATCACCCTCACGGCGACTCCTCCATATATGGTGCTTTGGTATATATGGCTCAGGAATGGTCGCTTAGGTATCCGCTTATTGATGGCCACGGAAACTTTGGATCCGTAGACGGTGACGGCGCGGCTGCCATGCGTTATACGGAAGCAAGACTTTCAAAAATCTCTACCGAACTTCTTGCCGATTTAAATAAAGATACCGTAGATTTTGTTCCCAACTTTGATGAAACGGAAAAAGAACCCACGGTTCTTCCGAGCCGTTATCCAAATCTTCTTGTAAACGGAACTACCGGTATTGCCGTAGGTATGGCTACGAATATTCCGCCTCACAATCTTCGTGAGGTAATAAAAGCAGTTGTCAAAATAATTGACAATCGTATCGAAGAAGACAGGGATACCGAAATTGAGGAAATCTTAGAAATAGTAAAAGCCCCAGATTTTCCTACAGGCGCCATGATAATGGGAACCAGGGGCTGTGAAGAAGCTTACAGAACGGGGCGCGGCAAGATAAAGGTTCGTGCAATTACCGATATTGAGGAAATGCCTAACGGAAAATCACGTATAATAGTTACCGAACTTCCGTATCTTGTAAATAAGGCAAAGCTTATCGAAAAAATTGCAGAGCTCGTTAAAGAAAAAAGAATCGACGGAATCGTAGATTTAAGAGACGAATCAAACCGTGAAGGAATGAGAATAGTTATAGAGCTTCGCAGGGATGTCAACGCAAATGTCATTCTTAACAAGCTTTATAAGCATACCCAGCTTCAGGATTCCTTTGGCGTTATAATGCTTGCCCTTGTAAACAACGAGCCAAAGATTTTAAATCTACTTGATATGCTTAAATACTATTTAAAGCATCAGGAAGAGGTTGTAACCAGACGCACAAAATTTGAATTAAACAAGGCGGAAGAAAGAGATCATATATTACAGGGTCTGCTTAAGGCACTTGATTATATTGACGAGGTTATCAGTATTATCAGGGCGAGTGAGAATACCCAGGCCGCAAAAGAAAACCTTCAAAAGCGTTTTGATTTTACCGATGCTCAGGCTCAGGCAATTGTCGATATGAGGCTTCGTGCTCTTACAGGTTTGGAACGGGAAAAGCTAACGGCCGAACATGAAGAGTTGGTAAAATTGATAGGTGAATTGAAGGCAATACTTGCGGATGAAAAGCTGCTCCTTGGAGTTATAAAAACCGAAATTCAGGAAATCTCCGACAAATACGGAGATGACAGACGTTCAATAATTGGACAGGATGATTCGGAAATCGTAGATGAAGATTTGATTCCAAATGAAAATGTCGTAATAGCATGTACCAACTTAGGTTACATAAAGCGTATGACAGTTGAAAACTTTAAAGCTCAGAGCAGAGGCGGGGTAGGTATAACCGGTGTTAAGCCTATTGATGAGGATTTCATACGAGATTTACTCATGACCAACACACACGGATATGTTCTGTTCCTTACAAATCTTGGCAGGGCATTTAGGCTGAAGGTATATGAAATACCGGAAGGAAGCAGAACCGCGAGGGGAACCGCAATGGTTAATCTGCTTCAGTTGTCTCCCGGTGAAAAGGTTAATGCAATTATTCCTATTGAGAGCTTTGACAGTGACAAGAGTCTTTTCTTTGTCACAAAGAAAGGTATTATAAAGAAAACACCGTTAAAGGAATATGTAAATATCAGAAAGACCGGACTTAATGCAATAAGCTTAAGAGACGATGACAGACTTGTAGAGGTTAAGACTACATCTGAAGATGATAAGGTATTCATTGTTACGAAAAACGGCATGTGTATTGAGTTTAAGGCAGACGAAGCAAGATCGTTAGGACGTGTTTCAATTGGAGTTAAGGGTATTGATTTGGCGGACGGCGATGAAGTAATAGGAATGCAATTGAATCATCAGGGTGATTCGCTTTTGTTCGTTACGGAAAACGGTATGGGTAAACGTACAAACCTTAACGATTTCCGTCTGCAGCACAGAGGAGGAAAAGGTCTTCGTTGTTATAACCTCACGGAAAAAACCGGTAAGATTGTCGGTGTTAAGGCAGTTACCGATGAACATGAAATCATGATGATTACCACAAAGGGTACAATCATTCAGATTCGTATGAACGAATTAAGAGAGTTAAGCCGTATTACTCAGGGTGTAAAGCTTATGGAATTAAGAGATGGAGTCAAGATTGCAAAGATTGCAAAGGTAAGACTTGGGCTCGGACTCGACGAGACGGTCAGGCTTGAAGATTCAAATGAGGAAGCTGCGGACGAAAAAGAAACAGACTCTGAGGAATAAAAGCTTGGAATAATTTCAAACTTGATTGGCAACTTAAATATGAGTGCATGCAAGCACGGCCGGTGTTTGCATCAAAAGGACAAAATAAAACTCCCGGAACAAAAGTTCCGGGAGTTTTAAGTTCTATAGGCTTTATTTACTTTTTATGAAAAAAATGTTTTTTATCAAAGTAACTCCTCTTTTTCCAATGCTTTTTGGCACTTCGCTTTTCGGAAATGTGAAAGTCCTTAAAAAGCTTTCTAAGCATTGTAATACCTAATATAAATATAAAAATGCCAATTATCGTATAGATTAAATAATTTACAAAAATAAAGGTTGGTTCCTCTTTGGTAAGTGCGTCGGTTTCTTCATCAAACATAGAAGAATCCGCATCATTATCTAAAACCATAATATTCGCAAATCCCAAAGAAACAGCTTCATAGCTATAATAAACAGTTGCCAAAATATTTGATTTTTCATCATTATTTAATACAAGTTTCGAGCTCAAATTATCAAAGGATATGGTTTTCGGAATGATAATATACGAATCGTCATCCATACTTAATAGATTTTCCGAATTTCCGAAAACTGCAGATGCCGAATGAAAGAAAGATTCATCGGTTATTGTATATTTTGTATCATAGTCCTTAACCTTAATCTTTTCAAAATTTGAAAAACCGTAATCCAGTAAGGAGTTTGTGTCATCGTATTGATAAGGAGTTTCTTCCTTCATGACTACTGCGATGAGTCGCATACCGTTTCTTTCTGCACAGGTAACAAGGCAGTTACGTGATTCATCTGTATATCCGGTCTTTGAACCGACCAAACCTTCGCAGTCCTTAATACCACGCATGAAATAATTTGAAGAGCCAAGATATATGTCATCTGGCTGGGTATCGGTCGCATACCAATGATAGACAGGCGTTCTTGAGGCCTTTGCAAGAAAATCATTTTTAAAAAATTCACGAGCAATCAAAGACAAATCATAAGCAGTTGTGTAATGCATAGGGTCCGTATATCCGTGAGCATTATTAAAGTGAGTATCATTGCATCCGAGTTCCATTGCACGTTCATTCATCAAATCAACGAAAGAATCAATATCGCCGCTCACATATTCTGCAACGGCATTTGAAACCTCATTTGCAGAAAGAACCAAAATTCCGTAAATACAATCTTCTAAGGTCATAGCCTCGCCCGCATCCATTCCCATATTGGAGGCGTCGCTCGGTAAAGACATAACGGCCTCATAGGAAAAGTCTACGGTATCGTTAAGATTCACTCCTTCTTTTTCCATTGCAAGTAAGCAGGTTAACAGCTTTGTAGTGCTTGCGGGATACATCTTTTCGTGAGCATTTTTTTCATAAAGAACAGTGCCGGAGTCTGCATCGATTAAAACCGCGGAATAACAGCTTGTAACGGGTCCGACGGGCCAGTTGTCTATAGTGTCGGACCTTGGAGTAATGAGTCTATAGCTTTCCATGTCGGCAATCGCATAAACATTGACCGAAGGAAGCAGCAAAAAAAGTATAAATAAAAATAAGGGTTTAAAAAATCTATTTTTCATAAATTAATCTCATAAGTAATAGGAATAAATCAGGCACATTGATTATAACATCTTTTTAAATACAAAAAACCCCCGATGCATCTGCATCGGAGGTTTGAGAAAAACTAAATTATTTTGCGGAAATTCTTGTATCGATAAAGGCTTTCAAAACCTTAAGATTATCTTCAAGAGAAAGTCTGCTTGAATTGATGCTCAAATCGTAGTTTCTGGAATCACCCCACTTAACCTTACAGTGGCTGTTATGGTAATACTTTCTGCGACGATCTTTTTCATCCATCATATCTTCCGCCTGTTTGCGGTCTACACTGAATTTCTTCATGATACGTTCGATTTTATTTTCTCTGTCGCCGAGTACGAAGATTGAAATAAGATTCGGGTTGTCACGAAGTACCGTTTCCGAGCATCTTCCGACGATTACAAAGGATTCACCCTTTTCGGCCTTCTTGCGCATAAAATCAAACTGCATTAAGGCAAGATTTTCGGAAGGCGAACTGCTCATACCGCGTACACTTCTGTATAAAAAATGATTTCTGCGGTTTTCATCAAATTCTTCAATATCCTTACCGCTTATATTCATCTTGGCAGCTAATTCATCTAAAAGATTATGATCATACAAAGGTAAATCGTACATCTCTGCGAGTTTTTGTGCGATTTCGTGTCCGCCGCTGCCGTATTCACGGCTTACAGAGATAATTATCTGGTCACTCATTTTTAAACCTCCTTAGCGTTTTATAAGTATCTTGCATAAATGAAAAACATTGATATTGCTATTACTATTATAGTTGCCGGAGCCATAATCTTGCAATATTTTCCCCATTTAATCATATGTCCTGACTTTGCTGCGGTAGCAATTCCGACTACGTTTGCGGATGCTCCGATAGGTGTCGCGGATCCGCCGATATCTGTACCGATTGCCAGAGCCCAAGCGAGGATTGAAAGTTCAACACCCTGAGTTTCGGCAAGCGAGCTTACAATAGGGATCATGGTTGCGGCAAAAGGAATGTTGTCGATAAAGGCACTCGCAATTGCGGAAATCCAGATAATGATTGCTATCATGAGCTTTACATCGCCATCACTTACATTTCCGATAAAGTTTGCCATAAGCTTTAAGATACCCGTCTGTTCAAGACCGCCTACAACGACGAACAAACCGATAAAGAAAAGCAAAGTCTTATAGTCAATCTGTTTGATAAGCTTAAGTGCGTCCTTACCTGCTGCTATAAGCGTGACAACGGCAATGAAGACGCCGATGCATGAAACCGTAAGACCGGTAGTTGCGTGGGTTACGAGCAACACAACGGCTGTAAGGAAGATAATACTGCTTATAATAAAGCCCTTCTTATCCGTAATTGCTTCCTTGGGATCGGGGAACACTCTGGTTTCGCCTTCCGAAGCTTTTTCATTTGCTTTGAGTTCCTTTCTGCAAGCAAAGTAAAAATAAAAAATTACTACAATTAATGAAATTCCGGCAATTGCACCGGTATTTGTGAGGAAATCCGTAAAGCTATATCCGAATGAAGTACCGATTATGATGTTCGGGGGATCACCGCACATTGTGGCCGATCCGCCGAGGTTGGCACAGAACACCTCCGCCAAAATCATGGGAACGGGATTAAATTTAAGCAACTGTGACAATTCAACGGTTACTGCCGCAAGGAACAAAATTACCGTAATACTGTCAATGAACATTGCAAGAATTCCGGACAATACCATAAATGATATAAATAAAGGAATGATCTTGTAATGAACAAGCTTTGCAAGCCTCATGCAGAGCCATCTGAAGAACCCTACCCTTGCCATGCCTTCTACCATTATCATCATGCCGGCAACAAAAACGATTGTTTCCCAGTTGATACCGCTTGAAGCTTCCGAAGAAACACCGCCGGTGTACCAAAAGGAAGTTTGAGCAAAGCATGAAAGATTAAGTGTTTCAATTATTGCATCTGGGCTGTGCATCGCGAGTCCGAAGACCAACACGATTGTTAACAGACCGCATACCAAAGTTACGACTTGTCTTTCCCAAATCTCTAAGATGATAAACAAAAACATCGCGAGAAAAAGAACGACTGCAAGAATTTGAGCGAACATCTTACTTGCCTCCTTGTTAAATATTTATCTTATACAGCTTTTGATTTTATTAAAATTTATCAGTTTAGTCAACGAAAAGATGTACAAATTTACCTATTATCGGATGTGTGAAAGAATGCATATTAGACTAAAAAAGAACTTTATTATTTAAGAAAAAAGTATATAATGGGCAGAGAAACGAAGTGGGAGATTAAGTGATGCGATTAAGGAACATTCCCGGTGCCGGAGAGGTAATAGAAAAAAGCGAATATGTAATCAAAACCCCTCATGAAATGAAGGGGCATTGGAATGAGATATTTAGAAACTCAAATCCAATCTATATTGAAATAGGAATGGGTAAGGGACGTTTTATTACGGAAAACGCTCTTAATAATCCAGGTATTAATTATATAGGAATAGAAAGATATACAAGCGTTCTCTTAAGAGCCGTTCAGAAAATGGACGAGCTTGAAAAAGAAACAAGACCTTCAAACCTTCGCTTCCTTTGCATGGATGCAGCTGAGATTACGGATGTGTTTGAAAAAGAAGAAGTCAGTAAAATCTTTTTAAATTTTTCAGACCCATGGCCAAAGGAAAGACATGCAAAAAGAAGACTTCCATCAAAAGAATTTTTAAAAAGGTATGATGGGATACTAAAAAATAACGGCGACCTTGAGTTTAAGACAGACAATAAAGATTTGTTTGACTTTGCCTTAAGTGAGCTTGAACCGGCAGGTTGGAAGCTTAAGGCAGTTACAAGGGATCTTCATAATGACCCTGAAATGTCAGAAGGCAATATTATGACAGAGTATGAAGAAAAGTTTTCCGCCATGGGTAATCCGATATATAAGTATGTGATATATAGATAAAAAACTCACTACGAGTCATTGATGAGCTACTTTCGCAAATTGTATATGTCGCTTACGTGACTACGCCAGACATCAAAGTATTCCGCAAGCGGAATGCTTTTTTCTTACGTAGAAAAACGTCGCTACGTGTCGTAGATGCGCAGTAAAGGCGTGGAAAATAATGCTGCGCATTCCACTTAAGTGTGTATGTGTGCGCAGGCGAACACTTAATTAAAATGAATTTCTTTCGTTCTTAATGTAGATAGGACGATGCTTTACTTCAAGATAGGTCTTTGCAATGTACTGTCCCAATATTCCCGTACAGAAAAACTGAACACCCGAGATAAAAAGGATAATACAAACAAGGCTCGGCCAGCCCGAGGTAGGATCTCCGAAGGCAACCTTTCTTACGATTATGAATATAATCATTAAGAAGGTGAGAAAGAAAAACAAAATTCCCATAAAGGAGCTGAGTATCAAAGGCTTAGTCGAGAAAGCAACAATTCCTTCAAGAGAATACGAGAAAAGGCTTAGGAAGTTCCATTTTGTTTCTCCGGCAACACGCTCCGTGTTTTCAAATTCAATCCATTTTGTCTTGAATCCGACCCATCCGTACATTCCCTTTGTGAATCTGTTGTATTCGCCCATGGAAAGCATTGCGTCAATGACGGGTCTTGTCATCAATCGATAATCTCTTGCTCCGTCAACAATTTCGGTTTTCGAAAGGTGCCCCATCAGCTTGTAGAACAATCTCGCGAAAAAGCTTCTGATCGGAGGCTCACCCTTTCTGTCAACACGTCTTGTCGCAGCGGAATCGTAGCCTTCGTCTATTGCTGCAAATAGTGTGGGAAGCAGGGCCGGCGGATCCTGCAAATCGGCATCCATAAATACGGCATAATCGCCCTTTGCATTTTCAAGTCCGGCATACAGAGCAGCTTCTTTTCCAAAGTTTCTTGAAAAAGAAATAAGGTGAACACGGTCGTCCTTTTCTTTAAGCTCTCGTACCTTTAAAACAGTTTTGTCTTTAGAGCCATCATCGACAAACAAAATCTCGAGCTTAGTATTACGGTTTTTAAGATAGGTATCGTTTTTTATAAGTTCCTCGTAAAAAAACGGGATGGCTTCCTCCTCGTTGTAACAGGGAACGATAACGGTTAGAAGACTCATAGTTCCTCCTTATTAAATATTTATAATGGCTTTGGCAAGTCTATCAGCTCCAAAGCCGTCAGTCAGCATTGCAAGTTTATATGAAATGCTTTCACGAAGAAAATAATCCTTTGAAAGAGTATCGAACATTTCCTTAAGGTTTGAAAGCATTTTTTTTGAGTTACTGTTGTATGCGCCGGCATAGTAGGTAAGTTCATTTGAAGCAATGTAATTAGTCAAAGGCTCCTGATTCTTTGCATATGAAAAGCAGATAAAGGGAGCTTTAAGGCTCGCAAGCTCATAGATAGTGCTTCCGCCTGCCGTGATGACAAGGTCATTTTCACAGATAAGCTCAGCCATATTGGAAACAGAGTTGTGAATACGAATATTTCCAAGCGATTCCCTTTTTTTAAGTTCAACAAAATGGGGATTGAACTGTCCCACTATCAGGTTAAAGTAAAGATTCGGATTGTAAATGGTATCCAAAATTTTCCCGGTTATATTACATATATCCCCGCCACCGGCAGTTATTAAGACTCTTGAAACCTTATCTCTAATCCTAAAGGTATGATTAGTAAATTCCTTTCGTATAGGAATAAATTTTGAGCCTATAAAAAGTTTTGTATCTGTATTTTTGTATAGCTCTGTATATGCATCCAAAGAAGCGGAAATATTGTAATTTATAATTCCATTTACGGGATATTTTCTTTCTCCCAAGTCGTCAAAGAGGACTACTGTACCAAAGTTTGAAAGCAACGTAAGGTAGGCGTCAGTCACAAAGTAACTGTCAACGATGAAAATGTCTTTTGAAGAATCCGCTATTTGCGGATTCTTTTTAAGAACGGGAATTTCACTTTCCATATCCTTAAAATCGGTATTAAGGACAGTTGTCGAAAAACCTTTTGATGAAGGGAGGTTTGCGGAAGCCAAATCACTGCATAGAAATATTATTTCCCTTTTAGGTACGATTTCCGCAAGTGCATCCGCGACGGTGAGACACCGCATTATATGACCTGCTCCGATTTTTTCGTTTCCGTCGGCTCTAAAAAAATACATAAGGAACCTCTAATTAAAATCTATTAAATCCCAACTCATGGGAGTTCCGAGCTTTGAGTCCTTGGATATTCTTTTCCCAAGAATATCTTCATAGTATTTGGTATGAAGACCGTTTGCGGGCCTTACAGAGCGAAGGTTTTCCGGAGTAAAAATATCTCCCTTTTTCATATCCTTTGCTACAAAAAGTGAACGGGAATGCTCGCGCTCTCTTGCAGCCTTGGGAGTAAGCTCGTAAGTAACAGTGCCCAATGCAAGTTCAATTTTCCGAATATTTTGGACCATTTCCTTAAATTCTTCGGGTTCCATCGAAAATGCGGAATCGGCGCCTCCATCTGCACGACGAAGGGTTAAATGTTTTTCAATGACCTTTGCACCGAGAGCAACGGCAGCTCCGGCAACGGCACTTCCCATTGTATGGTCTGATAGACCGGCGATACAGTCAAAGGTGCTGGCAAGCGAAGGAATGGTGCGTAAATTTACATCCTCGTAGGGTGCGGGGTATGCGGAAGTGCATTTAAGCAATATAACCTCATCGTTTCCTTCTTCTTTACAGGTGTTAACAGCCAGTTCAATATCTGAAAGATGCGCAATTCCCGTTGCAAAGATCATGGGCTTGTGAAGACGCGCAATTTTTCTGATCATGGGAATGTCATTGATTTCAAAAGAAGCAATCTTGTAAGCGGGTACATTCATTTCTTCCAAGAAATCCACGGCCGAAAGGTCAAAGGGAGACGAGAAAAACTCAAGACCCAAATCACCCGCTATTTTTTGAAGCTTTGGCTGCCAATCCCAGGGAGTATAGGCTTTTTCGTAAAGCTTATGAAGAGTAGTTCCGTCCCAAAGTGTTCCCTGAGTAATCTGAAAGCAGGGATCATCACAGTTAAGGGTGATGGTATCTGCCGTATAGGTCTGAATCTTGATGGCATCTGCACCGGCATCCTTTGCTGCCTTCATAATTTCAACTGCCCTGTCAAAATCCATGTTGTGGTTTGCGGACATCTCTGCGATTATGAAGGTATTGCTTTCGTCACTGATGGTATGATTTCCTATTTTAATTGTTTTATTCATGTATGTCTCCGAGGTTAATTTCTGTTAAAAGATTTATTGTATTATCCGCTTCGTATTCAGGCGTGGCACTATCCTTCATGTGCATACCCTTGGGACGGATGATTCGAATGGTCTCCATGCCGATTTCTTTGGCACCGATAAAATCTTTTTTAGGATTGTCTCCAATATATACGGCTTCACCGGGATTAACGCTCAAGCCTTCCAAACATTTTAGATATACTTTTGTGTCCGGCTTTGAAAGCTTGAAATCATCGGTAACGAGTATAAAGTCAAGTCTTTTGTCCAAAGAAAGAGCCTTAACCTTATTGTGCTGCACCAGGGAGCAGCCGTCGGTTATCAGACCGGTCTTAATCTTCGCCTTTGAAAGTGTATTTAAAAATATCGTGGCATCATCGTATAAAGAAAGCTTCGGGAGAGTGTTTCTGTACATCGAAACAACCTCTGAAACACTTAATGGAAGGTTAAATTCCTTTATGATTTCATCAAAAATCTTTCCCCTGCCGGAAGTGTCAAGAAGCGTAATCATCCGTTTATACAAAGCATCTTTGCTGCAATATTGATATCGGTCGCTTAGGCAAACCGCAGTGTTTAAGAAAGCGGCATAAACGTATTCTTCCTCGTCATAGAGGGTATCGTCCAAATCGAAAATTATTGCTTTGTAGTTTTTCATGATTCAAATACCGAGCTATCGTAGCGAAGCATGGTTAATTCTTCATAGTCGTTTAGGTAATCGGCAGGTTTTCTTTCTGCATATTTGCGGCCTTGTACCATATCCGAAAGGGAAGCTGCATAGTCAGCGCCTGCGGCAAAAGAAAGAGGTACGCCGCCGCCGAAACGCGAATTAATTTCTATAAAAGAAATTTCGTCTTTATCGGATAAAAAACACTGAATCGTCATGGGACCTACTACCCTTCCTTCCGAATTCAGGGCATTTAGCAGGCGAAGAGTTTCCTCTATGATAACGGGCTCTTTAACAGTTTTACTTTTTACAACCTCTCCGGAACGAACCTCAAGCCGAACTCTCGGAACGACATAGACGGGAGTTCCAAATTCATCGCACAGCGCATCAACAGTATACTCCGTGCCTCTTGCCATACTCTGAACAATAGGATTACCAATGTAATCAGAAAAAAAAGAAAGTTCTTTTTGATTGTTTACCTTGAAGACATTTGCACTTCCCATTCCGTCTAGGGGTTTGATGATAAGAGGATATATACTTTGGTCATTTGTAGAAATGAATTTCGTCACATCGTTCGGTTGGTATGTAACGGGTGCGGGAATTTTGTATTTTTCAAAAAATTCGGCAGTTTTATATTTATCTTTACATATGGAAATTACGCCTGCATCCGAAAGAATCAAATGAACGGCCAGAGCCTCAAAGCGTGTACGGGCCTCGTTTAAAATAGGAAATTCGGCTTCATATAAAGGAATAATTGCATTGATATTTTCTTTTTCACATATTTCAAGAAGTTTATCAATGTAGCCCGGTTCATTACATCTCGGAATTTTATAAAAGGAATCCGTGAAATGGCGAGCGGCATTTATAACCGAACCATCACAGCCGACGACACGAAAGCTTTTTTTAAGATGTGTAATGAGTTCAACTCTTTTTCCTATGGAGGTAATCAGTAAATTCATCTAATCAAATCTCTCCGCCGTTAAGCATAAGCTTGTATTTCATTTCGGCAATCTTCCAGTCGGTTTCGTTGTCAATATCCTGAACCTCAAGCTCCGAAACTATGAACGGAAGGATATTTCCGAGCATGAGTTTCTTGTTCTTTTTAAAGGCAGCAGTTCTAAAGGCATAGAACTGGCCGATATCGTGGTAGTGAGGTTCCAAATCCTGCGAGCGGCTGTCAATGTATTTGGGCTCAAAGAACACAAGTCGATTGTCCCTTACGACCATCGCTCTCTGTGGGGGATAGGAAAAAGAAACAACAGGGATGAGTGTGTCAGCATCCGAAGCCTTAAGCTCTTCAAAAGCCCTTTTAAGCTTATCCGCCGTTACAAAAGGGGCCGTCGGATAGATACAAGCGGCAAGATCAAAGCTATGCCCGCGCTTTTCATATTCGTCAAGTACTTCAAGAAGCACATCATTTGTGGTGGCATAGTCGTTGGAAGTGGCCTCACTCCTGTAAAAAGGAACTTCTGCTCCGTATTTCATTGAAATTTCGGCAATTTCTTTGTCGTCGGTTGAAACCATGACGGTATCAAATATGCCCGACTTGAGAGCCGCCTCGATGGAATATGCTAAAATAGGCTTTCCGCAAAAGTCCTTAATGTTCTTTCTGGGTATACGTTTGCTGCCGCCTCTGGCGGTGATAATTGCAATCTGACTCATAACTTCCCTCGTGTATAAGGATAAATGATATTCGCAAGCCGCTTCGCTACGGCTCTACTAAAAACGGCACTACGTGCCTTACGAGGTAATGGGCTTGAAACCTGGCACCTCGCGGAGAGCACCCACCGCCTAAAGGCAGAGGGTTTTCTTGAGCTTTTATAAAAAGTATCGCAAAATCAAAACTTCTCTTGCAAACCGGCTTTGACTTTTTGACCCTCGCACTTCAATTTTCTCACTTGCTGAGCCTTTTTTCAACCGCTTTTCATTGATAACACTTTACAAAGGCAATTTATTATGCTACTATGCTAAAGCATTAAATCAATAAAGATTTGTTTGTTTTTTAGGAGGGACGTATGAAAAGATTTTTGAGTTTAGTTTTGGCAGCTGCAATGTGTCTGTCGCTTGCTGCCTGCGGAAGCAGTGATAATAGTGACAAAAAAGTATTCAAGCACGGCTTTGACCTTGATTATCCTCCGTATTCATATATCGGAGATGACGGTGAATATACGGGATTTGATGTTGAGCTTGCAAAGGCTATGTGTGATTATCTCGGATGGGATTACGAAGCTGTTCCGATTAACTGGGACGCTAAGGATGCCGAGCTTGCATCAGGCTCGTGTGATTGTATCTGGTCAGGCTTTACAGTAGAAGGACGTGAAGATGATTACCTCTTCAGCCAGGCATATTCGAATAATACACAGATGATCATGGTAGCTGAAAATTCCGGTATTGAGACTTTGGGAGATCTTGCAGGAAAGAATGTCGGTGTTCAGACTGCTACAAGTGCATACGATATGCTTTGCGGTGACCGTGCCGATCTTGCTGCTACCTTTGCAAACGGGGCACCTCAGGTTTATGAGACATATACAATTGCATTTAACGATCTTCAGGCCGGAGCAATCGATGCAATCGCAATTGACGTAACAAGCGGAAATTATCTGATGAGCAATGTTTCGGGCTATAAGTTCCTTGACGAATCACTCGGAACCGAGACCTACGCAATAGGCTTCAGAAAAGATGATACCGAGCTTTGCAGTCAGGTAAACGATGCCCTCAATGCTTTGGTAGAAAACGGAACCTTTGACGAAATCGGTCAGAAGTATCCCGAGATTTACGATTATCTTTGCCTCGGCAAGTAATGCAGCGCTATATAATTACTTTTATGGTACACTTATGACGTTGGGTTAACCCCAACGTCTTTTGTGCCTTTTAAATTTGGGAGATTACGATGACATTTTTAACGATGCTTGAGACTATGGCAGTAGGAATGTTAAGGACCTGTGCCATTTTCTTTTTAACTTTAATAGGAAGCCTTCCGCTCGGACTTATCATCTGCCTTATACGAAAGTCAAATAATAAGATTGTTTCCGGGATTATAAAGGTAATTATTTCGATAATCCGAGGAACGCCGCTTATGCTTCAGCTGCTCGTATGGTACTTCGGTCCGTACTACCTCTTTGGCTGGTCCATCAAGGGCTACAGATTTCCGGCAATCCTGATTGGCTTTATCGTAAACTATGGTTGCTACTTTGCCGAGATTTACAGAGGCGGTATCGAGTCAATGCCCAAGGGACAGTACGAGGCGGCAGAGGTTTTGGGATATACGAAGATCCAGACCTTTATGAAAATCATACTTCCTCAGGTAGTAAAGCGCATACTTCCGAGTATCACAAATGAGGTAATAACCCTTGTCAAGGATACATCTCTTGCATTTACCCTGGCGTACCAGGAGGTATTTTCGATTGCAAAGCAGATTTCCGCATCGCAAACCTCTTTTATGCCGTTCTTAATCGCCGGAGTATTCTATTACGTAGCAAATTATGTAGTTGCTTTTGTAATGGACAGAATTGAAAAGTCCATGCAGTACTACAGATAGGAGGCCTTATGATCTTAGAAATGAAAAACATTAAAAAGGGTTTCGAAGATTGCGAGGTCCTTCATGATATCAGTCTGAACGTAGACAAGGGCGAGGTTGTGAGCATTATCGGTCCCTCCGGATCGGGAAAAACAACACTTCTTCGCTGTGCTACACTTCTTGAAAAAATAGACAGCGGTTCCATCAAATATTTAGATACCGTTGTTGCCTCTTCCGAAGGTGACGGGAAGGCCGTGTATCTTCCGAAAAAAGAAATAACTCACGTAAAGAGTTATTTCGGTCTTGTATTCCAGCAGTTTAATCTTTTTCCGCATTATTCCATTTTAAAGAACATAATGGACGCTCCGATACATGTTCAGAAAAGGGATGTTGCGGAGGTCAAGGAAGAGGCCTTAAAGCTTCTTGACAAAATGGGCCTTTCGGACAAAGCAAATGCTTACCCTTGCCAGCTTTCGGGCGGTCAGCAGCAAAGAGTTGCGATTGCGAGAGCACTTGCATTAAACCCGGACATTTTATTTTTCGACGAGCCCACTTCGGCGCTTGATCCGGAGCTTACTATCGAGGTTCTCAAAATAATCAGGCAGCTTGCCGATGAAAAGATGACCATGGTAATCGTTACGCACGAGATGTCCTTTGCCAAAGCCGTTTCAAACAGGGTAATCTTTATGGACGGCGGTGTAATAGTCGAGCAGGGAACACCTGAGGAAGTATTCGACAATCCTACCATGGAACGCACCAAGCAATTCTTGAGGAGCTACAAGCAGTAATGGATGTTAAGTATATTTTGGCAAGTCCGACCCAGAATATCACGGCAATAGTCGAAAGCTGCGTGCCGATTGAAAGACAGGCTGAGGTTGGAGCAAAGATTATGGAAGCCGAACCCACTTGTGAACAGGTCGCCTTTTTACTTAAAGATCTTGAGGGAGCAGATATACATTTCAGAATGGCAGGCGGCGAATTTTGCGGAAATGCTACCATGGCGGTAGCAGCCTTTTATTGTAAAAAGAACGAAATTGATAAAAAGAAGGTTTCGGTAAAAGTCGAGGGCACCAAGAATACCGTGGAGGTCGACGTAGATAAAGACGGTTCAAGCTACATTGGCAGGGTCAGGATGCCAAAGCCATTTTCCATTAAGAAAGAAAAATTCGTCTTTGAAACCCATAATTACTGGTATCCGGTAGTCACCTTTGAAGGAATCAGTCATGTAATTATAGAAGACGAGCTTCCTTTATATATGCCGGAAGCCTGCATCAAAATGTGGTGTGACACAATACACGCCCGGGGCCTCGGAATGATGCTGATAAGTCAGGATAAAAAATCCATAAGACCTCTTGTATATGTGAAAAATCCCGAGTCAAAAGTCTGGGAGAGTTCCTGTGCCAGCGGAACAACCGCAGTGGGAGCTTACTTTGCAGATAAAGAAGGGCGCAACGTAAATATGTCCTTTAAGGAGCCCGGCGGGATACTGAGAGTGGAAGCTTTGACTGACGGAGAGCTATTTTTAGAAGGAATGGTTGAATTTTTCTAAAAGATAGAGTAAAATACCCTATGTGTTTTAGACGGGGTGTGGCCCAGTTTGGTAGGGCGCTACGTTCGGGACGTAGAGGCCGCGCGTTCGAATCGCGTCACCCCGATAGAAAAACCTTCGGTACCTGTTGGTATCGAAGGCTTTTTTATGTAATAGGAAATTCCGTTGGAATTCCCCATTACATAAAAAGCCTTGCAGGGTAGAATTGCACCGCGACGGAAAGGCAGATGTAGCCTAAAGCGCCCTGCCGCAGTGCGATCCTGCAAAGCAGCTATTCTCCCAAATAGGCCTTTAAAACAACGGCTTCTGCCTGCCGGTTGTAGATGGAATATGGGTCGTTCCATTCAAGATTTCCGGGCCAGTCCCAGATGCCGAAGCCTTTTACCCAATCACGTTTATTGCAGGAAGAAAACATGGTACGATACCAGTCAGCCTGTTCTTTATCATCAACCGCCCCTTTCATTTCCCAATCATTGGGGACCAACGCTGAGCCGTGAATATTCATACAGCCGGCTTCTGAAAAAAGAAATGGTTTGTTAAATTTCCTTACAACGCTTTCGATACGGTTTAACTGATTTTCCCAATCGCCAATCGGATAATATCCGCTTGACGCAATTACATCCACGGCATCCCACCAGGTAACATGATCTTCGCCATATTTGTCACAATTGTAGCCGACGGGTCCGTCAAAAACAGTACGTACTTCGGCAAGCAAATCTCTCCATTCCTTGTCCCTGTGCTCAGACATCGTCATTTCACATCCGGTAAGAAACAGTTCACATTCCGTTTTTTTTGCAATTGCTGCATAGTGCTTTTGGAAGGCAATATGGCTTTTAAACCAGTTTGACCACTTTGGCTCACAAGGAACATCATGGTCGAAAAAGCTGATTCTTGCTCTCCAGACGCCGTTATCACAGTTTACAGTAGGCTTAAGTGCTACCTTTAATCCAAGATTTTTAGCATATTCAATCATGTGACAAAGCTCTTCGTCTGTACATGTTTTTTCTCCGTTATAGCAGATATTCTCACTGTATGGAGTCTCCTGCATTCCGGAGGGTGTAAATATCACCCAATTTGCATGAGTTCTTTTAACCATTTCGTCAAGACTTTTTCGGGATGCTGTAGTATTCAGTATACCCTTATGAGGGAAAACCGAGAAATTTATACCGTGAAATGATTCCATAAATGTGTTTCCTTCCTAAACTTATTTACATGATTGTAACGGTTTTATTCAGGATATTCCAGTACATTGGTCGCAGTAATACGTAAAAAATGAGACTATACGAGTAATCAGAAAATTTAACAAAAGATTAATAAATTCAATGTAAAATTATAAAACTCAAAGAGGGATTTTTATGAAATATGGGTTAACGGAATTTTACACGGCAATGATGTCGGTAAATACCTTTTCGATGATCATTCTATTGATCAGCGTTAAAAAAAGTAATACTCTCAGCAGAGAAAAAAAGATATTGTTTTCATTAATCTTTGTATTAGTGGGAACTGCAGGAGCCTGCGAGTGGCTTGGCGTATTGATGGACGGTCATGGGGGAATATTCCGGTATTTTCATGTCTTGGTGAAAGCCATGCAGTTTTCTATTTCACCCATGATACCAACGTTGTTTTGTTGGATTGTCAGCAAGTCCAAGGTAAAGCTTTCTGTTACATTGGTAACAATTCACACAATCATAGAAATAGTCTCCATGAAGTTTGGCTTTATTTTTTATATTGATGAAGAAAACTTATATCGTCATGGAGATGGGTACTGGATTTACTTTTTGGCCTATTCGTTATCTATTATATTCGCCTTGCTGTTTCTGTTTGTTAATACACAAAAATTTCAATATCAGGCAATTGGTCAATACATCATGATTGCATGTATGATTATGTTTGATGTAATGATTCAGCTTCAGACGCATTCTATAAGAGTCATATATATTGGTCTTGGGATGGGTGCAAGCATACTGTATATTACCATACTTGAGATGATTCAACAGACAGATGGTCTTACAGGCTTGTTAAGCAGACTGGCTTTAAACAATTACATAGATTCTCATAATAAAAAGTGTGAGATGCTTTTTTTTGATGTAGATTCATTTAAATTTATAAATGATACCTATGGACACGAGTATGGTGATATAGTATTAGTAGATATTGCGGAGGCAATCAGAAAGACCTATGTCTCATATGGAAAATGTTACAGATATGGTGGAGATGAGTTTTGCGTAATCCTTACAAAATCCATAGACAGGGTTGAAGAGTTAAACGAAAGTTTTTCGTCGTGTATTAGCAAATTACAGGAAACGGATAACAGAATCCCGGAGGTTTCTGTCGGACATACGGAGTTTAATCCGAAGGTGCAGACGATGAGGGAAGCACTTGAGCAGGCAGACAAGGCAATGTATGATATAAAAGGAGCAAAAAAGAAATGGAAATTTGTAGGAGGTGGATGTATGATTTCAAAAATCCTGGGAAATTATCTTGTAAGTAAAGGCAAGATCACATCAGAGCAGTTGACGGATGCATTAAGTGAGCTGAAGAAGGTCCGTGTAAAGCTTGGGCTGATAGCAGTTGCTGAAGGAATGATTACACAGGAGCAGGCCGATGAGGTCAATCGTCTTCAGGCTGTGATGGATAAGCGTTTTGGTGATATTGCTGTTTCAAAGAAATATCTTACAGAGAAGCAGGTAGATGAGCTTTTGAAGCTTCAGGGAAATCCTTATCTTTCTTTCGCGCAGTCCCTTGAGAATCTTAATCTTTTAAAGATGGATGAGTTGGATGAAATCGTGAAGGAATATCAGGCTGAGAACGACCTCACAAACTCGGAAATAGAGGATTTAAAGAGCGACGATGTGGATCGCGTGATACCTCTTTACTTGCCATCGGATGCTGCGGAATATACGGAGCTTGCAGGAATGGCACTTAGGACCATAATACGTTGTGTAGACAATAGTGTGATGCCTCTGAAGGCTTACTTTGATACAAAATGTTTGGCAGATAACGGCGCCATGCAGTCAGTTAAGGGAGAAAAGACCTTTACCGTGGCTTTTGCCGGGAATGGCAGGTCGATTCTTACTATAGCATCCTCCTTCGGGCATGAGGAGTTTAAAGAGGTTAATGAGGATGCTCTTGATGCCGTGGCTGAGCTTATAAACTGTATTAATGGACTTTTTGCATCGAAGCTTAGCGAAAAGAGGATTGAGACAACATTGTATCCTCCTGAATATTCGGCTTCCATAGGTGGATTTTATTGTGATAAAATGTTAGTGGTGCCGATTGAAGTACTTGGTAGTACGGTTCAGATTCTATTAAACTTTGGCAGCAGTATTGAAATGCGATAGAAAAGGAGCGTAAAAATGGGAAGAGTATTGCTTGTAGATGACTCCAGGACATCCCGTAAGATGCTTAAGGAGCTTATAGAAGGATTAGGACACGAAATTGTAGGAGAGGCAACAAACGGCGAAGAAGGCTATACTATGTATAAGGATTTGAATCCCGATCTTGTTACTCTTGATATTACCATGCCGAAGATGGATGGAATCGAAGCTCTTATGCTAATCCGAAAATACGATGAAAATGCCAAGGTAATTATGATTTCGGCAGCCGGTCAAAGAGATAAAATGGTTCAGGCAGTAAAATATGGCGCAAGTGAATTCATTACGAAGCCATTCGATAGTAAGGAAGTGGAGCATATTATTTCACAAATCTTAGGATAGACCATCTGATACAAGAACTCCTTTATGGTCCTTCTGGTATTCAAGCGGGAAGAGATGATTCCGCGTTATTTACTTGTAGGGTACAGTCGGTTAATTATTATACAATTTCGCAGAGCGATACACTCACATGTTACATTTACTGTTGGAGTGGTCGCTCTCTTAATTTGGTTAAATTCAGTCTTAAGCCCTGTCCCCGTTGTAACTGGAAGTCTATATAGGGTTTCGATAAAAGCTTTGATTAGCTTTCTATCTCCCTCATTTTCTCCAATTTTCTCTGATTTCAGTATAAGTTCTTTAACCAATGCTTTAGTCTTACTTGGAAATTCTCCATCCATGATTTTCCTTTATAGCAAAATAGGGTATATTAATGTAGAAGTTTATAAGCAGAGGAATTCATCATGTCTGATTTAGTAAAAAATGTAAATGTCACCTTGAAAAAGGGAGAAGGTCGGACCATAAAGGCGGGCGGTGCGTGGATTTTTGACAATGAAATCGCATCAATATCCGGTAATTTCAAGAACGGTGAAATAGTCAGAGTTTTTGATTTTGACGGTTATCCGATGGGCGCCGGATTTATAAATCAAAACTCGAAAATTCGTATTCGAATGCTTACGAGAAAACCCGACACGGTTATAGATGAAAACTTTCTTTATATGAGGGTTAAGAATGCGTGGGAATACAGGAAGAACGTGATGCCTGAAAAAGACCTCAACTGTTGCAGGGTTATCTTCGGTGAGGCGGACTGGCTTCCCGGAATAACTGTCGATAAATATTCTGACACACTTGTCATTGAGTCTCTTGCCCTCGGAGCAGAGCTTATTAAGCCTATTGTTCTTGATGCGCTGGTCAAGATTCTTTCGGAAGACGGAATAATAATCAGAGGTATCTACGAACGTTCTGACGCACCTGTCAGAAAGAAAGAAGGGCTTCTGCCTTACAAGGGTTTCATAGGGAAAGAATTCGATACAAATGTTGAAATTACAGAGAATGGTATCCGCTACATGGTAGATGTGGTTAACGGACAAAAAACGGGATTCTTTTTGGATCAGAAATATAACCGTCTTGCCATCCATCGCATATGCAAGGGAAAGAAGGTTTTAGACTGCTTTACCCATATGGGTACCTTTGCGTTGAATGCCGGGATAGCCGGTGCAAGCGACGTAACCGGATTGGATATTTCCGAGTATGCGATTTCGCAGGCAACCGAAAATGCAAAAAGAAATAATCTTGACACGACTGTCAGATTTAGGACTGCCAATGTTCTTGACGAGCTGCCTAAGCTTTACGAAGAGGGTGAGAGCTATGATGTGGTAATTCTTGATCCTCCCGCCTTTACCAAATCCAGAGAGGCGACCAAAAACGCAATCAAAGGGTATAGGGAAATCAATATGAAGGGACTTAAGCTTGTGCGTGACGGCGGCTTTCTCGCGACCTGCTCCTGTTCACACTTCATGACCGAAGAACTTTTTAAAGAGACAATTATGCAGGCCGCCCGTGCGACTCATAAACGTCTTCGTCAGGTTGAATTCAGGACACAGGGCCCGGACCATCCCATCCTCTGGGCGGCGGATGAGAGCTATTACCTTAAATTTTTCATCTTTCAGGTTTGCGAGGAAAAATAGGATTCCATTTGAATAAGAGAAAATAAAAGTGGCATGGTTCATATATGGGACGTGCCCTTTTATTATAAATAAAATAACGCGTTAACTCCTGGGTTGTATAAAGTAGACAGTATCCGACGAGGGGAGTAGACGGTTATGACAGCAAGCGCGAAAATCTCTAAGCACAACACTCTAACTGTATTCTTTTTCGTGGCTATTGGGTTAATTGAAAAAAGCAGGTACTGAAATACGCACATTTAAGTGTATGCATTATAGTACCTGCTTTTGTCGTCTTTAAAATTAGTTTCGTGTAAATTAAATCCATTCATAGATGACTATAGGTCACCTGTACCGTCGTGCCAGGCGGAAGGGGATTTACTTGCGGCAAGTCCGATAAAAAAGGAACTTGTTCTTGCGTTGTGACGAAGTAATGTCTGACGTCAGGCCCTCATGGATGTTTACAGTCGCTTTGCAATAGCATAAGCGAAACGTTTCTCAGTAACATAAATGAAATGAACAACATATAGCTTTATTTCGTATACTCTTTTTTAAGCACTCAAACGAAATGTAAAGCCAGAATACCACTTGCAGGAGTATTTCTTCGAGAGTCACAGATATTCAGTACGAAAATTCTCATAGAAATGGCATTCTGTAAAAAATACTCGAACCTCACTGATTCAGGAGTAAATCAAATAAAAGTGCGAAAATCATTTATTTATCAAGAATTAGAGTCCATTTTGGATATGGGAAGTTTGAGTAAGTTAATTTAAAAGTTAATCATAGACATATCTCAAATTCCAAATCTCAGTTCAAATCTTGTAAAACGTAGAGGAGTATGTCCTCGTTATCTTGAAAGGATTTGATTTTAATTATGATATTTACCAATGAAAATTGTATCAGTTGTAACAAGTGTATCAGAAGTTGCCAAGTTTTAACTGCAAACATGTCTAGGGGTAGTTTCATCGATGTCAATGATGAAGCTTGTATCAAATGTGGAGCTTGTTTTAAGGCTTGTCAGCATAGTGCCAGAGATTATGAAGATGATACGGAGCAGTTTCTAGTCGATTTGAAAGCTGGTAAGAAAATAAGTATTTTAGTAGCTCCAGCTTTTGTAGCTAATTATCCTAACGATTACAAGCAGATTTATGGTTATCTCAAGGCTTTAGGGGTAGTTGATATCTTTAATGTTTCTCATGGTGCTGATATTTGCACGTGGGTTTATATTAAATATATCAAGAAAACAGGTAAGACAGGTCTTATATCTCAACCTTGTCCAGCAATTGTTAACTACATTGAGAAGTACAAGCCAGAATTGATTAACAGCTTAATTCCAGTGCAAAGTCCTATGATGTGTGAAGCAATATATCTCAAGGAATATAAGCATATATCTGAGGATTTAGCTTTCATCAGTCCATGTATAGCAAAAGGTGACGAGATAAAGGATAAAAATACTAAAGGTTATGTGAAATATAATGTAACATTTAAAAAATTATTGAGTGTAATCAGGGGTAGTTACCATTCAACCCAAGCTTATGATGATGTAATTGATTATGGTTTAGGTAGTCTTTATCCACACCCAGGTGGTCTTAGAGAAAATGTTAATTTCTTTCTTGGAAATGTACCAGTATTACAGGTAGAAGGAACATCAGAAGCATATAAGTTTCTTGATACTTATGCTGACAGAAAGGATGAGAAACCATTTTTAGTAGATATATTGAATTGCAGTAAAGGTTGTCTACGAGGTACGGCAGTTGATGAAAATATTGATGATGTAACTGTCGAGTTAGCTATTGGGAAAAATAAAGACTTGATTGTAAATGAGCCAGTCAAAAGAGGTATTTTTCATAAATCAGGGGTAGTCAATCCATGGAATGATTCACTCACTTATGATGAAAGATGGCAGGCTTTAGATCAGCAGTTCTCAGAATTAAACCTTGAAGATTTCAGGAGAAATTATGAGGATAAATCTGTAAAAGTGAGCATTCCTAGCAAGGTTGAGGAAAATGAAATCTTTAACAGCTTACTTAAAGAAACTACAGAGGATAGATGCATTGATTGTAGCTGTTGTGGTTATGACACCTGTAAGATGATGGTAGAAGCCATTCATAATGATGTAAACAATAAAGAGAACTGTATCTACTATAATAAAAAGGTAGCCGACTTAGAAAAGCAGGAAGTAGCAGAGTTGCATCAGAGAAATCTTGATGATCAGGAAGTGCATAATCAAAAGCTTTTAGGGGTGGTCGAACAGTTCAATCTTCTTAATTCTAGTATAGCAGATTTAGCTAAAGCCAATGAAATCACAGCCGAAGAGGCAACTAATATTACTCAGGTAGTAAGTGATATTTCTGAAAAGTGCCAAGCTATCAGGGGTAGCCTTGAAGTCTTTTCTGAATTTATCAAAGAATACAATAACAGCAATGAAGAAATCTCAAATATTGCGGGTCAGACCAACTTATTAAGCCTAAATGCTTCAATAGAGGCAGCAAGGGCAGGTGATGCAGGTAGAGGCTTCGCAGTGGTAGCATCGAGTATCAGAGATTTATCAGACAATACAAAGAAGTTAATCGAGCAAAATAAAGTACAGTCAGCGGATACAATTCCGAAGATAGAGGCTAGTGTAAGGTCAATATCTGATTTACTTGAGAGTGTTGAGGAAATGAGTAGTAAGGTTACAAATATAGCAGCCACTACAGAGGAGATTTCAGCTCAGTCAGAGAGCATACAGTCTATGAGTGAAGAAATTCAGGTAGCCGTAGAAAATATTTAAAAGCTTGTAAAAAGTATAACCTGAATTCGTGAAACTTATTTTGCCGCAGAGTCATGGAATTCCTCGTGCCTTAAGGGATTGAGACACTTTTTATTCTACAGCTTTAATACACTTGTTGGGTGAAAAAATATCTCTCATGCAAAGTCCGTTTACTCTTAATTTCGGGAGAAAGCAGAGGCTACGTGCCTTTTACCTTACCCTTATTTGCCGAGTATGTGCTTGAAAACATGTAACATGATAAATATCTGATAATGTCAAAAACCTGGTTTAGAGGAATTTTCGAAACCAGGGTTTCACCTAACAAAATTTAAGCAGAGAAACCGAAAAAGGAATTACCTAGAAAAAACCAAAATAAAATTGCCGAAAAAACCAAAATAAAATTGCCGAAAAAACCAAAATGAAATTGCCGAAAAAGTCAAAAAACCTTGCAAACTCTTAATTATATAGTTATTATGAGGTTAACAGAACATATCAGCAAGGATACGAGGCTATGGATTATATAAGACGTTTAGTGGATGATGAAATAGACAAACGAAGTGAAGCGTTTAATGCAATTAACATAATTGGTCCAAAGGGATGCGGCAAGACAAGGACGGCAAAGGAAAGATGCAAAACAATAATTGAATTTCAAGATGAAGAAAAGCGAGCAGGTTATTTATCTGTTGCAGAAATAGCGCCGCACCTTTTCTTAAAGAATGAAAAGCCGATTCTGTTTGATGAATGGCAAGACGCAGTTAAAATATGGGGAACGATAAGGAAAGATTGTGATGATTATCCGGAAAATGTGGGAGAATATTATTTGACGGGATCCTCCGGCAAAAAGGTTGATGTTCCGCATACCGGTACAGGGAGAATTTCGGAGCTTACAATGTTTCCAATGACTTTGTGGGAGACAGGTGAGTCAAATGGAAACATTTCATTATCACAAATTGTAGAAGATGAAAAGTATGACTTTGACGGAGTAAGTTCAACACTTTCTATTGAGGAGTTATTTTTTTCATCTTGTCGTGGCGGATGGCCGAGATGTTTGGCACTCAAAAAAGAGTCATCGAAATTGGAAGTTGCGAAGGATTACTACAGGCAGATATATCAGGTTGACATTAGTGCAATCGACGGAATAAAAAGAAATCCGGAATGGGCAAGAACTCTTCTTTGGTCTTATGCAAGGAATATGGCGACTAAAGCAAAAAAAACAAGTATTTACGCGGGTGTCAGGTCTACTCAGAATGTAACAGATGCAACACTTGACTCTTACGTTGAAAAACTTGAAGAACTGTTTGTTATTAAAGACATCGATGCTTGGACACCGCAGTTACGTTCAAAGACAGCGATTCGAAGCAGCAAGAAACATATATTTGTCGATCCCTCAATCGGTATAGCTGCACTTGGAGTTGGGCCGGAATATTTTTATAATGACTTAGATCTTTTCGGACATGTTTTTGAAAATCTGGTAATAAGAGATTTGATAGTCTATGCCGAAACACATAATGCGAGAATTTTACATTATGCCGATGATACCGGATTGGAGGCAGATGCGGTCTATCAGAAGGAAGATGGGCGGTATGCTTTGATTGAAATAAAAATTGGGGCAAACAAAATTATTGAAGCTGAAAATTCGCTTTTAAAGTTCCGAGATGTAATAAAAAGACACAATATAGAAGCTTTAAAGGATACAAAACACCCGGGTGTCGTTTATAGAGAACCCTCTGCTTTAATAATCATATGTGCAACTCAGACGATAGGTTATACGACCGAAAATGGAGTCAAGGTCGTGCCTGTCGGATGTTTAAAGGATTAATTGGAGGAGAATAATTCGATTGATAACGTCTCTGTGACGGATATGGACAAGTCCGAAGTGAAGCAGCTTGTCAACGCTTAAATTGCTTTAAGTTTTTAAGTCATCGAATCCAATGGTGTGATAAAGAAAAAAGTTTTCTATAAATATAATAACGCGTTAACTTCGGAGTTGTATAAGGTAGATGATATTTGGCGAGGAAAGTAGACGGTTATGATGGTAAGTGTGATAATCTCTAAGCACAGCACAGCACAGCACAGCACAGCACAGCACAGCACAGCACAGCACAGCAC
>CAVCUM010000023.1:0-27210 GCA_963605385.1 Lachnospiraceae bacterium
TCGGGGTGACAGGATTCGAACCTGCGACCTCCTGGTCCCAAACCAGGCGCTCTAGCCAAGCTGAGCCACACCCCGAAACGGACCACGTCTCTGTGACGCAAAATCGATTATACTTTAATGTCCCCCAACTGTCAACAAAAAGTTTATCGAATTGTTTCAAAAAATGCAACACTTGAGATTTGGGTATTCTTATGACAAAAAAATTCTCGTAGCCTATTCCCTTATCGCTTACTTCAGTCAATCTGTGAGGCATTTATTTCTTCAATTTCTTTTTTCATCATCCTAAGAGCTTTGCCCCTGTGCGAAATCGCATGCTTCTCCGAAGGTTTAAGTTCCGCAGTCGTGCAGTCTAAGCTCGGGATAAAGAAAATCGGATCAAACCCAAAGCCGTTTGAACCTCTTTCTTCGAAGGCTATTTCCCCATCCATCGTGCCTCTTACGCATTTCTTTGTACCGTCCGGAAAAACCGCTGCAATGGCACACACAAACTGTGCACGCCTGTTTCCGTTTCCTTCTTCATTGACACGTCTTATGATATTTGCGTTTTTTTCTCTGTATGAGGTATCCTTCCCCATATACCTTGCGGAATATATACCCGGCTCTCCGTTTAACGCTTCCACGCAAAGCCCCGAATCATCGGCAAGAACGCATATATCCTTCATCCCGCGTTTTGAAGCCTCATCAAAAACAGCCAGGGCTTTTATCATCGCGTTTTCTTCAAAGGTTGAACCGTTTTCTTCTATATCTATATCAATTCCCGCTTCCTTCATGGAAATGACTGAGCCAATAGACCCTATGTCCGAAAGAATCTCCTTTATTTCAAAAACCTTGTCCTTGTTTCCCGTAGCAAATATTATGTCCATTCCTACTCCGTAACTTCATCAAGCGCATTAACTATTCCAAGCGCAATTTTTTCAACATATTCATCCGACTGAAGAAGCTTTCCCTCGTCGGTATTTGATAGAAAGCCTGCATAAAGAAGCATCGAAGGCATATCAAGCACCTTTAACACTGTCTCGTCTTCTCCCACTTCATCCAAGGAATTAACCCTGTTCACAGTACTTTGGGCTACCGAATTCAAAACCATCTTTGCGAAATCCGCATTTTCAAGTCCGTTATGATAGCAATCCGGATTGTAGCTTCCGCTTAGTCCAAAGTTCTTCAAATCCTCGGTGTCCGAATCCAGGGTAATTCCTATATAATAAGAAGCCTTTGCATTGTTTGTAAAAAGAACTCTCTCCTTCGTACTCATCCCCGCATCCTCCTGCCTCGTAAGAAGCACATAATAAGGCTTGTCCATCGAAAGTTCCTTGACCTTCTTTGCAATTTTAAGGTTTATATTTTTTTCGCAAACATCGCCCACGCGGATACCGTTACTGTTACCACCGTAGTAAGGATCTATTACGACAATTTCTTTTTCAATTTCACTTACCGGTGTAAGGATAACGATTAACCTTCCACTTTCGAAATGACACTCGGCTGCGCATGGTCTGTCAAGTGAAAAAGAAATCCTTGTATCTGACCCGTCAAAAGAGGCCTCTTCCTTAGTGACATACTTAAAGCCGCCCTTGGGCGTATTTGACTGAAAGTAAGATTTCTTGGTGTCATGTACGACTATCTCACAGGAGTTGTCTTCAAGATGTGAAATAACAGTCGCACCCGACTCTTCATTTGCCATCGGAAGTGTTATCTCGATACGGCTTTCTTCCAAATCGCCCTTAACCTCGGCTATCCATTTTGCAAGCGAGCGGTCTGTTTCTTTTTCCGCGGAATCTCCGGACTCCTCCGTCACCACAACGGTCTTTGAGGAGGCGTAAATCACCATTCCCGTAGTCAAAAGAACCGTAAGCGCTATCGTCACGGCAAAGGTAATATTGATTAATTTTTTCCTGAATGAAAATATATCGTCCTCAATCATCTTTTTGAAGGTTTCTTTCCCATAAATGAGTAAAAATAGGTCTTGAGCATGCCATTGTAAATCTTTCGATTCTTATCTGCCTTCCTGCCCATTGCGTTTTCCACTCCGTCGTAGGAAGAAATGATAAATAACGACCAGTCCTCAAGCCTTTCAAAACGTTTTGAAAGTGTTCCATAAAGTAACGGAAGGGTTTCTTTATCCTCAAGTCGCTCGCCGTAAGGAGGATTGGTGATAATGAAACCATATTTCTTGGCATGGCTTAAATCCTTTACATCACGCTCCTGAAAGTGAATGAGCTTGTCAACGCCCGCAAGTCTTGCATTCGCCCTTGCAGCCTCTACCATTTGTCCGTCTATATCGTACCCCTGAATATCCGTATCGACGTTTAGATTAATTTCGTCTCTTGCTTCCTCAAAAGCATCCTTCCATACCTTTGGAAGGATAACGTTCTCCCAGTCACAGGCTGTAAAATCACGATTAACGCCCGGCGCCATATTGGCAGCTATCATTGCAGCCTCAATAGGAAAGGTGCCGCTTCCGCAAAAAGGGTCGACTAAAATCCTGTCGGGGTGCCAGGGAGTTAAATCAATCAGCGCTGCCGCAAGATTTTCGGCAATCGGAGCCTTTGCGGTAAGCCTTCTGTAGCCGCGTTTGTGAAGTGAAACGCCTGTTGTATCAAGGCCCACGGTTACCTCATCCTTTAAGATGGTCACCCTTATGGGATAATCGTTTCCGTCTTCTGAAAACCACGAAACCGCATACTTTCCCTTAAGTCTTTCAACTATTGCCTTCTTCATAATCGACTGGATATCCGAAGGGCTGAAAAGCTTACTCTTAATAGAGGAAGCCTTCACTACATTGAAGCGGGCGTTCTTTACGATGAAGTCTTCCCAAGGGAGAGCCTTCGTACCTTCAAAGAGCTCGTCATAGGTAACCGCCTTAAAGGAACCGACCTTTATAAGTACTCTCTCTGCGGTTCTCAGGCCGATATTTGCCCTTGCTACAGCCTCCTCGTCACCTATAAAGGTAACCCTGCCATCCAAAACTTCCGAAATCTCATAGCCAAGGTCTAAAATTTCTCTTTTCAAAACGCTCTCCAGCCCAAAATGACAGGGAGCAATAAGTTCAAATTTTCTCATACGCATATCTTAATAAGAGGGAATTGGTTTGTCAAACAGTTTCGGGGCGCCTACCTCACGGCAGACGCCCCTTTTACTATGGGAGAAAAATGATGAAAAAGAACAAAAATGTTCCTATTTCTCTTGTAAATTCAGATTAAGCACGCTTCTGCCCTCGATGAGCTTTCCGTCAATGATAATCTGTTCTTCTAAAGTGGTCTTCGGATGCTCTATGAGATTCAAAAGCTTCTCAGCCGCAACCTCTCCGATTTGATTGGTATCCTGCTTGATGGTCGTAAGAATAGGCTCGCGCTTGGCAACTACGTTTATACCATCGAAGCCTGCAATCGAAATATCCTTCGGCACCACCATTCCATGCTTGTATATGGAATTTAACCCGCCCTGCGCTGAATAATCGTCGCTATAGAGGATGCAGGTCGGTCTGTCACTTCTGTCAAGAAGCGTATCCGTAAGCCTTTCGGTAATCTCTATATCTCGGTAAGAGCCGTGTAACACATAATCGTCCGGTATCTCTATACCGTTTTTCTCTAAAATATTGTAAAAAGCAGCGAGACGGTTTCTCGTAACTGCTGTATCGTCACCGCAGACATAAGCAATCTTTCGATGCCCACACTTTACAATGTAATCCGTAAGAAGCTTCATGCCACCATAATTGTTTGAAATAACGCTTGAACGGCTGTTGAACACATAGTCTATTGCCACAAGCGGTATGCTAGAATTAAAAATCTCCGTAACTTCCGGATCGCGAAAATCGATGCAGGCAATAATGATTCCATCAAAACCTCTGTAACGACAATGATCGATATAAGGCATCCTGCCGGCACGGTTACGTGCGCAATTTATAAAGGTAAGGTCATAACCATGCTCCTCCACATAAGCCTTGAACGAATCAAGTACTCTTGCGAAGTAGTCATGTGTAAGGCCACTCTGTCCCTGATCCACAAAAAGGACCCCAATATTGAAGGACTTGTTGGTACGAAGGGCACGGGCCTGAGAATTTGGGAAATAGCCAAGCTCCTTCGCTGTCTGCTTTATTAAGTTGCGGGTTTCGATTCCGATATCCGTCTGATCATTTAAAGCCTTGCTGACAGTAGCAACGGATACGCCGCACTTCGCGGCAATGTCCTTCATGGAAACCATTCTTCTCTCCTTAATCGTTTTCGCACTATTAGTATAGAATATTTTTTCATGGATTACAATAGGCTTTTTCTATTGATTTTAGTATCATTTATATATATAATGTGCCTGTCGGGTAGTTTTTTTATACTTTTTTACTTAATCGTTTTCTAAAAACGATCTGTACCAATTAATCACTCTCAATTTTAAAAGGAGCAAACTATGAAATTTGGTCATTTTGACGACGTGCAAAAAGAGTACGTCATTACTACTCCAAAGACACCCTTACCCTGGATCAATTACCTTGGATGTAAGGATTTCTTTTCCATTATTTCAAATACCGAAGGCGGATATTCCTTTTACAAGGATGCAAAGCTTTTAAGACTTACCCGTTATCGTTACAATAACGTTCCCTTGGACAATAACGGCAAGTACTACTATATCAAAGACGGTGATACTGTTTGGAATCCCGGTTGGCAGCCCACCAAGACAGAGCTCGACTCTTACGAGTGCCGTCACGGTATAGGCTATAGCCGCTTCACCGGTTCAAAGAACGGAATCGAAGCTTCGGTTCTTGCTTTCGTACCCATGAACGACAACTGTGAGATTAACCAGGTTACTTTAAAGAACCTTTCGGATAAGGAAAAGAGCTTTTCTTTATTCTCCTATGTAGAATGGTGCCTTTGGAATGCTGATGACGACATGAAGAATTTCCAGAGAAACTTCTCCACCGGTGAGGTTGAGGTAGTCGGTTCCACCATCTTCCACAAGACCGAATACAGAGAGCGTCGTAATCACTACGCTATCTTCTCCGTGAACTCAAAAATCGATGCTTTTGAAACAAGCAGAGATGAATTCTTAGGTGCATACAACGGTGCGGATGCTCCGGCGGCAGTTAAGGCCGGAAAGTTAAATTCCACCTTTGCAAGCGGATGGAGCCCCATTGCTTCGCATCAGATTAATCTTACCTTGAAGCCTGGCGAGGTTAAGACCTTCAACTTCGTACTCGGCTACATTGAAAATCCCGAAGATGACAAGTGGGAATCCTACGGCATCATCAATAAGAAGCCCGCTTACGCAATGCTTGACAAGTACAAGTCAAACGACGGCGTAAAGAAAGCCTTTGATGAATTAAAGGCTTATTGGGATGAGCTTCTTTCCATCTATCATGTTGAATCTTCAAATGACAAGGTCGACAGGATGGTAAATATCTGGAATCAGTACCAGTGTATGGTTACCTTCAACATGTCACGTTCCGCTTCCTACTATGAGTCCGGAATCGGACGTGGAATGGGCTTCAGAGATTCCTGTCAGGATTTGCTCGGCTTCGTTCATCTCATTCCCGACCGTGCAAGAGAGCGTATCATTGACATTGCTTCCACACAGTTCGTGGACGGATCCGCATACCATCAGTATCAGCCGCTTACCAAGAAGGGCAACTCCGATATAGGTTCAGGCTTCAATGACGATCCCTTGTGGCTCATCGCAGGAACCTCCGCTTATATCCGTGAGACGGGCGATACCTCCATCCTTGATGAAATCGTGCCTTACGACAACGATATGAGTGTTGCAACAACCCTCATGGAACACTTAAAGAGATCCTTTGACTACATTGTTAATCACAAAGGTCCTCACAAGCTTCCTTTAATCGGACGTGCGGACTGGAACGACTGCCTGAACTTAAACTGCTTCTCCGAGCATCCTGGTGAATCCTTCCAGACCTTCGGTCCTTCCGAGGGACCCGTTGCCGAGTCTGTATTCATCGGCGGTATGTTTGTTAAATACGGTAAGGAATATGCAGAGCTTGCTTCACTTAAGGGTGATGAAAAAGAATCGTCTTATGCACTTGATGAAGTAAAGAAGATGTATGACGCTGTTTCAACGGCAGGTTGGGACGGAAAATGGTTTGTAAGAGCTTACGATGCATATTCAAATAAAGTTGGTTCCGACGAATGTGAAGAAGGAAAGATTTACATCGAGCCTCAGGGCTTCTGCGTACTCGCAGGTATCGGTGTTGAGGAAGGCTTTGCAAAGACAGCTCTTGATTCCGTCAAGGAACGCCTTGATTCAAAGTACGGCATCATGATTTTGCAGCCTGCATATACACGGTATCACTTAGAGCTTGGCGAAATTTCTTCTTATCCGCCCGGATATAAAGAAAACGCAGGTATCTTCTGCCACAACAATCCCTGGGTTTCAATTGCCGAAACCGTAATCGGACGTGGAGACAGAGCTTTCGAAATATACAAGAAGACCTGCCCCGCATACGTTGAAGAGTTCTCCGAGATTCATCGTACCGAGCCTTATATCTACTGTCAGATGGTAGCAGGTAAGGATGCAAAATTCCACGGTGAAGGAAAGAACTCCTGGCTCACGGGTACAGCAGCTTGGACCTTTGTAAATATTTCCCAGTACATCCTGGGTGTTTACCCGACCCACAACGGTCTTTCAATCGATCCTTGTATTCCCAAGGACTTCGGTGACTTTAAGCTCACACGTAAGTATCGCGGAGTTACCTATCACATCGAGGTTTCTGCAAACGGTGTTGAAAAGGGTGTTAAGGAACTCATCGTTGACGGTGTAAAGGTAGACGGAACGGTTATCCCCTACGATGCATCAAAGAAGGATGTAAATGTAAAGGTTATCATGGGTTAAAAATAGCAGTTATGAAAAGAGGTCCTGTAATCAGGGCCTCTTTTTTGCTGTATGAGAAAGTACTATCTAAAAAGTTTCCGTGTCGGTAATTGACGATTATCAGGGTCTCTTTTTACTGTACAAAAAAATGGACTACCGCTTGCGAAGTAGGCACACCCGGGTTATCAGAGTCTCTTTTTTACTGTACAAAAAAGTGCCTATTCAAAGTCTGTGACATTTAAGCGAGACCCTGCGCCGGATTCATGTCTGCGTTATAAGGCTTAAAGCCGCACTTAAGCTTCGCATTAACACAAGTAATGTCTGGTTAAGCTCTCTACCACCTTTCATACGGGCATTTTTCTTTATCCTTTGCCGCACGCAACTCTACGTAGCAGCCGCAGGCGGAGCACATTCCGTCAACAAGCCTCTCACAATCCTTGCAAACCAAAAGGCGCTCCTCATAACGAGGAGCGTCTGTCTTAATATCATCCGGTATACTTTCAATCAGCTCATGCAGGCTTTTAAAATAATCATCCTTCCCTATCAAATCACGGGTAAGGCATTTCCTGCAGAATCTGTAAAAATTTTCTTCCATGTCAATCACTCCGATATGATTGTACGGAATTTAGAAATTCTTTTCAAGAGCCTTTCTCATGCCGAGATTTCTGATGTCATCAAGGTAGCCCTCAACAAGTTCTTCGGTGTTATTAACCTTTGAAAGATCCTGACCCCAGAATGCTTCGTTTGAAAGGAAAGCCTTTGTAAAGGTCTTTGTATCCTTATCCGAATAGTCACGGAAGAACTCAAGTACTTCTTTATCGTCCATAATCTTGTACTCTTCACCGTTTCTGTTGCCGATAAGAGCCTTATCCTCAAGACGGGTTGAAGAATAGAAAGCCATCAGTGCTGCAAGTGAAAAGGTGAGGTGCTTAGGGTTAGTGCCGTTAAGCTTCACATATTCAAGGAAGCTTGGCATGCATCTTGCTTTCCACTTGGAGACTGAGTTAAGGGATATAGACAAAAGGGCGTGATCAACATAAGGGTTGTTGAAACGTCCGATTACTGCCTCTGCAAAATCAAGCAAATCCTGCTTGGGAAGTGTAAGGGTAGGGATAACCTCATCGAAAATAGTCTCATGCATGAAGTCATAAATAAGCTTATCTTCCATGGATTCACGAACTATATTGTTGCCTGCAAGGTAAGAAGCAAGTACGAAGGAGGTGTGTGCTCCGTTAAGAATACGTACCTTTCTCTGCTTGTAAGGCTTCTGGTTGTCTGTATAAATAACAGGTAAGCCTGCCTTTACGAAAGGAAGCTCCTCTGTTAAATCTTTCTTTGACTCGATTACCCACAAAGCGAAAGGCTCAGCGGTAACAACAAGCTTGTCGATATATCCGAGTTCATTGAAGATTGCCTCTTCATTGTTGCGGGGATACCCGGTTACGATTCTGTCAACCAATGTCGAGCAGAAATTACAAGCTTCCTTAACCCAGGTTCTGAACTCTTCGGGTAATTTCCAAAGTGTAATAAATTCATTTACGCATCTCTCAAGTTCGATGCCATTGTCATCAATAAGCTCTACCGGAAGCATTACAAGGCCCTTTGTCATATCGCCGTTGAAAGCTTCATATCTGGTATAAAGAAACTTTGTAAGCTTTCCGGGGAAGGTCTTCGGAGGATTTGCTTCAAACTTATCGTTTGCATCAAAAACAATTCCGGCTTCGGTTGTGTTTGAAACGATATATCTTAAAGTGTCAAGCTTTGCGTAGCTGTTGTATTTTTCATAATCTCCATACACATCAACCGTGTCTGCGATACTGGTGATGATGCGGTTTGTAACCTTAGCCTCTCCGTCCTGAATACCCCTTAAGGAAACGGTGTAAATATTGTCCTGTTTTCCGAACTGTTCAAGATTTCCGAACTCGATTGGCTTTGCCAAAACGATGCTTCCGTCGAAAAGACCCTTCTCATTGCAGATATCAAACATATAATCTACAAACGCACGAAGGAAATTTCCTTCACCAAACTGTAAAACCTTAATCGGTCTCTTTGTAACCTCAACCATATCCTTGTTTAATGTTTTCACTTTTATACCTCCATTTGTGTAAGTGCTTACAATTCGAATATTACTCGCAAAAATCCTAAAAGTCAACTTGATTTTTACAGGTTGGAATATTATAATTATGAAAACGCTTACATGAGACGTTTTGTTGATGTAAAAAAGCTTCCGAAGGATTTTTATATCCGGCATATTCGGTACTTTTTCGCAAAAAGAAACAATGTTTCATAAGTGCTCACAATCATCTTCTATGAAAGGACCAAATACTATGAAAGCTTTTATGGACAAGGATTTTTTACTAACAAACGACACTGCCAAGAAGCTGTTCCACGACTATGCAGAGACAATGCCCGTTCTTGACTATCATTGTCACATCAATCCTGCAGAAATTGCTTCCGACAGAAGGTTTGACAACATTACCCAGGTATGGCTTGGCGGTGACCATTACAAATGGCGCCTGATGCGTTCCTGTGGAGTTGATGAGAAATATATCACGGGCGATGCCTCCGATCACGACAAATTCATTGCTTATGCAAAGTGTTTGGGGCGTGCAATCGGCAACCCCCTTCATCATTGGAGCCATTTGGAGCTTCAGAGATACTTCGATTATTACGGAGTATTGAATGAAAAGACCGCCGAGGAAGTATGGGAGCTTTGCAATAAAAAGCTTGCTTCTCCTGAAATGAGCGTAAGAAACATTATTAAGAAGTCAAACGTTACCCTTATCTGCACCACAGACGATCCGGTTGACCCTCTTAACTATCACGATGAAATTGCTTCCGATCCTGACTTTGACGTACAGGTTCTTCCCGCTTGGAGACCCGACAAGGCCATGAACCTCGAAAAGCCTGCATTCACGGATTATCTTGCAAAGCTTTCCGAAGTTTCCGGTGTAAAGATTACATCCTTCGAAACTCTTATCGAGGCATTAAGAAAGCGTCTTGATTTCTTTGATTCCAAGGGTTGTAGGGTTTCTGATCACGGAATCGACCATGTTTACTACAATCCCGCATCTCCTTCCGAGATAAATGCAATTCTTTCAAAGAGACTTTCAGGCAAGGAACTTTCACATGAAGAAATCCTAAAGTTCAAGACCGCCTTCATGCTTGAAATGGCCCGTGAATATACCAAGCGCAATTGGGTAATGCAGCTTCATTTTGGCTGCAAGAGAGATAATAATACGAATATGTACGATATTCTCGGTCCCGATACCGGATATGACTGCATTAATTCCGATACTCCCTCTGCAAGCGTTGCAGACTTCCTCAATGCCTGCATTAAAGAGAACGCTCTTCCGAAGACCATTCTTTATTCACTTAACCCCAATGACAATGAGTACATCGGAACGATTTTGGGCTGCTTCCAGGATTCAACCGTTTCCGGCAAGCTTCAGCAGGGTTCTGCATGGTGGTTCAATGATCACAAGATTGGCATGGAACGTCAGTTAAAGTCACTTGCTTCACTCGGCAACCTTTCGGGCTTTGTAGGAATGCTTACCGATTCAAGAAGCTTCCTTTCCTACACAAGACATGAGTACTTCAGACGCATTTTGTGCAACGTAATCGGCGAGTGGGTTGAAAACGGTGAGTTCCCTTATGACGAGGATATCTTAGCCGATATCGTAAAGGGCATCTCCTACAACAATGCTGTTAACTATTTCGGATTTGATTTAGAAACAAAATAAATCTTGAAAGAAAAATCCTGCAATCTCGGATTTTCCGCAAAATATGCATCATAAAAGGAGCAGTCAATTTGACTGCTCCTTTTTATAATAAATTATTTGCAACTGTTCAGAGCCAAGCAAAATTTCATAAATCAGACGTGAATGCTTGCATTTCTAAGGCTGATTATGGAGTTGTATTTGGTGGATACACCACACCTCCAAAATGCGAAGCACTTTGGAGGTTGGTTCTAAACAGTTACAATTATTTTAAAAACGCTGTAAAGACTCACTGGTAGCAAAACTGCGGACTTTACTTGCTTGGCACATGATTTACAAAGTCAGAATTTACTTGTAAGTCTTGACCTATCGCATTTTTTACAGCTTGTCCATTTCAACTGCCGTATCAAGCGCCACCTGCATCATCTCAGTGAATGAGGTTTGTCTTTCCTCTGCGGTTGTGGCTTCCCCTGTAACGATTGAATCCGAAATCGTAAGGATGGCAAGTGCTCTCTTCTTCGCATAAGCGGCATTCATGTAAAGAGCACAAGCTTCCATCTCAACTGCCATAACGCCCATCTTCATCCACTTATCATTTGCATCACTCTGCGCATCGTAAAAAGTATCCGAAGAGAGGATATTTCCCACATGGAACCTTAAATCTTTCTTTTTCGCGCATTCTACGGCGGTGCTTAAAAGCGTGTAATCCGCAATCGGAGCAAAGGTTCCCGGAAGGCTAAACTGACGTGCGAAATTAGAATTCGTCGAGGCTCCCATTCCGAACACAAGATCCCTGATCCTGATATTTGCATCCAAAGAACCTGCGGATCCAACTCTTATAATATTGTCAACATCAAAGAAATTGAAAAGCTCGTAACTGTAGATACCGATTGAAGGCATACCCATTCCACTTGCCATAACGGAAACCTTCACTCCCTTATAGGTACCGGTATACCCCTGTACGCCTCTTACATTGTTTACCAAAACTGGATTTTCAAGAAAATTCTCCGCTATATACTTTGATCTAAGCGGATCGCCCGGTACCAAAACAGTCTTTGCAAAGTCACCGGGTGTTGCCTTAATGTGTGGCGTAGGATAGTCTGCCATTTGAAATCTCCTCCTTTACATTAACACTTCTTATCCCATTCCCCTTTGAAATAATCTGTATTTACCTTCTCATGTAAGATTGCCCTGCACCCTGCGCGCTTTACAATCCATTTTCTAAGATTTTAACTGATTTACCGTAAGAATTCAATTTTTAAGGCTTTCCATTAAACAATTCCTCTGCGCACCTGACCGCCTGCATGGCATCACGTGCATAAAAGTCGGCACCGATACTATCCGCATATTCCGAAGTGAGCACTGCTCCGCCAACCATTACCTTGCAATCCGGAACCTCTTTTTTCATGAGTTCAATTGTTTCTTTCATGCTTTCAACCGTCGTGGTCATAAGCGCACTCAAGCCCACAAGCGGTGCCCCGGTTTCCTTAACGGCATTAACAATCATTTCGGCCGGAACATCCTTGCCAAGGTCGTAAACCTCGTAGCTGTAATTTTCAAGCAGCACCTTCACGATATTTTTTCCTATATCGTGAATATCACCCTTGACGGTTGCGATAACGATTTTACCTTTACGCTCTTCCTGACCGCCCTTAGATTCCATGAAGTCCTTAATAGCCTTAAAGCCTTCCTTTGCAGCCTCCGCACTCATTAATAATTGAGGCAGAAACATGGTTCCCTTTTCAAACCCCTTGCCTACGATGTCAAGCGCCGGCACAAGGTCCTCATTTATGATTGAAAGCGGCTCCTTGGAATTTAAAAGCAGCTCTTTTGCTTTTGCTGCCGACTGTTCCTTTAGGCCCTTGATAATGCAGTCGCTTAAAGAATATTTATCAGTGTTTGCAGGCTTAACATCCTGTTTGTCGGAGACGCTGCTAACGCTTACGGAAACATCCGCATATTTTGAAACGTAATCTTCGCACTTTTTATCAAAGCCTTTTAATAGACAATAGGTATCATACGCCTGCTGCATGAGCTTTGAATTCGGATTGATGATTCCCGCGGAGAGTCCTGCATTTAATGCCATTAAAAAGAAAGAAGAATTAACAATCTCACGTCCCGGCAGTCCGAAAGAAATATTAGAAACTCCGAGAACGGTTTTTATGCCTCGTTCGTGAAGCTTCTTCACGGTTTCAAGCGTTATATTAGCCGAATTGTCATCCGTGCTCATCGTCATGGTAAGGGCATCTATTACTATATCCTTTTTCTTTATGCCGTACTCTTCCGCTGTTTTGATAATCTTATCGGCGATTTTAAGCCTGCCTTCAACCGTATCTGGAATACCGTCGTCATCCAAGGCAAGTCCTACAGCAACGCCTCCGTACTTTTTTACAAGCGGAAAGACTGCCTTCATGACCTCATCCTTGCCGCTTACGGAATTTATCATAGGCTTTCCGTTATAAACGCGGAGCGCCCGCTCCATGGCAGCCGCATTTGATGTGTCAATCTGAAGCGGTGTTGCAAGCACACTTTGAAGCTCTTCCACTATAAGCTTCATCATTGAAACTTCATCAATTTCCGGAAGTCCCACATTGACATCTAAGATATCCGCCTTGGAATCTGCCTGCCTGACACCTTCATTTAGTATATATTCGATATTTTTATCTCTGAGTGCCTGCTTGAACTTTGATTTGCCCGTCGGATTTATTCTTTCTCCGATGATAACGGGCTTGTTTCCAAGCTCCACAGCCTGAGCATAAGAAGAAACAAAGGTTTTTTCTTTTTCCGTAACAGGCTTAGGGATGTAGCCCTTTAAGCTGTCGGTAAGCGCCTTTATATGTGCGGGAGTCGTGCCGCAGCATCCTCCGGCAAAATGCGCTCCAAGCTTTACGATTTCAGCAACTTCTCCGGCGAATTCACTTGGAGAAATATCATAGACGGTCTTTCCTGCCTCCGTATGAGGAAGCCCTGCGTTCGGAGTGATGATAAGCGGAGTTGACGAAATTTTCGTAAGCTTATCAAATACCGGCTTCATCTGCTTCGGACCAAGACCGCAATTTATGCCGAGTGCATCTACTCTTAATCCCTCCAAAAGAGAAACAACCGCTTCGGGCGTACCACCGGTTAACAGCTTGCCAGACTCGTCAAATACGACGGTTGCCATTATGGGAAGGTCGGAATTTTCTTTGGCGGCGAGTACTGCTGCCTTTAATTCGTAGGTATCGCTCATCGTTTCGATAAGTATTAAATCTGCGCCTGCATTTACTCCGATACGCACAACCTCGGCATAAACCGATACTGCTTCTTCAAAGTCAAGAGTTCCCATCGGCTTTAAAAGCTTGCCGGTCGGTCCCAAATCAAGGGCTGCGTAAGCTCTTTTCCCGCTTTCTTTAATTGCGGTTTTAGCGTTACTGACAGCTGCCTCCACTATTTCGGAGAGATTATCATATTTAAAACGATTTGCACCGAAGGTATTCGTAAGAATAATGTCCGCTCCGGCTTCAAGGTATTCCCTGTGAATGGAAATTATCTCTGAAGGCTTTGAAAGATTCCAGGTCTCCGGAAGCTCCCCCGGAGCAAGCCCACGCACCTGAAGGAGCGAGCCAAGCCCTCCGTCGAAAAATAACATTCTTTTTCCTATTTCGCTTCTTAATCCCATATTTAACGTCCTTTATGATATGAGCATTCCTTCCTGCTGCAGCTTTCGCACCCGTACTTCCCGCTTTCAATCTGAATCTTTGAAATTCCTATAAACGCGGTTACGGACTTTTCCGGTATCATAATGTCACCATCCGACAAATAAATGCCTATTGCCTTGCGTGCATCGATTGCGTTTAAGAAATCACGCTGAACGGAAAGCTTCAAATCTCCGTAGCCCGGGCTGAAACGCGGTCGCAAAAAGAAACCATCTCCTATCTCACTTTGTAACCTTTCACAAATCTTGTCACAGCATGCTTCTGTCATGGCAGCAAAAACTGCCTGCAGAATCGAAGCTTTATATAAATCAAGCTTTAAAACACGCCTCATCATTAGTTCGGACTCGCTTCCAAGCGTCAACGCAAGAAGAAATACTTCCGCGCAGCCCTCGAGATTCTTTAAAAGGTCCTTACTCTGACAAATCAGACCTCCCATTTGTATCTTGCCGTCATCTGAAATTTTTATTTTTCCACGTTTACATATATACTTAGGCTCAATTTTAAAGACAGCTTTCTTTATACAGATTTCTATTGCATCTACCGTCCCCGCATCGGGTTTAGTGCCCTTGTATCCCAAATATCTGAATACCTCAAAGCGATTTATGTCGCTGTCATTTAATATTACATCCAAGTATCGGCTCTCCAAAATTATTTGATGATTTCAGATAAATTGTCGCAGATACCCTTTGCGACCTCAGGTTTATTCATGGAATATACGTGAATATGATTGATGCCGTTTGCAATCAAATCGATGATCTGGTCCGTTGCATAGGCAATTCCTGCCTGCTGCATGGCCTTAGGATTGTCACCAAAGCAGTCTACTATGCTTCTGAAGCGTTCAGGCACGTTGCATCCTGAAAGCTTTACGGCATTTTCCACCTGACCTGCCCTTGTAATAGGCATGATTCCCGGGATAATCGGAACATAAATTCCGGCCTCTCTTGCCTTGTAAAGAAAATTATAAAAGATATTATTGTCAAAAAACATCTGAGTCGTCAAGAAGCTGCACCCTGCATCTACCTTCTTCTTCAGATTATAAATATCTTCCTTCTTTGAGGATGAATCCGGATGGCCTTCGGGGTAGCAGGCCCCGCCGACGCAAAAATCTCCATTTTCGAGTATTGTCTTTACAAGTTCCGAAGCATGATGAAAGTCTAAAAACGGATCTCCTTCAAAATTTTTGGGTCGGTCTCCTCTGAGAGCAAGGATATTCTCAATTCCCATATCCTTCATCTTTGCAAGAAGACTGCGGATGTCGTCCTTTTTTGCAAAAACACAAGTGAGATGTGCCATTGAAGGCACAGTTTCCTGCTCTTGGATTTTTTTTGCTATTTTTAATGTATAGCCCTTTGTATTTCCGGCCGCTCCGTATGTCACGCTCATAAAGCTTGGTTTAAGTGCCGCAACCTTTAGTGCAGCATGTTCCACCGAATCGTAATTTGTAGATTCCTTGGGTGGAAACACTTCAAAGGATATAGTCGTTGCATTAGTAGAAAGTATCGATGAAATCTTCATATTATCCCGCCTTTATTTACTACATTCCATAGTAACACAAAAAGAACCCGAAATCATCCGATTACGGGTTCTTTATATGCTTCTAAGCTTATTTCATTACTTTTGCATCTGTTTTAGTCGGTAAAGCTTCTTTCTGGTTGTTCTTAACAATCTCCTGCTTCTTGGGATACATCTGAGAAATATATTTGCCTGAATGGAATGGTATGAGTTCATGAAGCAAACGATTAGGACTCAAGGAGACAAGTTCATCAAGCTTTACATTCTTACAAATATAATCATGAATTTCCTGCGGTCTGTTCTTTCCCTTAAAAACTCCCATCATATCTTCATCAAAGCTTGGTTTTAGTCCAAAATATTCAGCCATGTATCCAAGTGATGCCGTTGTCATTTTATTAGAATAGACCCCAATCTGATCATAAATTGCAGCATTATCCGCAGAAACCGCATCACATTGAGCTGTCAATTCATCGATTTTCTCTTCGCATTCTGATTTTATCTTCTTCAGAGGACCTTCCGTATACTCCTTCGAGTTTTTAGCCAGCAATTGCTGTGTTAAACGCATGCCGATAATATCTGCTATTGCTTCCTTCTTCTCTTCCGCTGTAATGTCCGGAGTGTACATCAGTTTATATTTTGCATCGACGCCTCGTTCAAAGGTCTCACCCATATTTGCGTTTACACGTGCTTCGTCAAGTTCTTCATCGGTTAACCCTGCATTTCTTGCCGCTTTTTCAAGCTCCGGATTCTTGTCTAAGAGCTCAAGCATTTCTTTTACATAAAAACTGTAATCTACAAATGTCGATCCGTCATCAGGGTTATCTACCACCATATTACTACGTGTGCAACAGCTGATTCCGCTTCTGATAATCTTGCCTAAAGCCGTATAGTCACCATTGTTCATATCTTTCAGGGCATCTGCCAGGGCTAATTTTGAATGGTTAAGTGTAGGTACAAATGATCTGGAATCACGCTGACTCCGTGTAAAAAGGGCTTCTGTATAGTTGTACCAGGCACCACCCTTGTCAATTGCTTCTTCTCTTGCCTCTATATCACTCTTAACCGGCTCTTCACCCGGAATCGGATGGCTGATTGCCTTTGTCCATATGTCCACATCGCACGTTGCCGCAAAGCCAAGCAATGCTATTTCATGATCGCTAAACACATTTTGCTTTGGATATTCAACATTCATTATGTTGTATTGCTTTTGTTCATAGGTTCCATCAAATGATTCCTTAGGCAAAAAGCTTTTCCTGATCATATGCTCCTTAGTTTTTTCGTCCTTTTCCCTATTTGCTTCGTTTGCAGGACCCATCAGGAAATCAAGACGTCTACGCGCATTCTCACGCAAAGTAACAGCACTCTCTGTTGCAGAAATGCTTCTGTCATATGCGTTCATTTCTTCGTCTTCTTTTTTAAAGTCGCTTATATCGTCCATTCTGTATTGCTTAACATCCTCGATATTTTTTCCCATCAGTTCAAGCGACTTGTAATGTTCATTAAAGAGCCTTACCTTTTCTTTATATGGGTTTAGCTCTTTTAATTCAAATTCAGCCTTAGCCTCTTCATATTCACTTACTTCTCTCTGATGAGCTTCCACCGATGCCTTGTAGTCACTGTATTGCTTACGTCCGTATATACCAAGGGTTAAAACTCTTAACAGGTAAAAAGAAAATCCAAGTCCCTTCGGTGCAGATCCCGGCTCCTTCTTAGCAAATTTAGGTTCTTTTCCGGGCACTCTTGCAATTATTTCCGGTTTAAAGTCAGGCTTTCCGATATGCACCAGATTGCCTTCATGATCAACAAGACTAATGCCCTTCTCTGAATGAACCATCTCATAGAAGCATGCGTATTTTGAAGCACCTGTCGGAGCATTTTCTGTTGCATCATGGACCAGTGGAAGACTCCAATTGTCATTCTCTAAATTAATTCCAAGCTCCCTGAATTTACGCTCACTACTGTAATAAAAATATTCCTGGAAATTTTTTTCTGAAATTTCTAAAAGTTCTTTTGATGTATAACTCTTCATACCATAGCTCCTTTTATAATTTATTTGCAACGACATCCGTCTGCTTGTGTTGTATATCGCCTTCTAAGTCCTTATTCTTAGCTATATGAGATTCTACAGCCTTTGCATTTGTCATGTTGTCCTTAGGGTATACCTGTTTCACATATTTTATAGCATTGCCGGGAAGCATTTCCCTTATAATCTGATGATTTTCCATCTTTGAAATATCATCCATATTCACCCTGTCAAGGATTTCATTATGAATTTCCTGCACCCTGTTATCTCCGTCATACAAGGTTCCGATACATTCACCAAACTTTGTTTCGATATTATATATCGGCCAAGCATACCCTAAGCCAATATTATTATATATTCCGCTCAATTCCTTATATAATGCCGAATTTGCCTCATACTGGCCCGGATTTTTTTCTTTTGCATCTTTGGCCGAATTTTTATCATGAACGTTCATCATTTCTATCCCGACAGCGGCTTGCTGTTTACCATACAGAGTTTCAAACCTCTTACTGTCTGTCTCAAGCAGTCTCTGTGAAAGACGCATGCCGATAACATCAGCTATCGCATGCTTTTTTTGCTCCTCTGTAAGTCCGCGTTCACTGCCAAGCTTATGTAAAGCATCAATGCCCTTATCGTATAATTCTCCAAGATTTGCGGTAATTTTAGCATTTTTAAAATTTTCTTCCGTAAATCCTGCGTTGACTACAGCTTCCTTGAGCTTGGGATTTTTATCCAACAGGGAAAGCATTTCCTTTGCGTAAAGACAATAATCAACCCATGTGCTGTTATCCGCGAAAGTATCCGTACTCATCGCAAAATTTGAAGTATATAAAAGACCGTTTTTGATAATTTCACCAAGCTTTGAATAATCATCGTTTTTTAAAGCCTCAAGCGCCTTACAGGTATCCGTTTTCGCATGGTTTAAAAGAGGCACGGCTCCTGCACAATTCCGCTTTTTACGGCAAAATAAAGCTTCGGTCCAATTGTACCATAGTCCTATATTATTTTTGGCATCCTGCCTTGCTGCTTCATCGGACATTTTATCTGGTCCGCCGATAACAGGCTTCTTTATGGCATTCTTATATACATCCAATCCACAGGTTGCGGCAAAGGCCATAAGTGCTATCTCGTGGTCGGAAAATTCAGTGTCTGCAGGATAATTTACATCTATTAAGAATTTGCTGTTGTTTTCGGAATTCTTATCTTTTCTAAAGGATTCCTCTCCCAGATAAGACTCTTCAATAATTTCCTGCTTTACTTTTTCCTCTGCTTCGGTGCCCTTCCTGGGTCCCATTAAAAAGTCAAGTCTTTGATGTCCTTTGGTGCGCTTTATTACCATGTCGTTTATATCAGACAACTTATCTGTAATGTCCTTATCCTTGAGAAGATCTTTTCTGATATCCTCCATGTAAAGCTTAATATCCTCTATGCTCTTCCCCATCTTTGTCAAAGCATCGGTATATTCCCTGGTCATTTCTACAGCTTTGGTATCAAACTTAATCTTATCAAGCCTTGAGCGCTCGTGTCTGTCGTACGTTGCTTTAGCTTTATCATATTCTTCCTGCTTTGATCTGTACGCTTTCAGCTTGTCATCTCCATACCCGCCAAATGTGACAAATCTTAAAAAGTAAAACCAAAATCCAAGTCCCTTCGGCGGCTTGGGCTCAGCCTTTATCTCCCCTTTGAAAACCTCTGTCGTCATATGAGTTATCAGCTCAGGTTCTTTCCCGGCCTTAAGACACATGATATCATTCTTAGGCGTTATAATCCGGACACCATTCTCTGAATGCATCATTTCATAAAAGCTCTTGAATCTGTCAGCCTTCGGATCTATAGCTGTCTCATCATATACAAGAGGCAAATCCCAATTATCCTTGTTTAAATCTATTCCCAACCTTCTGAATTCATCCTCATTGTAATAAAAGAAGTACTTTTCAGGTTCTGTCAGCTTCATTGCTTCAAGTTCTTTATCCGTATAAGTTCTCATTCGCGCCTCCAAAATTCATTCTGTATCTCTTATGTGTCTTATCCTAACACAGGAAGGTAGACAAAAGGAAGACAAAAGGCAAAAGCCTTTTGTCTTGCATGCAAATACGTTGAAATTTCTTATACATTCATTGCATTCCCTTTTACATTCTGCAATTCCTTTTTATTATTTTCGAGATTTTTCTCTTTTTTCACTTCTTTTTGAGGATAAACCTGTGAAACATAGGATTTTACATTATCCGATATAAGCTCCGTGATGATATTGCGCGTGTCCATGCTCTTGAATTTTTCAAAATCAACGCATCCTTTAACATAATCATGAAACCTGTCTACGCTTCCTACGCTGCCAAATGTCCGTTCAAGTATCTCACCGAAGTTTATTTTTAAATTGAAGTGTTCTGCCATAAAACCGTGAGGCAAGTTGCCCAGTTCAAATCCGACTTCATTGCATTCTCTATCGCATTTTTTATATTCCTCGCTATCCGTTCCATGCTCCTCTTCGGCCTTCTTCTTCGCCTTCATTAACTCACCTTGTTTAACAACTAAAGCCATCTGTGTATTCGTATACTCATCACCATGCAGCTCCTTGTCATGATTTATGAGCATCTGCTGGATTACACGCAATTCAACAATTTCCGCTGCCGCATTGGCTTTCTCCTCAGATGTGAGTCCGGAATTATTACTTAAAGTGTTGAAAGCATTAAGGCCTCGTTCATATACATCACCGATGTTGCTGCAGATAATGGCATCCCTTATATCCTGCTCCGTAAAGCCGGAATCGATGATTGCATTTTTGAGTTCGCTGTTTCTGTCGGCCATAGCAAGCATTTCCTTTGCATAAACGCAATAATCTACCCAGGTACTGACATCCCGTACTGCGCTCGTTCCCATGACCTCACGTGTGCAATAGCGAAGACCATTTTTAATTATTTCTCCCAATTCTGAGTAGTCGCCGTCTTTGCTCTTGTTAAGTGCTTCACATACCGCAAGCTTTGCATGGTTAAATAAAGGTACTGCGGCTGCGGCGTTACGTTCCTGACGATTAAATATTGCCTCGGTAAAGTTGTACCATGTTGCTCCCATCAGAACAGTGATCTTTTCCGCTTCCGCATCGTCCATAACAGCCTTCTCCCCGGGCACAGGATATTGATTTGAAGCTTTTTGAACATCAAAACAGCAGGTAGCGGCAAGGCCAAACAGCGCAATCTCGTGTTCGGAAAACTTTGTATCCTTCGGAAAATCAACGTGCAAAAGATAATTCTCTCTTTCTCCCGGCACGTTGCTTCTCTCAAATGCATTCTTCCCCAAATAGTGATTCTTCAAAAGAATCTCCTTAACTTTCTCGGCATTTTCCGCCTTCTGTCCCATTACATAATCCAAATTGGCATAGCCTATTGCACGGCGTTCAAAAAGGGTTTCAATACTCGTAACAAAACCATTAAGTTTTTTATTATTAATCTCTTCCTCGTTAAGTCGAATCTTATCATCCCTCATGTAGTTCTTTACATTGCTTGGGGACTTGCCCATCAGTTCAAGAGTAGCCTCGTATCCTTTAAATGCTTCCTTGCGTTCTTCTTCCCTTTTTATAAAATCGGCTTTCGCTGCTTTATACTCACGCATTTCGTCTTTATATGTCTTTAAGCGCTCATTTCCGTAAAAGCCAAAGGAAAGTACCAAAAGTATATAAAATCCTATTCCAAGTCCTTTCGGTTCCGGTTTGAGGTCTTTACTCCCTATTTTCTTTGCATTGTCATCAGACAAAGCAAGGATTTCCTCTTTAAATTCAGGAGCCTTGATACGTATCAAATCGCCGGAATGGTTTACCAGTGTTACCCCGTTTTTTGAATTCATAATCTTTACAAAGCGGGCAAATTTTCCATCCATTTGATCGCTGCTGTAATCATACACAAGAGGCAGGTCCCAATCCTCATTTTCAAGGTTAATACCTACCCTTCTGAACATTTCTTCACGGCTATAGTAAAAATAGCGGTCGGGATCTGCATTTTTCATTAAATCAAGCTGTGCGTCCGTATAAGTCTTCATTTATATCTCTCCTCGTAATTTTGGGGTAGTGTTTGCTTTTTGCACCCCTTGCCTATAAAACTACCACTTCTATGGTGACAAGAAGTGGACAAATTTAATAATGTAAAAAAAGACCTTTAACCTAAAATTCGTTAAAGGCCTGTATCTCGCAATCTAAAAAACAAATCAATTTTGAACTATCTGTCCCTTACCATACTACTTGCGTGATGCCTGAAAACCAACAGGGTCGATTCCCTCTTTATCCATACCAAATATCAGTCCATCCTTGATGGGATTTTCGAAATCAGTAGGATTGTGATTGTCAGCATCCATACCGTAGACTATTTTTGCCTCTTCACAGTCATCTCCGCCGGAAACCATGTCAAGCTCGTCATCATTAATCTCTCTGTTTCCCTTAAAGAAATCCTTGATTTCATCACCTGTGGCTTCGCAGCCGTTCTTCTTTGCAAACTCAAGAATCTTCCCGTTCTTTAAAGCTTCCGTGCATTCCTTCTTAAGAGTCTCGTCATTTAAAACTTTCTTTGCCAATTCTTCAATCTTCATAATTCGGGTCTCCTTCTTTTATTTTAGTGGTAGTTTTAAATTGCTCTTGCAGTTTATGTTTTTATTATACATGCATTTCGTAACCAAACCGTAACTGTTTCGCATCTTGTTCTTAGCTGTCAGCGGTGTTACAATTAGCGAAAGTAAGGTTTGTGGAAAGGAGATTGAAATGCCTGGCATAAATGGAATCGGAAGCTACGGAAATTACGGAATATATGCAAATTACGGTTTAAATACAAATGCCGATTTGACAGCTTCGAATACGAACGCAATCGGGAACGATGACCCATCTGACCCGTCAGTAAAGCCTGGTAGGAAATCTTCTCCCGCGGAATGTGAAACCTGTAAAAACCGCAAGTATCAGGATGGCTCCGATGAAATGGTTTCCTTTAAGTCGGCTGCGCATATCTCTCCCGAAGCTTCAAGTGCCACGGTTCGTGCTCACGAGCAGGAACATGTTACCAACGCTTACAATAAAGCTGCCATGAATAATGGTAAGGTTCTTTCAGCCACTGTTTCCCTTCAGACTGCCGTTTGTCCCGAATGTGGAAGCGTCTATACCTCTGGCGGCACCACTACGACTAAGATCAGCTATTCCGACGAAAGTAACCCTTACGTACAAAATCAAAAGTCTGCCGATGCCGCAGGCGTAATCGGGAAGAACGTAAACCTGACGGCATGATTTAATACTAAGCTTGTATTCAGAGTAAGCCAAAGCCTGCTTAGCATTGACTACAAGCATTTCTCTCATAGCGAGTAATATCCTATGATGTATTATAAAGAAAGGGGAATATACATGATTAAACAAATTACAAAATTATTCATTGCTCCGGCATTGTCAGTAAGTCTGGCGTTCTCACCTGCCGGTTGCGCAGGCACCGATAGGAGCGTCAATGTACTTCTTATTAAACGTTAAAAGACCTTGGAACAAAAATTCCAAGGTCTTTTTTCATCAATTTATTAGTCTATCGTGAACGCATTAATCTCGGTCTTTAATCCGTTCATGTCGTCGTCTAAGGCTTCTGCCGTCTGAGTAAGCTTTTCCACATTGTCTAAAAGTTCCAAAGCCATATCATGCACGAGCGATGAACTCGATACGGTCTGCTCGACAATTGCGGAAATATTTGTAACCGCATCGAGCGTTTCGTTTCTCTCCGCATTCGCAGATTCGGTACAATCCGTAATTTCCTTTAAATCTTTAAAGAGCTCCTGCATCTGAGTGTTCATATCGCCAAATAATTCAATTACCTCTGCCACTGCCTCCTGTTGGAAAGCGACCATCTCCTCCGCACTTTTGGCGCTTTCCACCGTCGACTCCGTCTGAGAAGCGATGATTCGTACCTTTCCTTCTATTTCACCCGCAGCAACGCTTGAATCATCCGCAAGATTACGAATTTCTTTAGCAACCACGGCAAAGCCTCTGCCCGCCTCGCCTGCTCTTGCGGCCTCAATCGATGCATTTAAAGAAAGAAGATTCGTCTGCTTTGAAATCTGATTAATAGTCTCCACAAAGCCGTTGATTGTTTCGGACTCTCTTTTAAGAAGTTCGATGCTTTCTCCTACCTTGCCGGTAATTTCGGAGGTTTCTTTGGCTCTCGTTGCAAGAATCTCAACGATCTCAACCCCCTGCTTAATCATCTTTTCGGTCTTATTGCTAAGCTCTTCTGCCTTCTCAACCATGACCCCTATTGTCTTCATCTTCTCGGAAAGCACGTTTGTCTTGTGGACACATTCCTCGGCATGCTCTGCCTGTTTCTCCATACCGGTACTGATTTCGTCAATTGCCTTGGTGATATCCGAAGAGTAATTACTGATACTGTTGGATACATTGTGCACCTCTTCGGAAGATGCTTCCAATTGCTCTGCCGTCCCTGATAATTTTCTGATGAGCTTCTTGTTGTTGCTGACCATGTCGGTAGCCGTCTTTGCAAGTGATTGGAATTCATCCCTGCCGTTTGCATTAACCGTAACGGTTAAGTCGCCCTCCGCCACACGATTAAGACTCTTTGAAATACGGCTCATGTTCCTAAGTATTCCCTGAGCAATTACGGAACCTATCACCAAAGAAATGATGCAGGCGGCAATTACAAATGCAATTGTTACGTTTTTAATCTTTTCTGCCTGCCCGGTAGCTACGCTTTCTGGAATCAGAGTACAGAAGGTGATTCCGGTCTCCTCACTCCTGCTGTAAATATAAAGATAATTTTCTCCGTTGTAGGTAACCTCGCTGTTACCCGACAGTTCTTTACCTGAAATGTTTCCTGTAAAGAAAGTCTGGTTTAAAAATATGGTGTTTTCGGAAAAAGAAGGATCGCCCTTTCCGTTTCTCTGACAGGTGATTTCTTTGCCATCATCCGTCACAAAGCCAACAATGCTCCCTGCACCCAAATCCATATTGGATAGCATATCCTTAACAGCACTGCTGCTTACGTCAATTACGACATATCCCATTTTTACGCTCGTCTGCATCGCATAAGAAATGAAGTAGTCGCTTGCCTTGATTCCGAACATCTCGTCAATTATTTCATGACTTCCGATCCACTTTTTAAGATTGTAAGAATCCGGAGATGCTGCCTGGATCTCTTCCAATAAATCTTCGTAAAAGCCTTCTGTCCTGGCTTCAGACTTTGTAGTCAGGCAGTCAGTTCCCGGCATGGCAATAATATGTATATCATTTATAAAGGAGTCTGCAGTCCTCGTAGCGGCAAGCTTGACCCTGGTGTCGGAGTAATAACTTGCATCCTTGTTAAGTCCCAGCAAATACTTCTCCAAATCACTGTCAAATGCATACTGAAACGCATCTGCCTTGACACCTGAGCAGCTTACATCCATATAATCGGACGCCATATTTGCCGTTTGGAGTGTGGACTCCATATATTTTTCGCTCAAGCCCTGCTCCGCATACCGATATGAAACAGCGCCTACCACTATTACAAAAATAATCGGAACGATAAAACACAAATAAATCTTACTGCGCAGTCCAAAGAAACTGAATTTACCGCTTGATTTTTTTACCTTGTTTACGACCTTTAATTCTTTCCTGGCTCTACCTTTCGACCCTTTCAAATGATTTTTGTTTTTCTTTTTACTTTCCTTTTTCACGTAACCCCATCTCCCTTCGCAATATTTTTTGTCCCGAATAATGCAATACCTATCAAATATCCCCTCAAATATTATAAAAAATTTCCAGGTTCTTTACAACCTGGAAATGCTTTAACGCAACAAGGAAGCGGATGACTTAATCATCTGCTCCCTTGTTTGAGAATGGTACATTGGGGTTATGGGGTATTTTCAATATACCCCTGATAAATTAGCGAGGAATTAATAGAAAAAGAACCTTCAAAAATTTTTTTGAAGGTTCTTTCACGAAAAGAAATAGTGTGCATGCGAATTCAAAAAATTAATTTATCTTTAGAAAAATATCAATATTGATCCGTAAAGGATTCTACGGTTACGGTAAGTGAACTTGTACCTTCTACGTAAACCGTTCCGTCGGTTCCGACTACGCTTACGGTCTTACCGGACTCATCAACCAGGCTTCCCGCAAGACATAAGCTTGTAACGGCGCTGTCCTTTGTAACTACCCACTTTGAAGAGGAATCTATATAAACCTTGCAATATCCGTCTCCGCCGTCACCCGCACAGGACTCGTCGTCGATAAATGCGCCCGTAAGGGTACTTTCGTTTGTCATATAGAAATCAAGAGTTGAAATGCTGTCATAAATGACATCGCCTTCCATTTCCTGTGTATCAGCCGTAAATACGCATTGTGCTCCGTTTGCTCCGGTGCTGCCCCAACCTCTTTTATTGGCATTGCCCGTACACTTTAAAAAGAAATCATTTTCCGAAGCATATTCGATATCGACATTCTTTAAGGTAATTGTAGATTCGGTATTGGTAGTATAGAACATTCCTCCGTTACCTGCAATAAGCTTACCGTCCGTCATTGAGAATACGCCGTTCCCGACTTCGGAATCTCCTGACATACTCTGATATACTATTACATTCCAGGTGCAGTCATTCTGTTCATTATCCGACATATTTCCCGTAAGTGTACAGTTATTAAGTGTCAGCGAATTAAGTCCTTCTATACATACGGCTTCAGATCCGTTTGCTGTAAGTGTTGCATCGGAAACCATGATATTTGCGGTACAGTAAACAGCGGGCGATCCGATACCGTTGGAAGTATAGGTGCCTTTGTTCACCTCCATTGTGCCGCCTCCTCTGTCACTTCTGATTGCAGCCGAAGACTCGCCGTTTGTAATAACCGTAAGGTTTAAAGCATTAAGTGTTCCGCCGCCTGCCACATGTATGCCGCCCGAAGTATCTTTAGCGGTTGTAATGGTCGAATCGGAAATTGTCACAACTCCCGAGCCGTATGCAAAGATTCCGGCACCACCATTCGAATCAGTTGTAATATCTGCATTTGAAACGGTAAGGGTACCGTCAGTACAAAGAAGAGCCGCTCCCACTCCGTAAAAGCTTGAATTGTCTCCGCCAGTACTTTCCGAAGATGTTCTTGTAACGGTTGAATCCGATATTATCACATCACCGCCTGAAACCAGGACTGCATTCTCATCGCTTCCTGTGGATTCATAGGCCTCGTTTGAATAACTTCCGTCCGAAGTATACTCCGTAACTGCGGTATAGCTATCGACTCCGCCAGCATTTCCCTGGGGTGCTCCGCCCATTCCTCTTTCCGAAACGGTAACGGATTTAATCTTCCCGTTTTCAAGAGTTACCGTTACGAAAGAGCCTTCGGTTATGTCCGACAAAGTAAGGTTGTTTCCGTCTGCATCAAAGAGTACGGATTCATCATTTATTATCATGGTTGCGGTAACAGATGAACCGAAGTCACCGCTTGGAGCTTCTCCAAAAGGAG
>CAVCUM010000024.1:0-26643 GCA_963605385.1 Lachnospiraceae bacterium
CGTTTGATACTAACATGGGTGTTTCAACTTCCATGAAGCCTTCGCCGTCAAGGTAACGACGGATTGCTGAAATAATCTTTGAACGCTTAATGAATGTGTCCTTAGATTCCTCGTTCATGATGAGATCTACATATCTCTGACGATATCTTGTATCGGTATCGGTAAGTCCGTGGAACTTCTCGGGAAGAATCTGAAGGCTCTTTGAAAGAAGTGTCATTTCTGAAGCATGAATTGAAACTTCGCCGGTCTTCGTGCGGAATGCATAGCCCTTCACACCGTAAATATCACCGATGTCAGCTTTCTTGAAGTCCGCATAGGCTTCCTCACCAATTACGTCTCTTGCAACGTATACCTGAATGGTTCCCTTTAAGTCCTGAATGTTGCAAAAAGAAGCTTTACCCATGACACGCTTAAACATCATACGACCTGCGATTGAGACATTAATAGGATCGGCATCCATAATGGCACGACGATCATTGTAATCGTTGTTGACTGCTTCTTTGGCCTCTTCTTCAGACAAACCGTCTGTGGATACGGGCTTTCTGCCGGCCAAAAGCTTTGCTTCGTGTTCTTCATACAGGCTCTTTACCTCGTCTGTATGATGAGTCTGATCGTATTTTGTGATTTTGAAAGGATCCTTACCTGCTTCCTGCAAGGCGGCAAGCTTTTCGCGCCTTACCTTCAGAAGCTGGTTGACATCCTGTGTCTTTACTGTTTCGTTTGCGTCGTTTCCCATTGCTATTCCTCTCCTAAAATCCTTTATACATGACAGGGAGGGTTATACGCCCTCCCTGCAAAATTCGTAACGTGTCAATTAAGGTCTCTCGATACTTAAGATCTTGTACTTAATATCGCCTTCCTGAGTTTCGATGGTAACCGTGTCACCCTCTTTGTGACCTATAAGTGCCTTTCCGACGGGTGATTCGTTTGAAATCTTTCCCTGAAGGCTGTTTGCCTCGCTTGAGCCTACTATTTTATATGAAAACTCTTCTTTTTCATCGAGGTCCAAAATACCGACTACGCATCCGACGTTGATCTTGCTTGAATCAACCTCATCTTCAACTACGACCTCGGCATTTTTGAGGATCTTCTCAAGTTCCTCGATTCTTGCTTCGATATCACGCTGCTCATCTTTTGCTGCATCATATTCGGCATTTTCGGAAAGGTCTCCGAGCTCTCTTGCCTCTTTAATCTTCTGAGCAACTTCTTTACGTCTTCTTACCTTTAAATCCTGAAGTTCTTCCTCGTATTTGGTCAAGCCTTCATATGTAAGAATGTTCTTTTTTGCTTCCATTTCTCCCAAATTCCTTTCCGTACGCAAGCTAAGCTACGCGCTAACTAAGGTATTATAAGCTCAATGAATATATGTGTCAAGGAAACCTTAGTAAAATACATGGTTTCCGATTACATAACCGTTTCTGTTTCCGGCACGTCTGAAGTGAGTCATATCGCCTACATTCGTATATCCGTCAAGAACCTGCTGGGCTGCCTGATAGCAGGAGGAACTAGCAGAGTTGTTGGCATATGCCTTCTGAAAGCTTCCGGATCTGACAGGTGAGAACTGTCCCGATGCATAAATAACGGCGTAGACCGAATCGGGGTAAGCAGATGAGCGGACTCTGTTCATGATGACCGAGCCGACCGCAAGCTGACCGTCATAGTTTTCACCTCTTGCCTCGCACCAGATAATGGTTGCAAGCATTTTCAAAGTATCTCCGTCAGCCTCAATGGCTTCGTTCTGACGGACAAGCTTTTTCTTTTCCTCTTCTTCCTTACGCTTACGCTCTTTTATAGCCTCCATGGTTTCGCCATGGTCGATATCAAATTCAAAATCAACAAGTTCGGTTTTGACAAAGCCGTCATATTCATCGCAGGCTATGCAAAGCCAATCTGTGCCTTCTTCGTAAATTACTTCATACGTGGAAGATGCCGCCGCAAGGCCCAGGACTTCTGACGAGGTATCGGGTTCGGCATATATCTTGATGCAATCTTTTTTTACGGTTGCGTACATGTTGCCTACTTCCTTGGCAAAGGCTTCGGCCTCCTCATCAAAAAGAAGATATTCGTTCGAACACCACCCTACCAGCTCACCCGATTCGATAAGGCTCCATTCGTCGCCCCTCTCAAGCACAATTCCGCCACAGTCACGGTAAAGCTTGCCCAAGATGGTCGCTTCCGAATCTCCCGATTCCCTTACATTTAGCACGGACGTCGACTTGACCATTACAAGATTGCTCGAATCAACCTCATCCTCTTCCGAAATCGTGATTCCAAGCTTCGAAACATCCGCATTGTTGTAAGCATTTACGGAGAATACTATCGATGCTCCGACGCTTTCATCAGAAAGCGTGGTTGTAGTGCCCGATGCGCTTGCTTTAGTCCCCGTAAAATCCGCCAAAGCAACGACAATCGCTGCACATATTGCCCCCACCGTAAGTAATTTACTTCCTAACTTCATTCAAATACCCGTTACTTTCTATAGCTGCCCGACATCTCTTTGTCTCTTCGCCTCGTATAGCAGAATTCCCGCAGAAATTCCGGCGTTCAGAGATTCCAGTTTCCCCTCCATAGGTATACGTATGTATGTATCTGCAAGTCCCGCAAGCTCTTCGCTTAGTCCGTTACCTTCATTGCCGATAAAGAAAGCAGTCGGCTTTGTGTAATCGTATTCATAACAGGACTTTGTTCCTTTAAGATGAGCAGCGTAGGTATGAACACCCTTTTCTTTAAGCTCAAGCACTGCTGCCTTTACGTCCTCTGTATAAACAAAAGGTACTCTGAAAATCGAGCCCATCGTTGAACGGACTGTCTTCGGATTGTAAATATCTACGGTGTCGCGACTCAATATGATACCGCATACCCCCGCGCCCTCCGCTGTTCTCATGATGGTCCCGAGATTTCCCGGGTCCTGAATTGACTCGATTACGAGAAAAACCGAACCGGGAACGATATTCTTTAACATATCGTCAAGGCCGTAATGTCTCTTTGAAACCACGCAAAGAACGCCCTGAGGCGTCAAAGTGTCCGTCATCTTACGAAACACCTCATCTTTTACCACCTCTACGGGTACCCTGTCAAGTTTCTCGCACTTTTCTGCGAAATTTTCTGATATATATACTTCTTTGATTTCGTCTTCGGGGGTCTCCAAAAAAAGCTTGATGCCCTCGATCACGAAGGCATCCTGCTCTTTTCTTGCTTTTGCTTTTTCAATTAGAGAAATAACGTTCTTTATACGTTTATTGTCAGTTGAAGTAATCATTTTTTGTTGAAGCTTGTGTTTCGTGAAAGAAGCCTGCTGACTTCGTACTGGTAAGGATCGATGGTCTTCTCCATTGCCAAAGCCTCCTCAATATCTGTGTCAACGAACTTACCGTTCCTGTAACAGATACATCTGTTTGATTTACCCTCTGCCAGGATATCGGCTGCGTAAGCACCCATTATCGAAGCATAGTAACGGTCTTTACAGGTCGGTGATCCGCCACGCTGCATGTAACCGAGAATCGTGGCTCTGGTTTCAATTCCGGTAGCTGCTTCAATACGTCTTGCCATTGAGGTCGAATGTCCGATACCCTCGGCATTAATGATAAGGTGATGAGTCTTGCCGATTTTACGGTTTGCGATAATATTGTTTACCAAGACCTGCTCGTTAAAGTCATATTTCTCCGGAAGAAGAATGTCTTCCGCACCGCTCGCAACACCGCACCATAATGCTATATAGCCGGCATTTCGTCCCATTACCTCGATGATGGAGCATCTCTCGTGTGAGGACGAGGTATCTCTGACCTTATCGATTGCTTCCATTGCGGTATTGATGGCTGTATCAAATCCGATTGTGTAATCTGTGCAGGCAATATCAAGGTCGATGGTTCCGGGAATTCCGATGGTATTGATTCCCTGGCGTGCAAGTGCCTGAGCGCCTCTGTAGGAGCCGTCTCCGCCGATTACGACAAGGCCGTCAATTCCGTGCTTTCTGCAGATATCCGCAGCCTGCTTCTGAACCTCTTCTTCTTTAAATTCAAGGCACCTTGCCGTTCCGAGAATTGTACCGCCGCGCTGAATGCTGTCAGAAACACTCTTTGCTTCCATGTCTACAATCTCTTCGTTAAGAAGCCCCATATAGCCTTTTTTAATGCCTTTGACACTCACCCCATTATTGAGGGATTTGCGTACAACCGCACGAATTGCGGCATTCATACCGGGGGCATCTCCGCCACTTGTAAGTACTCCGATAGTCTTAATCTGTTTGTTACCCATAATGATCTCCTTTTAGGTAAGCTTTATATTATCAGCGCCAAACTGAGCTTTCAAGACATTCAGCAGATTTTCGTCCGCCTTAACGCCTCTTCCGTTCAGATAATTTTTGCGTTGTTTTTCCTTTATAAAATAAAGAATTACTTTATCCCTTCCATATGAGGAATTAACTGTTTCGGCAAGCATGTCACTTTTTTCTTGAAACTTTTCCATACTGTCGAACTGAATCCACACGATGCGCGGCATTTCACTAAATGGCAATACTCTTTCGCATATCAGGCGTCCGTCCTTCGCGTCCTCAAGGCTTACCCTTCCTTCGATAAATACCTTTGAGTCTTCCATAAGAAGATTTCCGTATTTCTCATAGGATTTTGAGAAAACAATCACCTCGATGCTTCCTATCAGATCTTCAATCGTGACAAATGCCATTGCAGTATTGTTCTTGGTAAACTTGACGGTTTTTGCGGTTATTATACCGCCGATTATCACCCTTTTACCATCTTCTATTTTAACCGTATCGGTCTCCGGGTCAAGTAAAAAATCCCCTGCCGTGGCCGTGATGTTTCGCTTCCACAAAGCTCTGTAGTCGTCCAGAGGATGCCCGGATATGTAGATACCAAGCACCTCTTTTTCACATGAAAGCAATTCTTCCTTTGAAAACTCTCCGACATCTGCTGGAAGTTTTTCTTTAAGTCCCGAAAGGCTGTCCGAAGGAAGCATATCGAAAAGACTCATCTGCCCGGGAATTACCTTCTTTTTATCGTAAGCTACGGAATCCATGATGACTGCGTGCGCGTCCATGTACTGCTTTCTGGTGCCGCCGAGCGAATCAAAGGCTCCCGCCTTTATAAAGTTTTCAACCGCTCTTTTATTGATATCCTTGCCAGACAGTCGTGTCACAAAGTCGGTGAAATCTTTGTACGCCCCGTTTTGCTCTCTTTCGCGCACGAGTGCCTCTATTACGGGATGACCGACATTCTTGATTGCCGTAAGCGCGTAACCGATTTTTCCGTCCTTTGCAGTAAATGATACATCACCGGTATTAACGTCCGGAGGATTTATTCCTATTCCCATTGAGCGGCAGACATTTATATACTCGGATACCTTCCCTGCATTGTCTATAACGCTTGTCATAAGAGCCGCCATGAACTCGACGGGATAATACTTCTTAAGGAAAGCAGTCTGATAAGAAACAACGGCATAGCAGGCAGCATGGGACTTATTGAAGGCATACTTTGCAAAGTCCATCATGTCATCGTAAATCTCGCCAGCAACCTTTTCATCTATCCCCTTTGAAACGCATCCGGGAACGCCTTCTTCGGTATTGCCATATATGAAGTTGTTTCTTTCTACCTCCATGACATGCTGTTTCTTTTTACTCATAGCGCGTCTTACGAGGTCGCTTCGTCCAAGGGTATAGCCGCCCAAATCCCTTACAATCTGCATTACCTGTTCCTGGTAAACTATGCAGCCGTAGGTAGGCTCCAAAATCGGCTTAAGCTCGGGAGTGCGGTAGGTGATATTTGATTGATTTTCCTTGCCGGCAATGTACTTTGGTATGAAGTCCATGGGTCCGGGCCTGTATAAAGAAATGCCCGCAGTCACATCCTCGAGACTCTGTGGCTTCAGTTCTTTCATGAAGGCTTTCATCCCGGTACTTTCAAGCTGGAATATGCCTTCGGTCCTGCCGGAACCCATGATAGCAAAAACATTCGGATCGGCATAATCGATCTCATCGATATTGATGCTTTCTCCGGTGCCTTTCTTTATCATATCAAGTGCATCTTTTATAACCGTAAGAGTCCTTAGTCCCAGGAAGTCCATCTTGAGAAGGCCGAGCTCCTCCAAAGTGGTCATGACATACTGGGTGGTAATCGAGCCGTCCGAAGCTCTTTGAAGAGGCACGTACTCGCTTGCCGCCTCGGGGCAGATCAACACACCGGCCGCATGCATGGAGGTATGACGCGGAAGGCCTTCAAGACACTTACACATATCTATCAGGTAGTGAACCTCCGGGTCGTTGTCATAAAGAGCCTTAAACTCCGGATTCATTTCCAAAGCCTTGTCCAAGGTTATATTGAGTTCGTTCGGAATCATCTTTGCAAGCTGGTCGCCTCGCGAATAAGGCATATCAAGTGCACGCACGACATCGCGGATAACACCCTTTGCCTGCAGTGTTCCAAAAGTTACAATCTGTACTACCTTTTCGGGACCGTACTTTTCCCTGACGTACTCTATGACCTCTTCACGTCTCTCGTAGCAAAAATCAACGTCAATATCAGGCATGGATACACGCTCGGGATTAAGGAAACGTTCAAAAAGAAGGTTGAAGCGAATGGGATCTATGTTTGTGATCTTCAGGCAATACGACACAATGGAACCTGCCGCGGAACCACGTCCGGGGCCTACCGGTATTCCCTGTTCCTTTGCATGGTTGATAAAATCCCACACAATCAGGAAATAATCAACATATCCCATCTTCTTTATTACGGAAAGCTCGTAGTTAAGCCTTTCTTTGTGCTTTGAAGCTTCTTCTCCGTATCTTTCTAAAAGGCCATCGGAGCAAAGCTTGTTTAAATAACTCCAGGAGTCGTATCCCGCCGGCACATCAAAATGCGGCAATTTCGTATGTCCAAACTCAATTTCGACATTGCATCTGTCAGCGATCTTCTGAGTATTGTCGATTGCCTCTGAAGCATAAGGAAACAATGCACGCATTTCCTCTTCCGTCTTGACATAGTACTGACCGCCGTCATATCTCAAACGGTTCTCATCCTTGACGGTCTTTCCCGTCTGAATACACAGAAGTATATCATGAGGCTCGGCATCGTCTGCATATGTATAATGAACGTCATTTGTACAAACCAGGGGAACATTAAGCTCTTTGCCGATTGAAACAAGTGCCTGATTGACAATTTTCTGTTCGGAAATTCCGTGGTCCTGAAGCTCCAGAAAATAATTGCCTTCTCCGAAGCATTCCCTGTACTTAAGAATCGCGTTCTTTGCTCCTACAATATCTCCCCTGAGGATAAGTCTCGGAACCTCGCCCGCTATACAGGCAGAACAGCAAATAAGTCCTTCGTGATATTTTTTCAGCACCTCAAAGTCGACACGCGGTTTGTAGTAGAAGCCTTCGGTGAATCCAATGCTGACAATCTTGCAGAGATTCTCGTAGCCCTTAGTGTTCTCACAAAGAAGAATAAGATGGTTGTAACGCTCCTCGCCCGCTCCAGGTTCTTTGTCAAATCGCGATTCCGGAGCCACGTAAACCTCACAGCCGAGAATGGGCTTTATGCCTGCTTCTTTAGCCGCCTTGTAAAAATCAATACATCCGTACATAACGCCGTGATCGGTAATCGCAGCCGCATTCATACCGAGTTCCTTGACATATTTCACATATTCTTTTATTTTGTTTGAACCGTCCAGGAGTGAAAACTCTGTGTGGACATGAAGATGTACAAAGGACATTTTTGTCTCCGAAAGGTGTGTCAATGATAATCGCAATCTGCTTTGCTACGGCTCTACTAAAAGCGACATTACGTGCCTTTTATAACATGGTAGATTCCGCTGAAATACTACGAATTGCAACGCACTGTATGCTCTCACAATTTTATAAACAGTAGTATAACAAAAATACCCTCCCGCAACAACGCGGAAGGGCATAGTTTCTTACTTTATAAGTATTTCTTTAAGGTTTCGACCGAGTCTGTTTCTTCCCAGGGGAAGGTCACGTCGGTACGTCCGAAATGGCCGTAAGCCGCCGTCTGTCTGTAAATAGGACGACGCAGGTTAAACTTCTTAATGATTGAAGCAGGACGAAGGTCGAAATTCTCTCTTACAATTTTTGTAAGAGCTTCGTCCGAAAGCTTTCCGGTTCCGGCAGTATCTACCTGAATGGATGTAGGCTCCGCTACGCCAATTGCGTAAGAAAGCTGTACCTCGCACTTGTCCGCAAGTCCTGCTGCCACAATATTCTTTGCAACGTATCTTGCAGCATAAGCCGCAGACCGGTCAACCTTTGTGCAGTCCTTTCCGGAGAAAGCTCCGCCGCCGTGACGCGCATAGCCGCCGTATGTATCAACGATAATCTTTCTGCCCGTAAGTCCGGCATCTCCGTGAGGCCCGCCTATTACGAAACGTCCGGTTGGATTTACAAATATTTTGGTATTATCATCAACCATATCTTTTGGAAGAACGGGATCGAATACGTATTTCTTTATATCTTCATGAATCTGTTCCTGAGTAACATCCGGATCATGCTGTGTAGAAAGGACAACGGCGTCGAGCCTTATGGGCTTTCCGTTTTCGTCATATTCTACGGAGACCTGTGTCTTTCCGTCGGGCCTTAAATACTTTAAGGTTCCGTTCTTTCTGACTTCCGCAAGCTTGTAGGAAAGCTTATGTGCAAGCGAAATCGGGTAAGGCATAAGCTCTTTGGTTTCGTTTGTGGCATAACCGAACATCATGCCCTGATCTCCGGCTCCTGTATCAAGGTCATCCTTCAATTCGCCTTCTTTGGCCTCCAAAGCCCTGTCTACACCCATTGCAATATCGGGTGACTGCTTGTCAAGTGCCACAAAAACGGCACAGGAGTTTCCGTCGAGTCCCTTTTCGCCGCTGTCATATCCTATTTCTAAAGCTGTCTTGCGCACGATTGCAGGAATATCCAGCTGAGCCTTTGTGGTAATCTCGCCGGTTACAAGCACGTAACCCGTACATGCTACGGTTTCGCAGGCAACACGGCTCATCGGGTCGACTTCCATGCAGGCGTCAACGATAGCATCGGAAATTGCATCACATACCTTGTCAGGATGTCCTTCCGTTACCGATTCGGAAGTAAAAATTCTTTTTTCCATTTAAGTTCCTTTCTTTGCGGATTGAAAATTTCGTTTCGTTTGTGAAGCTCTCGACGCCGTTGCTGTCGCTTGCGACGTATTCCAAGTGTGCAAGTATGCATCCTCACGGAGTGCTTTCGCTGTATGGAACGGAGTTTCCTAACAAAAAAAATCCACTTAAATATAAGTGGATTAAACATAGCTCTACTATTTCAATCCCCTTATTGTTCGATAGTAGCGTCTAACGCTCGCTCGCTCAGGTTGGCACCTTCTTAAAAAAGGGTTGCCGTGGCTTCATCGATCCTATGTATCTCCACCACTCTGAATAAGAGTCAAGGAAAGTGTATACTCATGCTCCGACTATGTCAAGATTAATTGAAAAAAAATAGATATCATTTATAATAGTGATACCTGGGTCAAAAAGTTCGAAGCATCGGTGCATGGAAAAGTTTTGAGCTTGTGCCTTGGTATCATAGTAGACTTATATCTTACTCATGGAGTTTTTATGAAACGTTATGCTACAAAAGATTTGCTGCCGGGCATGGTATGCGGTGAAGATGTTTTCACATACTCTGATCAGCTCCTGATACAGCGCGGCACCGTACTTACAGACAAGACCATCACAAAGCTTGAATTCTATTCAATCATTAATGTCAGAATAGATGATGAAGCATCCATCAATTTGGCGCAAAACGCCGATCAGAATCTTGGCCTGTCACACTCGCAAAAGGTTCAGGCAAGCCAATATTTCAAAGAATTCAGGGCCAACTTCGAAGATTCCGCAAATAAGTTTCAGAAGGTAATAAATTCCGTTGTATCGGACGATTCTCCCTTGGATTTGGACGAACTCTTTGGCTACATGGAGAGTCTTATAAACTGTGGGAACGGGTATTTAAGCATATTTGATATGCTTCACAACCTTCGCGGATATGACGACCTGACCTATATTCACTCGGTAAACGTTTCTCTTATGTGCAACGTCTTTGCAAAGTGGCTTCATTTAAGCAGTGAAGAGACAAGACTTGCAACCTTATCCGGACTCCTTCACGATATCGGAAAGCTGATGGTTCCCGAAAATGTACTTACAAAGCCCGGAAAGCTCTCAAATGACGAATATACTATAGTTAAGAAACATACAATTGACGGATACAATCTTTTAAAGAGGCACAACGTACCTTCGGCGGTCGCAAATTCTGCCCTCATGCATCACGAACGCTGTGACGGAACCGGCTATCCTTTGGGACTCACCAATTCAAAGATTGACTCCTTTGCCAAAATGGTTGCAATTGTCGATGTTTACGATGCCATGACCTGCGCGCGCGTATACAGAGGCCCTTTGTGTCCCTTTAAGGTTGTCGAGATTTTCGAAGACGAAGGTCTTCAGAGATATGATACACGCTACATCATGACTTTCCTTGAAAATATTGTAACAACATATCTCATGGACAGAGTAAAGCTCAGTGACGGGCGGATTGGCGATATAGTATTTATCAACCGTTCAAGTCTTGCAAGGCCCACCGTAAAGTGTGGTAATGAATTTATCGATTTGTCGGCGGAACCGGACCTTCACATTGAAGCAATAGTTTAGCTTAGTCTGAGAAAGTCCCTCCTCTAAGTGCCGGCGAAAGTGGGGGTATTACAAATTCTACTCAGTCGTGGTTCAAGTTCCGATTTAAATTTAATGTGAAGCTTCGATGTGCACGGATTCAAAGAGGCAGATGTCTGCCGGGGCAGCCTCGAATCTGGCACCGGGGACTTACGAGCGAGTCTTGACATTAATTATATGCATAGAAAAAGAAGATGCCATCAAAGCATCTTCTTTTTTTAGTCAATCTTTTTATATCGCCTTTAGCTTGAATTTATTCAAGTCATGTTCATCCTCAACGATTTCTATCATGGCTCCCAAAGCTTTAAGCTTCTCCACGAAATCCTCATAGCCTCTCTCGACATAATGAATCTCGTTTACAAGGGTTATTCCCTCGGCGGCAAGTCCCGCCACGACAAGTGCGGCTCCGGCGCGCAAATCCGGTGCGGTGATCCTTGAACCGGTATACTTTGACACTCCCTCGATTACTGCCGTATTGCCTTCAACCCTGATGCTTGCACCAAGTCTTATAAGCTCATCGACATATTTGAAGCGGTTTTCAAAAATACTCTCGGTAACAATGCTGGTGCCGTCCGCAAGTCCAAGCGTCACTACCATCTGCGGCTGCATATCAGTCGGAAATCCGGGATAAGGAAGCGTCTTTACCTGAGTATGATGGAAAGGTTTGGATGCCACAACTCTTATGGCATCATCAAACTCCTCTATCTCACATCCGATTTCGGTAAGCTTGGAGGTAATGGACTCAAGGTGCTTTGGAATAATATTTTTAATGAGAACATCGCCTTTGGTGGTAGCTGCCGCCATCATAAAGGTTCCCGCCTCTATCTGATCGGGTATGATCGAATAATGCGTTCCGTGAAGCTTCTCAACGCCTCTTATACGTATCACATCGGTTCCGGCGCCCTTAACGGAAGCTCCCATTGCATTCAGGAAGTTTGCTACGTCTACGACGTGGGGCTCCTTGGCTGCATTTTCAATGTAGGTCTGACCGTCTGCTAAGACAGCTGCAAGCATAAGATTTATGGTCGCCCCAACGGATACCACGTCAAGAAAGATATGGCTCCCGGTAAGCTTGGATGCATTACATACGATACACCCCTTTGAAATGTCCGCATCGGCACCCAAGGCCTTAAATCCTTTAATATGCTGGTCTACCGGACGTGAACCGATACTGCAGCCGCCAGGAAGACTTACGCAGGCGCTTTTGTACTTGCCGAGCAATGCGCCCACAAAATAGTATGAACCTCTTATTTTCTTTATCGAATCATTGTCTAATGTCGTAGTATGAACTGTTGCACCGTTAATCAGGAAGGTGTGCCTGTCTATCTTCTTTACGATGGCGCCCAAATCCTTTAAGGATTCAAGCATCAAAGCCGTATCCGAAAGATCGGGTACATTCTCAATCTGTACGGGTTCATCGGCCATCAGCGCACCGGCAAGAATTCCGAGTGCCGCATTCTTTGCGCCGCCGATTTCAACTTCGCCTACAAGGGGATTGCCACCCTTGATTGCATATTGCCTCATGTTTTTTCCATCCAAAATCTTTTAGTACGATAAGTAGTTAAGCGGGTTAACTGCTACACCGTTTATACGCATTTCAAAGTGAAGGTGCGGTCCGGTAGATGCTCCGGTGTTACCTGACAAAGCAATCTTCTGACCCTGTGATACATAATCACCCTTACTTACAAGTATTGTCTTTAAGTGAGCATAGCGGGTTTCTTTGCCGTCCGGATGCTTGATAAAGATTACGTATCCGTACGTTCCGAGCCATCCTGCCTGTGTAACCGTACCGCCGCAGGAAGCCACAACACTCGTTCCGACAGGTGTTCCCCAATCGACAGCAACATGGTATGAAGTCATGCCCCTGATGGTTGCAGTACGACCGCCAAATCCGCTGGTAAGCGTTCCGCCCGAAATAGGCTTTATATATGTAGGAGGTATCTTCGTGCCCTTTTCAACGATTTTGGGAATCGCCTCAGCCACGACTTCTTCTTTGACAACCTCCGTAGAGACTACATCGCCGTTGTAATAGGTGACCTTTTCCACCGCCTTGTGATATCCACTCGAAGGCTCCTGAAGCACCACCTCGGTAGTAGTATACCACGAATCGTTGTATTGATAAATAACATCTGCCTCATAGGTGCCCTCGTAGTAAACAAGTTCTTCCCTATTTACGGAAAGTTCCGGTTCAGGCACAGTAATCGTCAATTCGTCGCCTACACGAATAATTGAGTTGGCGCTCGAAAGGCTTTCGCTGTTAAGCGATATCAGATTGTCTATGGAAATACCGGTCTTATCGGCAATTCTCGACAGGGTATCACCCGATACTACCTCATAAATCGTTTTTTCTTCTTTATCCTTGGTAACTTCATCTATTGCATCTTCAGTCGATGAAATCTGGCTCGAGGGAAGATACGATTCTACGATTTCGACATCATCGGAAAAAGAAATGTCCGTGATACCGTAATCAAAGTCTTCGAAGGACTTTTCTTCATCCGTCTGCGTGACATTGTCAAAAACGGAATCAAAAGCTCCATAAAAGCCGTCATCAGTGAGTATATCGGATGCAGTTTCCGTTACTGCCTTGGCTTCCTCGGTCTCGTTTTTGGTCACAACGGGTACGAATACAGGAATTTCGCGGCTTGAATCCGATGCAAGCGAAACGGAAAACGCATCAGGTTCCGCATATTTGTCAATGGAAGCTTCCAAAAGCTCCACAACAGCCTCGGAGGAAGAGACATTTACCATGTAGTCGTCTATCTTTACCGTATAGGAGTGCTGCAGAGTCTCCTTGATGGAGTTTCTGTACTCGTCTACGATTTTGACAAGCATTTCGTCTTCATTGTCAGTCTTTGAAACAAGCACTTCCTCGCCGACAATCTCCGTTGCAGCCTCAATCATGACTACCTCTTCGGAATCTCCTGCAACGATACGACGTGCTTCATTCAAAAGCTTGTCCGCGTCTTCTTCGCTTTCGAAACGCCCAATCTCATTTCCGTTTAAAAAAAGGGTGAAAATATTGTTTCCGACGCTTTTTACAGGTTCAAAGGTAGGCATAAAAAGAGCGCTTAGAGCAATTGCTATAAGCCCTATGCGCAGATATGCCACTTTGCACTTTTTATGATAACGTGAAAATAATACCATTCTAATCGCCTGTGTGAATCAAACTCCCCTTCATACGACTTTCCAATTTTAACAACTTTTACCCTGCTTGTAAAGGAAACGAAAGTTTGATGAATAAAGAATCCTGCTTTGCTGGATTCTTACCCTGCGGTGGGTCGCTTTAAACGGCATCTGGCTTTCCGCTGCAGTGCGATCCTGCCTGGTAGGGCTTTTTATGTAATAGGGAATTTCCTATTGCATAAAAAAGGATGTCGCGTCAAACGACACCCTTTGAAATCGTGCAATGTTAATTACAGTCCCATCGAAAGAATCCAAATAACCAATCCGAATACAACGGCACAGAAATTAAGTCCGGAAAGTACCAAAGCAATGATTGCAATCGGCTTTATGCCTTTCATCTTCTTCTCGATATGCACATGCTGAAGAGCAATAGCCTCAGACTGCTGCTTCAATTCGTCCACGACTGCTGCCTGAACGTTCCTGTATACCCTGACGTTTTCTTTATGGCTTTCTTCCTCGGTTTTTTTAAAATTTGAATCAACCGATTCCTTTAATGTCGAAAGCTCCGTAAGAATCTTTTCTAAAGACTCGCTATCAATGCTTTGCGATTCCCTCTTAGACTCCTCAATCTTTCCAAAATTTGAGTCAACCGATTCCTTTAATGTAGAAAGCTCCGTAAGAATCTTTTCTAAAGACTCGCAGTCAATGCCTCCGGATTCACCCTTGACCTCTTCGATCTTCTCAATTGCACACTGAACGAGCTGTCCGGTGGCTTCGTTTGTCTCTACGCATTTTAAGCTTAAACGACGCATATCCGAAACTGCCTTTTCAAGCTCCTCAACGCGCGCCTTGTATGCCTCAAGCTGTCTTGCCTCAGCCTCTGCGTTTGCCTTAATAACGTCCCCGGATGAGAACTTACCTGTAATCTTGTCTATAAATGTGTCCATTATCTTTCCTCCAAACATGGCATCACCTCATAAAGAAGCTGTGCGTTTGTAAATTCCCATACCCAATGTCTGCTTAAATGAGCCCTTCGGCACCGAGTTTCTGAACTTCCTTGTTTAACAATAACATACGATTGTCCAAAATGGAAACCATTTGTGCGCAAGCTACGAGCTCCGTCCTGATATCATCCGGAACATTGCCTTCGAATTTATAGTTGATCTTGTGCTCAAGGCTTGCCCAAAAATCCATCGCCACAGTCCTGATTTGAATCTCAACCTTTGTCTCTACGATTTTGTCGGACAAATAAACCGGAATGCTCACAAGCATGTGGTAGCTCATGTATCCGCTCGGTTTGGGATTCATGATGTAATCCTTCACCTCTATTACCTTGATGTCCGACTGTTTAGTAATCATCTCGGCTATCTGATAAATATCGTCCGTAAAGGAACAGATAATTCGGATACCCGCTATGTCATTTACGTAAGCCACCATATTTTCAATCGAGGACTCACGCCCGTATTTTTTGAGTTTCTTGACTATACTTTCCGCCGTTTTGAGTCTCGATTTGATATGCTCAATCGGATTGTACTGATGAACAAGCTGAAACTCATCATTCAAAATTTCCAGCTTTGTGTTAACCTGTTTCAATGCCGCCGAATAAGTTAATATAACTTCATTCCAGGTCTGTATATCGCTGTTATACTCTCCGCTGCTGACTTCCATTTCTTTCCCCTGTTTTAGCCTTCTCGGTTTGTGTTATTACCGCCAAACCCCGCTACAAGTATAACATATCAGGACCCTTAAAAACCGACTTAATAGTTTTTTAACTTTTAGTCTTCCTCAATCACTTCAATCTCCAGATACTCAAAAGGTACATCCTCTATAAAGGATTCCTTTCTGAATCTGGTCTTTGCATGACGTTTAAATTCATTGATGTTTTTATCAAGCCATATAGGCTTTGAAAGGTCAAATTCCGTACACACCCTGTCAAGTGCAGCGTACACCTTGTGAGTACGTGTTTCGGATGAATAATCCTCGACCGTAATGTCTTTAATCAAATGATTGTCATCAAAAATCTTTGCCCAAATTCTCATAGCCAAACCGTCATCTCGCCTTCGCCCCTGTTGTTCCAGGCAAAGTAAGGAATAAATGTAAGTGTCGTATCCTCTGTTTCAAGTGAGGTGTATTCGGAATATAAAGCCTCAGTCTCTTCCGAAGCCTTGACCCTGAATCCCTGCGCCTTAATGCCGACCATATCACGCCCGCCGATATTAATGGAGAATTCTTTTCTTTCTCCATTAACATTCAAAATAAGATTCTGAAGGTCCTTTCCGTTGTCGATTTCCTCAAGGCAATATACTAACGGTCCTCTCATGATGCAGAGCTTGCCGGCATCCTCCCTGACATTGGTGTTTGCCTTGAAAAGCTTGATCTCCATAGGGAAATCAAGACTGATTTCCTCGCCTTCATGCCAGTCGCGTGTGATGTAAAGGTAACCGTCCTTTTCTAAAGCGCCGTCAATCTTTGCAGGATTTCCGCACCAGCCGGGCACTCTTAACGCAAGCGTTCCGTGCGCCTCACCTGACGTAACGCTTACAGTAACGTGTGAATCCCATGGGAAGGAACTTTCAAGTCTGAAGGTTACCTCGCCGTCATTAAATTTCTTTTTAATGTCGCCGCCTAAGTATAAATGTACAAATAACGTGTCGTCGTTTTCAGTATATGCATAGCTTGCAACGGAAGAAATAAGGCGTGCGATATTGGGTGGGCAGCAAGCACAGCCAAACCATTTTTGTCTGACCGGTCTTACGTGGAATTTGCGCTCATCCTTCTTGCAGGCTTCCGGGTAAACCTCAAGCGGATTTACATAGAAGAAGCTCTTTCCGTCCAAAGCCATTCCCGAAAGAACGCCGTTGTAAAGCGCACGCTCCATTATATCCGAATATTTCCTGTCTGCCCTTATTTCAAGCATGCGGCGAGCAAAGAACACGAGTCCGATTGAGGCGCAGGTCTCCGCATAGGCTGTGTCATTCGGCAAATCATAATCAAAGGTAAAGCACTCTCCGAGATGCGAGGATCCGATGCCGCCGGTAATATACATACGTTTCTTGACTATATTGTCAAAAAGTCTGTCGCAGGCCTTTAAGAGCTCCTCGTCCCCAGCAAGGCGTGCGATATCGGCCATTCCGGAATACAGATATACGGCTCTTACAGCATGTCCGGTTGCCTCACTTAGCTCCCTCACAGGCTTATTTGCCTGATTGTAATGATAGCGTTCTTTATACTCTTCGCCCTTCTTGACTCTCGTGGGATCTTCAATGTCAAAGTAGTAAGGACGCTTGCCGCGCTCGTTGATGAAGTACTTAGAAAGCTTTAAATATTTGTCGTTTCCGGTTGCCTCGTAGAGACGCACCAAAGCCATTTCCGCAATCTCATGTCCGGGGTAGCCGTGTAATTTACCTTCTTCGGCACCGATTCTTGAATCTATGTAATCCGCAAATTTCTCCGCAGTCTTTAAAAGCTTGTCCTTGCCCGTAGCCTTATAGTATGCAACGGCACCCTCAGTTAGATGTCCGAAACAGTAAAGCTCGTGACAATCCTTAAGGTTGGTAAATGCCTTGTCGATATCGCTTATGATGTAATAGGTATCAAGGTAGCCGTTTTCAAGCTGGGCCGCGCAGACCGTATCTATAGCCGCATCGGCGCAGGCCTCGAGTTCCTTGTCGGGATGTCTTGTAAGCGAATAGGCTACTGCCTCTATCCATTTGGAAAAATCCGAGTCCTGGAATACATATCCGTAAAATCTGTCATCAAGGTTGTTTAAATCGTTCGGAAATTCGCCGCCCCAAAGCTCTGGCATCTTTACTGCCTTCTTATAATCCTTGCCGTAAACGATTCTCTCGTTAGTAAGCTTTGCCGCAAGCTTGTAATTGCGCATGCAGAAGCTCGGCTCCGCGCCCTCAATCTTGTCATTTAAAGCATTCCACTGATAGGGAATTACTTCCTTTCTCACAAGCTCGAGTTCCGGTTCCCAAAAGCCGTCCGTGATGTTTACATCTTTAAGGTCGATGGGTCTGCTGAATTTATTTTTGTCCATATATAACCTCGCACGAAAGTTTTTCTTTTTATAAATGTACAAAAAACGACTCCTTCTTGCAAGAAGAAAAAGCCGTTTTTATTTGTCCATAAATATTAATCTTCGTATCCGTTAGGATTGTTCTTCTGCCAGTTCCAGGAATCCGCACACATCTCTTTAATACCGTTTTCCGCTACCCAGTCAAGTTCCTCCTTAGCCTTCTTTGCGGAAGAATAACAGGTTGCAATATCGCCAGGACGTCTGTCTCCTATCACGTAAGGAATCTTAACTCCCGTTGCAGCTTCAAAGTTCTTTACTATATCAAGAACGCTGTAGCCGACGCCGGTTCCGAGATTGTAAACCTTAAGGCCTGCCTTCTCTTTAATCTTTTCCAAAGCCTTTACATGACCCTTTGCCAAATCGACTACGTGAATGTAGTCTCTTACGCCGGTTCCGTCATGTGTGTCATAATCGTTTCCGTAAACCGTAAGCTTCTCTCTCTTGCCAACAGCTACCTGAGTGATGTAAGGCATCAGGTTGTTTGGAATTCCGTTGGGGTTTTCACCTATAAGACCTGACTTGTGTGCTCCAATGGGATTAAAGTATCTGAGTAAGATTACATTCCATTCAGGATCTGCCTTCTGTATGTCCGTAAGAATCTGCTCAAGCATGGACTTGGTCCAGCCGTAAGGATTCGTACACACGCCCTTAGGGCACTCCTCGGTAATAGGTATAAATGCGGGGTCTCCGTATACCGTAGCGGAAGAAGAAAAAATAATGTTCTTGATTCCGTGGTTTCTCAATACATCTACAAGTGTTAGCGTACCCGCGATGTTATTTTCATAATATTCCCAGGGCTTTTTAACCGACTCGCCGACTGCCTTTAAACCCGCAAAATGAATGCATGCGTCTGCTTTTTCTTTATCAAGGACGCTGTTAAGGCCTTCCCTGTCAAGGATGTCACATTTGTAAAAAGAAACCGACTTTCCGGTTATCTGTTCAACCCTTTTTAAGGATTTCTCCGAAGAATTGGAGAGGTTGTCTACAACAACCACTTCGTAGCCCGAGTTTAAAAGCTCTACAACCGTGTGAGAACCGATGTAGCCGGCTCCGCCCGTCACAAGAATTTTCATTTGGTGTCTCCTTTGATGTAATGTTCACTGTTAGTTTAAAGTATATGCCAAATATCTCGTCCTATTATAGTTTCCTATGTTGCTACTAATTGTCAAAATGTTAAGAGAGCAATAACGTCTCGCCAGGATTTACGCTGTAGTTCTTTCCATTTATGTCAAACCAAATCCTTAAAGCCGTCGGATTGTAAACCTTTGTAAGGTTCATGTCGTAAATAAGCGCGTCAAATGCCTTTACATAGCTGTACACTTCAATATTTGTCGCATACCAGATATCCTGCCTGTTTGAAATACGCTCGCAGAATTCTTCGATGCGGCTCCAATTATTATTTGCTTCAAATTCATATGCATGTCCCCAAAGATAGAAAAGCATCGAATGGCCCCAATTATCCTTTGCTTCCATGAATTTGTCCGCAAGTTCGAAAAGTTTTGGATCGTCATGGTGACAGGTCGGGTTGAGTCTGAGCCAGTCGGTTGGGATTTCAAAGTCGTGTGTGGAGTTTACGGTACGCGCATAAACGATTCCCGCCGTGTTAAGGATATCTACAACTTCATCATTGTAGGCCCCGAAAGGATACGCATGCCCCTTCACTATCGTACCGAATAAGCCTTCAAGTGCCACCCTGTCATCCACGATATCCTTCAGTGCAAGCTGTTTCTTCATCCTTGTGTAGAAGGGATGCGTAAATCCGTGTGTTGCAACCTCCATGCCGTTTGCGGTATACAGCTTCTTTACCTCGCTCTCGCTCATGCGTCTGTGAATGGTGCCCTCCGGATAAACCGTTCCTTCCGGAGCAAAACACCCGCTGTTTAGATTGAATGTTCCCTTTATCCCATGCTTTACCATTGTATCAATCAGTCGCTTATCCTGCTCGACGCCGTCATCATAGCTGAGCGTTAACGCTTTTTTCAATCCCCCCGGAAAACACATAAACAAATCTGCCATACTGCCTCCTACTGTCTGTTGAATAGATTTTTTAAATTAAGTGACGCATTATAAATTTCTTTTTTGCTTGCGGATACGCTTTTGTCCGAAGAAAGAATCGAAATTGCTTCCTTTAAGGAGCAATCCCTTTTGATACAAATATCCGTAAGAAGTGCTTCAAGGGAAAAAGAAGCCTCATTTTCTTTTTCCGCGGCTTCCTCTACATACATGCAAAAGCAATACTCGCCCTTTTCGGCCTTGGGATTTTGAATAATCTCATTTAGCACCTCTTTTGACGTCCCGCGGTAAACATGCTCATGAATCTTAGTCAAATCGTTGCAGAGCGCAATTTGGGCATCCGGAAACTCTTCGACGATTTTCTTCATCGAATCGATTATCCGCTTTGGCGACTCATAGAAGATATAAAGCTCCGTCCTGTTGCCCTTTATATAGTCGAAAAGCCTTGACACATCCTTACCTTCACGTGGAAAGAATCCCATAAATGTAAAGCTGTCCGACGGAAGCCCGGATATCGAAACTGCGGTTGTAACAGCAGAGCAGCCGGGAATTCCGTATACCTCAATCCCCGCCTTTGAAGCCGCCTCGACCAGTACAAAGCCCGGATCGTTGATACAGGGTGTACCGGCATCGGAAACAACGGCAATCGACTTTCCTAAGAGTAACTCACCCACCAATTTGTCGACAGCCTGTCTTTCATTGAATTTATGATTTGCGACCTGAGGCTTATGAATATCGAAATGATTTAATAAAATGCCCGTGTTTCTGGTATCCTCGGCGGCAATTAAATCAACCTCATTCAATATTTCAATTGCTCTCGGCGATAAATCCGACAAATTTCCTATCGGTGTCGCTACAACATAAAGCTTTCCGTTCATTAAAGATTAAGTCCTTTCGCCTCGTCGCATCCAAGCACGATATTTAAACACTGAACGGCAGCGCCCGAGGCTCCCTTGCCGAGATTGTCAAACCTTGTGGCAACCACTATTCTTTCATCATTTCCTGTTACGAAGATTTCAATTCCGTCCCACCCGGACGCGGCATCCGTAAATATAGCTCCGCCCGCCTCTTCTTCGCATCCAAAGGGCATTACCTTTATAAATTTTTCACCCTTGTAATATTCTTCAAAAAAATCATGAATCTCAAGCGGTGTTTTTTTATCCGCAAGAAGGTCTGCATAAAGAGGCACTTCCACTGTCATACCGCTGTAGTAATTGGTGGTAAGAGGGCTAAATAACGGTTCTCTCAAAAGGCCGGTTACAGCCTTCATCTCTTTTAAATGCTTGTGCTTCTGACTCCACCCATACATACGTGCAGAATCAAACTTTTTGTCCCTGTCTTCTTCCTCGTAAGCCGCAATAAGCTTCTTTCCGCCTCCGCTGTACCCGGAAACCGCAAATATCGATACAGGATAATCTTTGGGAAGAATTCCCTTATTTACAAGGGGATAGGCTATCGTGATAAAGCCCGTTGCATAGCATCCAGGAACTGCGATTCTTTTTCCGTTTCTGATGGCATCTCTGTGAGCCTTGGAAAGCTCAGGATAGCCGTATGCCCAGCCCTCCGCAGTTCTATGGGCCGTCGATGTATCAATAATAACGGTCCTGTCATTCTCTGCCATTTTCGCTGCTTCGATTGCAGCCTGATCGGGCAGGCACAGAAACGTTACGTCGGACAAATTTATAAGGCGCGCTATCTCAGCGGGATCCTTTCTTAAATCAGGGTCAATTTTCAGTAACTCTATATCGTCCCTTCCTTCAAATCTTTCATTTATACGAAGGCCCGTTGTGCCCTCACTTCCGTCTATGAAAACTTTAACACTCATTGCCTGCTCCTTAGGATTTTTTCTTTCTCTAACATTAGCACAAATCAATCACTAAAAAAAGTATTCCGTTTGTGTGACATAGCCTCATAAAGCTTACTACCGGTTCGTGCTCAAGTCTTTCTGTAAATCAAACCGACGAAGTCCCTTAAAATTATAGAGGCTTCGTCATTTTATATTTTTAGTTACAGTCTTTATTTTTTTGAAAGCTATGGTAAAATTACACGTATAAATTTTGTAAAAGGAGACGTTTTATGAAGGACTTATGGAAAGATTTTAAGGCATTTATCGCAAGAGGGAATGTACTCGACATGGCAGTCGGTGTAATCATCGGTTCCGCATTCGGCAAAATCGTTACATCTTTGGTAAACGACATTTTGATGCCGCTTTTGGGCCTTGTAACCGGCGGAGTTGATTTCAATTCAAAGGAGCTTGTTCTTTCTCCCGCGGAGTATGATGCAGCAGGAACCGTTATAAAGGAAGCGGCTTCGCTTAAATACGGAAGCTTCATCCAGAATATCCTGGATTTCCTGATTATCGCTTTCTGCATCTTCCTGTTTACAAGAGCAATGGCAAAGATTACCGAGAAGATTAAAAAGCCCGAACCTCCCAAGGAGGAAGAGCCCAAGAAGCCCACTGCCGAAGAACTTCTTACCGAGATTCGTGATCTTTTAAAGGAAAAAGAAAACTAATTATTTTTAAGAAGCAAACGCGACCCAAGGTCAGAGCACGACTTTTAAAGCAAAAAGAAAACTAACTATTTTTAAGGTCAAAATCAAACCCCCGGCACCAAATGTACCGAGGGTTTTTTATGGTAATAATTAACTTATCTAAAATTTCGAAGCAAATTCGGAGTAAAGGCGCACAAAATGCACCGTGCATCGATTATAGGAAGCGATTTTTGCTTTCTAAAATATTAACCTTTAACTCCAAGTCTTACCAAAGACCTGCGAAGCTTTGCTTCCACAATGCGTTGGTCTCTTTCAGAAAGTTTTTCATTCTTCAAGCGTTCCTCAGCTTTTGCGCGCGCAGTTTCTGCTCGCTCCTTGTCAATATCGTCGGCCCACTCCCAGGTCGTTGCAAGCAGATGGCATTCTCCGTTCATCACGCTCAGCATACCGCCTATGCAGGCTGCCGTTTTCTTTGTACCGTCTTCCAATATCACATAGGCTTCACCCATGCCGAGAGCCGTGCAGTAATTTGCATGACCGGCAAGGATAGCAAGATCGCCTGTAATCGAACGGCACATGACACGTTCAACTTTTCCGTCAAAGAGCACGCCGTCCGGAGTTCCTATCAGTAATGGAAATGTCGCCATAGACGCCTCCTTTACATATTCTTGGCTTTTTCAAAAACTTCGTCTATTGTTCCGACGAGTAAGAAACAGCTTTCGGGAACTTCATCACATTCGCCGTCAAGAATCATTCTGAATCCGCGCAGGGTCTCCTTAAGAGGAACATACTTTCCGGGAAGACCTGTGAACTGCTCGGCAACCGAGAATGACTGTGACAGGAATCTCTGTACCTTACGGGCACGGCTTACGGTAAGCTTGTCCTCTTCGGAAAGTTCGTCCATACCCATAATTGCGATAATATCCTGAAGCTCCTTATATCTCTGAAGTACCTTCTGTACGTCACGGGCAACCTCGTAATGTTCCTTGCCTACGATTTCAGGAGTAAGAACACGGCTTGTGGAATCAAGCGGATCAACAGCCGGATAAATACCCATACTTGCGATATCACGGGAAAGAACCGTGGTGGCATCAAGGTGAGTAAACGTGGTTGCGGGAGCAGGGTCTGTCAAGTCATCGGCAGGTACATATACGGCCTGAATTGATGTAATTGAACCCTTGTTGGTAGAAGTAATACGCTCCTGAAGTGTACCCATATCGGTAGCAAGCGTAGGCTGATAACCTACGGCCGAAGGCATACGTCCGAGAAGTGTTGAAACCTCTGAGCCTGCCTGGGTAAATCTGAAGATATTGTCTACGAAAAGAAGTACGTCCTGATTCTTAACGTCACGGAAATACTCTGCCATTGTAAGTCCCGAAAGAGCAACTCTCATACGTGCTCCCGGGGGCTCGTTCATCTGACCGTATACCAAGGCAGTCTTGTCAATAACGCCGGACTCCTTCATTTCATTGTACATATCGTTGCCTTCACGGGTACGCTCGCCGACACCGGTAAATACCGAATATCCGCCGTGCTCGGTTGCAACGTTGTGAATAAGCTCCTGAATCAGAACGGTCTTTCCTACTCCGGCACCGCCGAAGAGTCCGACCTTACCGCCCTTTGCGTAGGGGCAGATTAAGTCAACGACCTTAATACCTGTTTCAAGGATTTCTGTTGATGAAGCCTGATCCTCGTATGAGGGAGCGGGACGGTGAATTGACCATCTTTCTTTTGCTTCGGGTGCGGGAAGATTGTCAACGGGTTCACCCAAAAGGTTGAACACACGTCCTAAGCATTCCTCGCCTACCGGTACAGTAATAGGTGAACCCGTATCGACTGCCTTTGTGCCTCTGACAAGACCGTCTGTTGAGTTCATCGCAATACAGCGGACCGTATTGTCACCTATCTGCTGAGCAACTTCGGCAATAAGCTTCTTGCCGTCATTATCGATTTCAATGGCATTTAAGAGCTGAGGCAACTCATCGTGTCCGAATCTTATATCAAGAACAGGACCGGTTACCTGAACCACTTCGCCAATGTGTTTATCGCTCATCTTGCGAATCTCCTTTTTATTTTTTACTAACTTTCAGCACCTCCGACAATCTCGGTTATCTCCTGTGTAATACTTGCCTGACGGGCTCTGTTGTAATGGAGGTTCAGAGTCTCTATCATTTCTTCGGCATTCGAGGTTGCGGATTCCATTGCCGTACGTCTGGCCGCCTGCTCACTTGCAAGCGAATCACACACGGCACCGTATATTACGCCGGCAACATATTCCGGAACGATGGCATCAAAGACTTCCGTTGATTCGGGTTCGTAAATAATCAGATTACGAACCTCGTCCTTTGACTTTGATTTATCAAGGGCGGCAAGCGGAAGGACCGATACCGCATGAGGTTCAAAGGACAGCATGGATACAAATTCGGTATATACAAGCTTTAAAGTACCGAAATGCCCCTCTTTAAATTCCTTGCAGAGAAGACTGCTGATTTCGAAGCAGCTTCCTACCTGAATGGGTGCGATTTCATTGTAATTTTCGGTAAGTATTTCTACCTTGCGACGCTTGAAATATTCTACTGCCTTTTTACCGATGGGAAGAACCGAATAGTCCTTTCCTTTGGAGTCTGCCTCCATACATTTAAACAAATTTGAATTGTACCCTCCTGCTAAGCCTCTGTCACCGGCAATTACCACATAGCAAATCTTATCGCTTGCGGGAGCCTTTGCATATACGGAAGAAAAATCCGTATTTCCGTTGGCTATTGTTTGAAGGGTTTCATAAAGTTCTTTAAAGTAAGGACGGCAGGCTTCCGAACGTTCCTTTGCCTTACGCAGCTTGGAGGATGCTACAAGTTCCATAGCCTTGGTAATCTGCATCGTGTTCTGGACACTTTTAATACGCAGCTTTACCGCTTTCATGTTTGCAGCCATTTACTTCCTCCTTTATTCCTGTGAATGTGTATTTGTAAATTCCTCGGTGTAAGCCTTTAATGCGTTCTTTAAGCTTTCCTCGGTGCTCTCTTCGAGCTTCCCTGTTTCCTTTACGGCCTTAAGATATGCTGCACCGTCGGGGTTTGTATCAAGGAAGGTATACAAGCCGGATTCGTATGCCTTAACATCCGTAAGCTTAACATCGGTTAAGTAGTTCTTTGTAACGGCATAAATAATGGCTACCTGCTTTTCAACAGGGATAGGGGAGTTCTGATTCTGCTTTAATACTTCAACGATTCTTGCGCCCTGTTCAAGACGTGACTTCGTGTCGGCATCAAGATCTGAACCGAACTGTGCGAAAGACTGGAGCTCTCTGTACTGTGAATATACGAGTTTAAGAGTTCCGGCAACCTTCTTCATTGCCTTAATCTGAGCGTTACCACCTACACGGGATACTGAAATACCGGGGTTAACTGCCGGCATTACACCCGAGTGGAAGAGTTCCGTCTCAAGGAATATCTGACCGTCGGTAATTGAAATAACGTTTGTAGGAATATAAGCCGATACGTCTCCTGCCTGTGTCTCGATGATGGGAAGAGCGGTAAGTGAACCGCCGCCGTGCTCGTCATCAAGCTTTGCGGCTCTCTCCAAAAGTCTTGAATGGAGGTAGAATACGTCACCGGGATAAGCTTCACGTCCCGGGGGACGACGAATCAGCAGTGAAAGTGCACGGTATGCAACCGCGTGCTTACTTAAATCGTCATAAATAACAAGAACATGCTTGCCCTTGTACATGAAATATTCGCCCATTGCACATCCGGAATAAGGTGCGATGTACTGTAAGGGGCTTGCTTCGGATGCGGTAGCCGCAACGACTATCGTGTAATCCATTGCGCCGTTCTTCTGAAGATTTTCAACAAGGCTCGTTACCGTAGAACGCTTTTGTCCTATGGCAACATAGATACAAATAACATCTTTGCCCTTCTGGTTGATGATTGTATCGGTCGCAATCGTGGTCTTACCTGTCTGACGGTCGCCGATAATAAGCTCACGCTGGCCGCGTCCGATAGGAATCATGGAGTCAATCGCCTTGATACCTGTCTGAAGGGGTTCAAATACTGATTTTCTTTCACAAATTCCGGGTGCGTTTGATTCGATAGCACGGAATTCTTCCGTAACAATCGGGCCTGCACCGTCAATCGGCTGACCTAATGCATTTACAACACGGCCGATTAATGCTTCGCCTACCGGAACCGAAACAACCTTACCGGTACGCTTAACGGTCTGACCTTCGCCAATGTTCTCGTCGG
>CAVCUM010000025.1:0-23994 GCA_963605385.1 Lachnospiraceae bacterium
CTCCGGCTACTAAGGCGGCGGAAGGCCGTAAGGTCAAGTCTTGTTTAAAGAATTGTGGAGAGAAGATATATGCAGCTATCGATAAGTTAGCTGAAGAAACGGATAGCTCAGGAAGCGGTTCAGGCTCAGAGGGCGGCTCAGGCTCGGAAGGTGGAGCAACTGCAGTCAGCGGTTTGCTTGAAAAGGCGGTTCAGATAGAGACCGGTTCTCCCATAAATGGGGCATCCATTCAGTCTACAAAGGATGCTATTAAAGCAGATGGAAGGATGGTATCTACTGAAGACAAGACAAAACTTGAGTCAGGAGAGGAAAATATCTTAATCAATCTGCAGATTTCAAAGACAGAGATGTCAACCGTGACAGAAAAAGAAATTGCAAAGTTTAAGGAGGAGTCACAAAAAGCGGCAGAAGCGGCAGGAACGAGTGCTTCTAAACTTACATATTTTGATGTAGATTTGTACAAGGTTGTGCAAACTTTAAACAGTACAACAGGACAGATTACGAGCGAGTCAACGAGTAAGGTAAGTGAGACAGAGGCAGCTCTTAAAATTGCGATTGAATTACCGTCTGCGCTTAAGGCTCCGTCCAATGTGACCAGGACCTATTATGTATTCCGCCTGCATGGAAACGTTGTGGAGAAGTTAGCTGATGTAAGCTATGACAGCACTTCTAATTTGCTTAGCTTTTCAAGCGATAAGTTCTCGACCTACGCCATTGCCTATACAGACAAGGCAAACGGAAGCAGCGGAAATAGTGGTGGAAGCGGAGACAGCGGTTCTGATGGCGAAAGCGACTCAGATAGCAGCCATAATAGCAGTGACGTAAGCGGTTCCAATGTTCAAAATGCTTCTAACAGTAATAACGCAACAGCGAAGGCAAAAAAAGGCACCATTACAGTCGTTGACAATGTTAAGGATAGCAAAAATGACGGCATAAAGGACAACGCAGAGGCAGCTGATGACAATAGAGACACGAGTGATAAGAATGTAGACGCCGGTGGGGATATTTCAGGCAATACTTCAGATGGTGCGACTGAGGCAGACGATGAGGCAATGATTTCGGAGAATGATTCTGTTGGCGAAGATGACGGTAAAGCTTCCTGCAAATGGCATTGGGCCATACTTGCGGTAGTGCTTCTGGGACTTGCCGCAACAGCTCTTCTTAGTAAAAAGAACACGGCATACTTTATCATTACAGCAGCTGTAAGCATCCTGCTTAACCTGGTATTTGCAATTTTGGGTTCATGCGCCTGGGATTGGATATTTATGATAGCAGGGGTAGTTCTATTGGCGGGACTAAAGTATTTTCTTTATCAAAGCAGTCAAAATCATTAATACAGAATAATTGTATTTGCATAAATATGAAAGGGTGGCAAAAATAAATGTCGCCCTTTTTTCGTATCGAAAGTAGAAGGCAAGCTCTGCCGTTTGAGGGTTTTTTACTTGCAAAGCACTTGTCGGTAGGCTATTCTATTTTTGTAAAAAAAACATCCTTTATGGGGAAAGGATTGGCATGAAAACTATTGTTTTAAACGAAGTGGGTTACAGGGTAAAGGCGCACAAAGAAGCTGTTTTAAACTTTGATGCGAAGGATTTCGGCGTTTTTACAAATGACGGTAAAGAAGTATTCAGAGGGAAGGTAAAGCATTTCGGCAAGGATGACTTGTCGGGTGAGGATACCTATATAGCTGACTTTTCGGAGGCTTGCAGCGAGGGAACATATTACGTGGAGGCAGACGGCGTGAAGTCTGTTGGCTTCAGTATTAAGGATGCACCTTTCTGTAACTTGATGCAGGATCTGCTTAAGACCTTTTATTTTCTAAGATGCGGTTCGGGACTTGATGAAAAGTTTGCCGGTGTCTACAGGCACGGTAAATGCCATACCGCTTTAGCAAAGGTTTGGGGGGATGAAGAAACCCTCGTAGATGTAACCGGTGGTTGGCATGATGCAGGAGATTATGGCAGATACACTACGGCGGGGGCCTGTGCGGCAGCACATCTTCTTTATGCCTTCAAGGATTATCCCATACTTAAAGAAATTAAATTCAATATTCCAAGTGACGGAAATCTTCCCGATATCTTAGCCGAGATCAAGGTGGAGCTTGATTTTCTCATGAAGATGCAGAGAGAAGACGGAGGAGCCTACCATAAAGTAACGACCATGAGGCATGCAGATTTTATAATGCCGGAAGAGGACAGGAATGATTTGTTTCTTTTTCCTGTTTCGTCGCTCGCAACAGCGGATTTGGCGGCGGTTTGTGCTCTTGCCTATACGGTTTACAAAGACTACGACAAAGAATATGCAGAGAAGCTTTTAAATACGGCGACAAAAGCCTATGAATGGCTTTCCGAAAATCCAGAAGAGGTTCTTTTTAAAAATCCTCCGGAGTCGAATACCGGTGAATACGGAGAAGCCGAGGATATTTCGAACAGATTCTGGGCTTACGCAAGTCTGTATGCGGCAACAGGTGATGAGCTTTATAAACGTGAGCTTCTTTTTACAAAGAAGAGGTACGACCTTTTCATTGAGGCAGGCAAGGACGCGCCCGACAGACAGGCGCACATGGAGCTTACAGAGCAGAGAGCCTACACGTCCCTTGGCTGGGAAGAGGTTGCGGGGCTCGGAACACTTTCAATCCTGTCTATAGGTGCGGATGACGATTTGTCAAAAGAACTTTCCGGATATTTTGTTAAAGAAGCTGACAGGCTTGTCGAAATCTCGAAAAAGAACGGATACGGCGTTTGTATGGACGATGCTGACTATATCTGGGGCAGTAATTTTGAACTTGGCAAATACATGATGATTCTTGCAAAGGCAGTAGTGCTTACGGGGAATGGTAGCTATACCGAGACCCTGGAAAAGGGACTTGACTATCTTCTTGGCTGCAATCCGCTGAATGTAAGCTACATAACGGGAAACGGAGAAAACGCGTTTAAAAATCCTCACCTTCGTCCGACGGCGGTGGATGGAATTGACCTGCCCTGGCCCGGGCTTGTGTCGGGCGGTCCCAACAAGGGTCTTCAGGATGAATTGGCACAGGAGGTGCCTAAGGACACTCCTCCCATGAAGTGCTACCTTGACGAGGTACCCTGCTACTCGCTCAATGAAATTACAATATATTGGAATTCGCCCGTGGTTTATGCACTGGCATCGATTTTATAATGAATAAACTTGTAAATACAAATTTTGGAAGGGAATCAATGCGTTCCTTCGAGGAAGCAATTCGTAGGGAATGGGTGATTTCAAACGGGCTCGGCGGCTACGCCGGAAGCTCGATTATAGGCGCAAATACCAGGAAGCATCATGGTCTTTTGGTAGCCTCCCTTCATGCGCCGACTAAAAGAAGGGTCATTTTAAACCGTATCGCTGAAAAGGTCACAATAGACGGAGAGAGTGTTTCTTTTTCTTCGGCACAAAGAAAAGGAAAGGTCTATGAAGAGGGGTATCGGTACCAGATAGGCTTTTCCTTTGATGCGGTGCCAACCTTTACATATTTTTATAAGGGCATTTTGGTCAAGAAGACTATAGCCTTCGAAAGAGAAAAAAACACCGTCGCAATAGGCTACGAAATTCGAAATGAGGGGAAAGACGCTTTCTTTTCCTTTACGCCGGTCTTTAACTATAGAGATCACAATGAGGGAAGTCAAAAGAAAGATTTCAGCTTTATGACCAAGGCTTACAATGATCTGATTGTTGTTAAGCCTGAGGGAAGTAAGGAACAGATTCTTTTTTATACGGATAATGGGATGATTGTTCCAAGCTCGGAAAAGCTTCTTTATGATGAGGATATCGAGCTGCAGACCGAGATAGATACCGGAATGTCTTCATCCGATGCGGGCTTTATGCCGTATCATATACTGGTATCCGTAAAGCCCAAGGAATCTCTGAAGCTGTCCTTTGTCTGCACGATTGAGAAGTCCTTTGAAACGGATGCATTTACTACTATAGAAAATGCCCGTACATATGCAAAGGGATTGATAGAGAGCGCCGGATGCGAGGATACATTTCTTAAAAGACTTATCGTGAATGCCGACAATTTTATAGTAAAGCGCGAGTCTACGGGCGGAAAGACGATTCTTGCGGGACTTCCCTGGTTTACAGACTGGGGCAGGGACACGATGATAGCCTTCAGGGGCTTGGTGCTTGAAACGGGTAGGCTACAGGATGCAAGAAGTATTCTTGCCACCTTTGCGAAGTACGAACGAAACGGTCTTATTCCGAATATGTTTCCGGATGAGGGCGTAGAGCCCTTATACAATACGGTTGATGCGTCGCTTTGGTACTTTAACTGCGTATACGATTATTTAAATTTTGATAAGAGCCCGGAAGCCTTTGATTTTATAAAAACAAAGATTTATCCTTGCCTGAAACGTATTATCGAAGGCTACGAAAAAGGAACGGATTTTTCGATATATATGGACAGAGATTACTTGATTTGTGCGGGGAGCGACCTTGATCAGGTGACCTGGATGGATGTTCGTACAGACGGGTATGTGGTCACGCCGAGGCACGGAAAGCCCGTTGAAATCAACGCTCTTTGGTATAATGCTCTAAAGATTTGTGAATTTTTGTCCGAAAAGTATGAGGATGATTTTTCGAAGCATTGCGCGGAGCTGGCTGAAAAGGTCAAAGCATCTTTCAACAGCAGATTCTTTAATGAGGAGCTTGGCTGTCTGTATGATGTGGTTGACGAAATAAAAAGAGACGGAGTAACCGTTTCCGACAATGCGGACATCAGGCCGAATCAGATTTATGCCGTTTCGCTTCCTTTTACGATGCTCGATGTGGAAAAAGAAAGAGCAGTCGTTGACTGTGTTCTTGAAAAGCTATATACGGATTTTGGCTTAAGGACACTTTCAAGGGACAATCCGGACTACCACGGAAGATACGAAGGAAAGCTTTCCGACAGGGACATGGCATATCATCAGGGTACGGCATGGGCATTTTTATTAGGTGGGTTTATTACCGCCTATCTGAAGGTATACAGTTATTCAAAAAGGTCGAAGGCTTTTGCGAGAGAGCTTCTAAAGCCTTTTGAAAGTCATTTAAATGACGGATGCATCGGCGGAATTGCCGAGGTGTTTGACGGAGACTTCCCGCATAACAGCCACGGGTGCTACACCCAGGCCTGGAGCGTAGGAGAGATCATCAAAGCATATAAAGAAATTACGGGGGGCAGTAGGAATGATTAAGGATTCAAAGATTTTAGTGGGTATGGCAGGGGAAAAAGAAATTTTTCTTTATCCTAAAATGGCAAACAGACACGGAATGATAGCAGGCGCTACGGGAACCGGAAAGACGGTTTCCCTAAAGGTGCTTGCCGAGGGCTTTTCAAGTCTCGGAGTGCCTGTATTCCTAGCCGATATAAAGGGCGACCTTGCCTCGCTTGTGAGAAAGGGTGAGGAAAATGAGAGAGCTAATGAAATGGGACTTACGGCTCTTGGCTTTGAATATAAGGGTTATCCGGTAAATATCTGGGATGTTTACGGTGAAAACGGAATGCCGCTTCGCACCACGATTTCCGAGATGGGACCGCTTCTTTTAAGCGGAATAATGGGACTTAACGACACCCAGTCGGATATTTTGAATATTGTGTTTAAGATTGCCGATGACGAAAAGCTGATGCTCATTGACACTAAGGATTTAAAGTCGATGGTGCAGTATGTTGGCGAGAATGCAAAGGAATACAGCGCCAAGTACGGAAACATTGCGGCAGTGAGCCTCAATGCGATTTTAAGAGGAATCGTTGCGATGGAATCAGAGGGGGCAGACCTTTTCTTTGGAGAGCCTGCGCTGTCCGTAAGCGACTGGCTTACGGTCAATTCAGATGGGAAGGGAATGATACAGCTTCTTGACTGCAGAAAGCTGATTCTTCATCCCAAGATGTACTCGGCATTTTTGCTTTGGCTTCTTTCGGAGCTTTTTGAGGTGCTTCCTGAGGTCGGCGACTGTGAAAAGCCGAAGATGGTTTTCTTTTTCGATGAGGCCCACATGATGTTTGAGTCGGCATCGAAGGTGCTGCTTGAGAAGATTGAACAGGTAGTTAAGCTCATTCGCTCTAAGGGAGTGGGTATTTATTTCATCACTCAGAACCCAAAGGACATTCCCGACGGTGTGCTTGCACAGCTCGGAAACAAGATTCAGCACGCGCTTCACGCCTATACGCCTATGGAGCAAAAGGGCGCAAAGGCAGCAGCAATGGCTTTCAGGGAAAATCCCGCTTTTGATACCTACGAGGTGCTTCAGGAGTTGGGAACCGGCGAAGCTTTGGTTTCGGTGCTTGATGAAAGTGGAATTCCAACGACTGTAGAAAGAACTAAAATCTGCCCGCCGGAAAGCTTTTTAGGCAGCCTTGATGATTCGACACGCATGTCGGTTATTAATAATTCCCTTCTTTATGCAAAATATGCTGGTGCGGTTGATAATGATTCGGCATATGAAGCCCTTGAGAGGAAGAAGGCAAGCGAGGAAGAGAAGGAAGAGGCTGAGGAAGAAAAGCTCACTCTTACCAAGCAGAAAGAAAAAGAAACCAAATCCAGAAAGAAAGCCGTTAATACTGCGGTTAAGAATGTAGCCAGGACAACAGGCGGAACTATAGGAAGAGAGCTTGGAAAGAGTGTAGGTAAGTCTATCGGCGGTTCTTTCGGAAAAACTCTTGGCGGAAATATAGGTGCTTCGATAGGAAGAGGCATCCTTGGAACCTTCTTTAGATAATGAGAGATAAGATTTCTGTGGCAATGGCCACATATAACGGTGAAAAATATATACGTAAGCAGCTTGAAAGCATTTTAAAATGCTTGGAAGATGGAGACGAAGTCATCGTCTCTGACGATGGATCCACGGATTCTACGCGCGAGAAGGTGTTGGAATTTAAGGATTCTCGTGTAAAGCTCATAGACGGTCCGAGGCAGGGTGTTAAGAAAAACTTTGAGAATGCCATTAGGAGCTGTACCGGACGATATATATTTCTTTCGGACCAGGACGATATTTGGGAGCCGACAAAAGCGGAAAAAGTATTGAGCATTTTTGCTGCGGATAACTGCGCGGTTATTGTGCATAACTGTGAGCTGATTGACGATGCAGGCGGAAAACTTTTGGATTCTTACTTTGCCTACAGAAAGTCCGGCCCCGGACGGATTAAAAATTTTATAAAGAACAGTTACATGGGCTGTTGCATGGCTTTTGATTCTTCCTATAAAGATAAAATCCTTCCGATTCCGGATGATATAGAAATGCACGATCAGTGGATAGGGTTAATCTGCGAAAGGTACGGAAAGTCTGTCTTTATTGATGACATTTTGCTTAAGTATCGGCGCCACGGAAACAATGCGTCCGAGGTGTTTACACATTACGGTTTAGGTAGGATGGTAAAAAATCGATTAAATTTATGTAAAAATCTTCTTAAAAGATAGGCACTTTTACTATATTTACAAAAGTATACCCGTATGCAATAATTATTGAAATTGAAAGCCTCTTTATGCGCGGTTCCAAGAGACCGACAAGGTATATATCTAATTTTCTTGTATTGTGAGTCTATTGCCAGGCGCCTAAAGTGCATAGTGATAGGCTTTCTTTTTTTGAGTAAAAATGTTGCTGTTTGCAGCTGGAGAGAGATTGTGAAGCCGGCATTTGGAAGGCGGGCAATCGGATATTTGGATGCAATAAGTGACGGAAACAATTTCATATCATGGAGGGATGATTTATGAAGATGATCTACAATGTAAGCGACAAGCCGAAGTTCGGACAGGTGCTTGTATTCGCTTTACAGCAGCTGCTTGCAATTTTGGCAGCAACAATCGCTGTTCCCGCAATCGTAGGAAACGGCATGTCCAGTTCGGCAGCCCTGTTTGGCGCCGGCGTTGGTACAATCGTTTATCTGTTATTTACCAAGTTTAAGAGTCCTGTTTTCCTTGGCTCATCATTCGCTTTCATCGGTTCGATGCAAGCAGCTTTTGCAGGTGCTGCAACTACAGCAGTCGGATATCTCGGACTTATCATCGGTGCTTTCTTCGCAGGTCTTGTATACGTAGTAATCGCAATTGTCGTAAAGTTTTGTGGTGTTGCCTGGGTTAATAAGCTCATGCCTCCTGTAGTAATCGGACCTACGGTTGCTATAATCGGACTTTCACTTGCAGGAAATGCCATCTCTGATTTACAGAAGGGTCCCAATGCTTACATCGGTTTAATCTGCGGACTTGTAACCTTGTTCGTAACCATGCTTTGCTCCGTATTCGGAAAGAAGATGATGAAGATGATTCCTTTCATTATCGGTATTGCGGCAGGTTATATTGTAGCTACGATTATTACCCTTGTCGGCGGAGATGCTTATCAGGTAATTGATTTCTCAAAATTCAACGATATGCAGTGGTATCCTGACTTCACTTTCGTAACCGCTCTTGGCGGGTTCTCAGAAATCAATGGTGCTTACATCGGAACCGTTGCTGTTGCATATGTTCCTGTTGCCTTTGTAGTATTCGCAGAGCATATCGCAGACCACAAGAACCTTTCTTCTATCATTGAAAAAGATCTTCTGGTAGAGCCCGGTCTTCACAGAACCTTACTCGGTGATGGTGTGGGATCAATGGTCGGTGCAGTTTTCGGCGGTTGCCCCAATACCACATACGGTGAGTCGGTAGGCTGTGTTGCTATTTCCGGAAATGCTTCTGTTGTAACAATTCTTGCAACAGCGCTTCTTGCAATCATTGCTTCTTTCTTTGCTCCCTTCGTAACCCTGCTTGCAACGATTCCCAGCGCAGTAATGGGCGGTGTTTGCATAGCTCTTTACGGTTTCATCGCAGTATCCGGTCTTAAGATGATTCAGGACGTTGATTTAAATGACAACGTTAACCTCTTCACCGTATCCGTTATCTTAATTGCAGGTATCGGCGGACTTACGGTTAACTTCGGTGCTGTTACGATTACTGAGGTTGCAAGCGCTTTGATTCTCGGTATCATTACACATAAGGTCTTGGATCGCAGCAACAAAAAAGAAGAGAAAAGTAATTAGCTTAGTCAGAGTTTAAACTCCGACTTAAGATAAATGCGAAGCTTAAGAGCCGGGATTTTAAGATGTAATGGTTAATCAGGACTCAAATCCGGCGATGAGGATTCGCAAGCGAGTCTTAATCCGCTATATATAAACCCCCATTCCGATTAATCGGGACGGGGGTTTTGTTTACCTTATTGTAGGAAAAGACGTTTACGAGGAAACGTAACTCGCGACGAAAGAGTTTATACATACGGAACGATTTTATTTTTACATATCCGGTTCCATCCAGCCGGTAAATTCCATGATAATTTGTTTTTCTGCGTGTTTATCGGTCTTTTGCATCTGGACACGGTAATCACGGGGCGTCATCTGTATCAACTGCATAAACGAGCGGTTAAAGCTCGAAATAGAACGGAAGCCTACTGCCTCGGATATTGATAAAATTGAGTCTTCGGTGCTTCGCAGCAAATTGCAGGATTTAGTAATTCGGATGCCGTTTAAGTAATCCAAGGGATTCGTGCCCATCACGTTGTGGAAGATTCTTCTGAAATGGGTGGGGCTTAAATGGCATACCTCTGCCAGGTCATCGGTAGAGAAGTTATTCATATAATTTTCGTCAATGTAATCAAGCACGGGCTTGAGTACGAGATAATTCTCGGGGGTTTCCGTAACCTGAGCCGAATGATCCTTTTTCGTTTCATTGTAAATACGCTTAATGTACATATAGAGAGAAAGAATGAGCCCGCGCACTATCAGCTGATAGCCGGGTTTTTTTTCTTCGAGTTCACGGATTACACTTGTCAGAAGATTGTAGATTTCCGGGTACTTTTCTCTCGGCAAAATCGGCGTAAAGCCGTCATCCGGCTGAAGGGTTATCTCGTAATCGCTTAGGGAAGAAGGAAGAATTCCTTTAAAAAGACCCGATGGATCGACAAACAAATATGACCAGTGACTGAGCGTTCCCTTGTCAGAATAAGTGGTATGGGGAACGTTTTTGGGTATACAGGTGACATCTCCTTCTTTAAACTTTAGTTTCTTGTCATATATTTCCAGGGTACCGCTGTCTGAGTGGCAGATGCCGAGTTCAAGGCAGTTATGAAAATGAAGCCTTCCGGCAGGGATATCCGAGATCTTCCAATGGGCACCGGAAAGAAGCAATAGAGGAAAGTCCAATGGAAGGTAGTAGCTTCGATATTCTGTAATAACTGTTTTTTGTTTTGCCATAAATTTCTCCGCAGATAATGTGAAAGATCGTATAATACCAGGTTTTGCGTGTTAATGATAAAAGAGATTGCAAAATCCACCATTTTCAACCATAACTATGCAAATTCAACCAAATATAAAAACCTTTTTCTAAGCGGATTTTAGCAAAAATAAGCAAAAAGCACAAGAAGAAACTCTTGGAGGTTAGAAAAATATCAAACTTGACGGAGAAATTTAGTAAATATCAACAAAATGAGGTCATCATTTTTGTCAAAAAAGCTAAATTCGAAAATATGATGGTCGAAAATGCAAAGTTTTGATTATATGGTGATTAGAAATGATATGTCGATAGAAGTATAGTCATGATAACAAGAAACATAAAACTAACAAACAGGAGGAAAGCAGATGTCTAACTTCAAAGCGGTAAGAGAAGAAAACAGGACAAAGGTTAAAACTGTTACTCCGTGGCACAAGGCCTTAAAGAGAGACTGGCAGTTATATCTGTTGCTCTTGATTCCGATAGCATTGGTTGTATTTTTTAACTATGCCGCATATCCGGGTCTAAGAATGGTATTCATGGATTACAAGCCCGCCAAAGGATATTCGGGATCCGAATGGGTGGGACTCGGAACCTTTAAGAAGATTTTTTCCGACAGCGACTTCATTAGGGCTCTCAGAAACTCAGTGGCATTTAACTTCCTCGATTTGCTTGTAGGCTTCCCGATGCCAATTATTCTGGCTCTTATGTTAAATGAGCTTAGATTTCAGAAGTTTAAGAAGGTCACACAGACTATTCTTTATTTGCCCCACTTCTTATCCTGGGCAATCATCGGTAGCGTAGCACTTACAATGTTCCGTCCGAGCTCGGGACTTGTAAACGTAGTGCTTATGAAGATAGGACTTATCTCAGAGGGTATTCCTTTCCTAAATGAGAAATGGCATTGGGCAGTAACGTATCTGCTGATTGGTGTCTGGCAGTCCATGGGATGGGGCACGATTCTCTATCTTGCGGCAATCACCGGTATAAACGGAGAGCTTTACGAAGCGGCTATGATAGACGGAGCCAACAGATGGAAGCGGATGCGTTATATCACACTTCCCGGTATTAAGAGTACGGTTGTAACGCTTTTGATACTTAACCTCGGACGTATAATGGGTAGTAACCTTGAGCGTCTTACATCCTTTGAAAACTCACAGGTCAAGGATTTTGAATATCAGCTCGCAGTTTACATTTATAATAAAGGTCTCGGAGCAGGAAAGTTCAGTATGGCGACTGCGGTTGGTCTGTTCCAATCGCTGCTTGGACTCATACTTGTATTGGTATCTGACCGAATAGCCAAGAAGCTTGGCGAAGACGGATTATTATAGGAGGAGCCTTCGATGAAAAAAGAAAACGTAGCTGAAGAAACGATTTCTGCAGGCGGGGCACGAGCCATTAATAAATTCCACGTCAGCGACTTCGTGATCATGTTCATACTTGTATTGCTGTGTGCGACCTGCGTACTCCCCTTCCTGCATGTAGCTGCAAAGTCAATATCCGGCACTACGGCAGTAATGTCAAAGAGCGTTTATTTCTGGCCTAAGGATCTCTCGCTTGATGCATACAGGCAGGTGCTCGGAGACAGCTCAATGACTTACTCGATGCTGTTCTCGGTAATAGTTACACTGATATTTACAATACTCGGAATGGTAGCCTGCACCTGTGGCGCTTATCCGCTTTCGAAGAAGAGATTAAAAGGAAAGAAGCTATTAACTTTTGTACTGATGGTGCCTATGTATTTCAGTGCCGGTGTCATTCCTTCCTTCTTGCTTTACCAAAAGCTGCATGTCTACGATACGATGTGGGTATTGATTCTGCCTCTCATCTATTCACCTTACAACATGCTGATTATGAAGAACTACTTCCAAAGTACGATTCCGGACAGTCTTGAGGAGTCGGCATTTCTTGACGGAGCCTCAAATTTCCAGATTCTGTCAAAGATAGTTCTTCCGCTTTCAAAGCCGATAATAGCAACGCTTTCTCTGTTCTATGCGGTAGGTCGTTGGAATTCATATTCCGACAATATGTATTACACAAAGGACAACAGCTTAAAGCTCATTCAGTACAAGCTTTACCAGCTCGTAGCGTCCGCATCTGAGGCACAGACCTCATCACTCGCAGATACGGGAAGTGCAATTCAGGCAACACCCGAAGTACTTCAGGCTGCAAGTATTATGTTTGTTACAATTCCGATTATCATCATCTACCCCTTCTTACAGAAGTATTTCGTGCAGGGTACCATGGTCGGAGCGGTTAAAGGTTAAGATAGTTTCCCCTTAGTAGGGGTATAAATAAACTATGTAAAAAGAAGAAAGAAATTTCTTCAAGACTAAAGGAGGATTAATATGAAGAAGAACGTTCTTCACAAGGCGATTGCAACAGCACTTGCAGGTGCTATGGTTGTAGGAACCTTCGCAGGCTGCGGTGACACTGCTACTGAGTCAGTAAGCTCAACGGAAACAAGCAGCACAGAAACATCTACCGAAACTTCCACATCAACGGATTCGGAAGCAGTAGCAGGCATGGATGGTTGGACGGCATTTGCCGACACCGTTACCTTAAAGATTCCCGTATATGACCGTGGATCGTCAGGAAACGGATGCTCAGACGTAGAGAACAACTATTGGACTGAGTGGGTACAGACCAATTTCGGCGACAAGTACAACATCGACGTACAGTATGTAGGAATCACACGTTCAGACGTTATGACAGACTACGCTATGCTTGCATCAGGTAAGTCACTTCCAACAATCTGTATGGAATATGACTATGACAAGCTTGCTACCTGGCAGGCAGACGGTTACCTTCAGACCTATGATGTAGAGACTGTAAAGACTATCGCTCCTACCTATTGGCAGAATATGGTTGATAACGGCAATGATGCCTACACAAAGCTCGCCGATGAAGATTATTTGCTGTTGGGCTTCCGTCCTTACGGTAACACTACCTATACATGGGTTACCTTCTATCGCCAGGATTGGCTTGAGGAAGCAGGGTTTACAGAATATCCTACAGGCGACAATTCAAAGCTTTTAGAGCTCTATGCAAAGCTTGTTGAAAACGGACATGACGCACCTCTTAGCGGTTCAAAGAAGAGCGGTGCAGGTATCGACCAGAACTATGGCTACAGAACTTATCCTCAGGACGAGGTAACCTGGGCTACAACAGGAGATTACCAGATTCCTGCACTTTCAACCGAAGCTCAGAAGAAGTTCCTTAAGTTTGAAAATGAGCTTTTCAACGACGGATATTACAATAAAGAGTATTATTTGAGAGATGCTTCCGAAGCAGAAGCAGACTTCATCAATGGCAAGGCATTTACCTGGTCAGGTTATGTATCTTCAAACATGAATGTACTGAATTCCTTCTATGAGACTAATCCCGACGGTAAGCTTGGTATTGTTGTAACTCCTTCAGAATACGTTTATGACGAGACATGGGGATCATCAACTTCTTACAGACCCGGCACGAACTTTGGTATGATGATTGGTTTCTCAACAACAGCTACCGAAGATGAGATGAAGGCAGCTATGATGTATCTTGAGTGGTTATCTCAGGATGAGAACCTCTTCACCATGCAGTGGGGTATCGAAGGTGTCAACTTCAATTATGATGAGAACGGCGATCCCGTTGCAGTTGCAGATCAGACAGCTCTGGCAGAGCAGCAGGGACACAACAATAACGTTGACTACTGGTGTGCAGTAACAGCTGTTAAGACTCTCGGCAGCATTGAAAAGGATATCAAGGCAGTTACTCCTCAGGGTGTTCCTCAGGACTTCTATGATCAGATCCTTGCTAACTATGAAGGACAGCTTGCTATTTACAATGAAGGTAAGGCAAACTCAGACTGCTTGTTTGCAGTATCAATTGACGCAGTTTCAGAGTACAATCAGACCCTTTATGATCTTTATGTAGAGTACAGAGATAAGCTTACAATGTGCTCGAAGGATGAGTTTGATGCTTTATATGACGAGCTCAGCCAGAAGTACCTGAAAGCAGGTTATCAGGCAGTAATCGATGACAGACTTGCAGCTTACAATGACGGCAACACCACAAAGCTTCAGTAACAGCTAAAAAGATTTACTAAGATATTAACTGTATAGCCTCCTGGCATAAAAGCTTGGAGGCTAACTTTTAATCATATATGAAATTGCGTTGCAATTCCCTATACGGTTAAAAATAGGCACTACGTGCCACTGATGCGCAGCTCGCGGTAGGGAAAATAATGCTGTGCATTCCGCTCGCGCAAGTGTGCGCAGGCGCACACCTTTTTAAAAATATGTTTTTTTTCGATATATACCCGTGTATGTATGGAAAAAGAACGTATATGACAGGATTGCGGAAGTTCGCTTCACTGAGCAATTCGGTATCATCTTTAGGAGGGAAGTATATGCTTAAGCTTGAATTTGACAAGGCAGAGATTCAAGGCGTCATCGACAAGATCGTTGAAAAAACGATGAACATGGATCTTACCTGGGATTGGCCCTGCGGAGTAGCATATTACGGAATATGCACGGCCTACGAAAGAACGGGCAAGGAAGAGTACCTCAACGTTTTAAAGGAAAGAGTTGATGAGCTCATCGATTTGGGATTACCCAAGGTGTGGACGGTTAACGCCTGTGCGATGGGTCATTGTCTTCTTTCTTTATATAAAGCAACAGGCGACAAGAAGTATTATGACATTCTGATGTCCAAAATAGAATATCTGCAGAAAAAGGCGCTTAGATTCGGTGATCATGTGCTCCAGCACACGGTTTCGGCAAATAACGATTTCCCTGAGCAGGCATGGGCAGATACCCTGTTTATGGCGGCTTTCCTTCTTTTGAGGGTCGGCGTTATGAACAAGGACGAAGAAATGATAGAGGATGCGCTCAATCAGTGGTATTGGCACATCAAGTATCTCCAGAATCCTTCGACGGGTTTCTTTTATCACGGGTATACAAATGTTGAATATGACGACGGTATAGATGTTTATCCTGCAAAGAGCCATATGTCGGGTATTTACTGGGGCAGGGCGAATGCATGGTGTGCGTATACGATGGCTCAGGTCGGAGGAATCCTGCCTAAGGCTTACCTTTATCCCAAGTATATTGATATTGCGGGTTCGTTAAATGAGCAGCTTGCCGCACTTAAGACGGTTCAGACCGAAAAAGGACTATGGAGAACCGTACTTGACGACGAGGGCTCATATGAGGAAGCTTCAGCATCTGCGGGAATTGCTGCGGCAATGCTTGACAGAGGAAATCCTTTACATTCAAAGTATATCAACAAAGCAATCAAAGGACTTTTAGAGAACGTAAGCCCCGAAGGAAAGGTTATGAATGTTTCCGGAGGAACGGCCGTTATGCGTGACATAGAGGGGTACAGAGGTATTCCGAACGCTTATATTCAGGGATGGGGGCAGGGACTCATGCTTGCTTTCCTGTCAGGACTTCTTCATTATGACGAAATAGAAAAGGACGGAGCCTTATAATGTTTCAGCGTGGTTTCTTTTTCAAAGAAAACAGAAATGATATGAAGAAATCCTTCATATTTGTATCAGAAGATGAGCTTTATACTAAGGATAAGGGCTATGGCTTTGTAAATGCGGAGATGCTTGATGATTCGGAACCCATGAATATTCCTGCTGTTAACAGCGGATTTATTCCAAAGGACATTGAGGATGTACTCCCGATTCCTACTATGTTTAAGGTGGATGTAAATCATCAGGGAAACTTTAAGGTCCTGATTGAAGCTGAGAATGACGGCTCGGATGCCCAAATCTTCCTTGAACGCAGGCGCATGTATTATGTAGGTAATTTTACGGGAGTAGCGAAGTTTTCTTTTTCCGCGAATGTATGTGACATAATACCCGAATGGAAGGAAAGAATATACCGGGACACAGATCTTGATATTTCATGGGTCGGTGAAGGCTTCAGGGTACACAGCATAGAGATAAAGGAGTTTGCCTGCCCGACGCTTTTTCTCGCAGGAGATTCAACGGTTACGGACCAACCGTCTGACTTTCCATATTCTCCGGGTGCTACTTATTGCGGGTGGGGACAGATGTTTCCGGCATTTCTAAACGACACCTGTGCGGTTTCCAATCACGCTCACTCGGGTCTTACGACGGAAACCTTCAGAAAAGAAGGTCATTATTCGATTATCACTCAGTACATCAAGCCTGGAGATTATTTCTTTATACAGTTCGGGCACAACGATCAGAAGCACGAAGAGCTGAGGGAAGATACCGGGTACAGGGACAATATCGTTCGCTATATTTCGGAGATTCGCTCTCAGAGCGGAATTCCCGTGTTGGTAACTCCGCTTGCAAGGAACTCCTGGAAAGACGGAGAGTATTTAGATTACCTTGAAAAGTATGCAAAAGAGTGTGTAAAGATTTCAGAGGAATTTGACGTTCCGCTTCTTGATTTGCATGCACTTAGCATGGAATTAATAAAGAAAACCGGGCGGGAAGAGAGCACCAAATATTTCCATCCGGGCGATTATACACATACAAATGATTATGGCGCGTTTTTAATGGCGTCTTTCGTGGCAGGTGAGATTCAAAGGCTTTCAAAGACTTCAAAGAATGCTTCGGTAAAGCAGCTTGCGGGATTTTTAAGAAAGAACGTTGCAGCTTGGGAGATTGATAAGGACAAGCTTAAGATGCCAAGGATTCGTGGCTGTGAGGAGACTCCGATTGAGCCTTACAGCATAGCAATGGACAGACTTGATGAAATACTCAGGAGGAAATAAAGGTGAGCAAATTTAAGGGTGGTTTTACCATGCCGGGTGAAGCCGGTTATGAGGAATTGACCTTGGACCTGGCAAAGCGTTGGGGCGCGGATGTCATAAGAGACAGCGACGGAACCGTTCTTTCGGACGATATACTGAATGCCGGATATGATATATATTCAACCATATGCATCATCAGGGATCACAATGCCTGGGCCTTAAAGAATCAGGACAAGCTTCAGCAGACATTCCTGATAACGGCTCCCGTGACGGCAGTTTCTGATACCGTCAAAATTTCCCTTTTAAAGGATTTTTTCGGCGAGCAGTTCAGAGTAAACGATTCAAAGGAATCCATAGAATACTGGCAGGTCTTTGACCGTACTGTGGGTACGGAGATTGATAAGTGCAACTGGGAATACGCAGACGGCGATGTCACCGTTAAGAATGTGACGCCCTTTCACACTGTAACTGTAAGCTTCATAGCTTACAGGATATGGGAAGAAATTTCCATGTACAACCATACTACCAACAACTGGACCAAAGAGCATTTAATGCAAATTGATCCTATGTATAAAGAAACAAGAGAATATCTCAAGGGTTGGATGAAGAACTGGTGCGAGACCCATCCGGCAACAAATGTTGTTCGTTTTACCTCCCTTTTCTACAACTTTGTATGGATTTGGGGAAGCTCAAGCAAAAATTCCAACCTTTTTACAGACTGGGCATCCTATGACTTCACGGTAAGCACTGAAGCCTTAAGGGAATTTGAAAAAAGAAACGGTTACAGGATGACTGCCGAAGACTTTGTAAACGGCGGGAAATTCCATGTAACCCATATGCCCGGTAATGACAGGAAGAAAGCCTGGATGGAATTCATAAACGAATTTGTAATTTCATTTGGAAAAGAGCTTATTGACATAGTTCATTCCTACGGAAAGAAAGCATATGTATTTTATGATGACTCCTGGGTAGGAATTGAGCCTTATAACGGTAAGTTTACGGAGTTTGGCTTTGACGGAATTATCAAATGCGTATTCTCGGGATTTGAAGTGCGCCTTTGCGGAGGGGTTCCGGTAAAGACACACGAGATACGTTTGCATCCCTACCTCTTCCCGGTTGGGCTCGGCGGAGCCCCGACCTTTATGGAGGGCGGAAATCCGACACTTGATGCAAAGAAATACTGGCTGAGAGTAAGAAGAGCCTTGCTACGCACAAAGATAGACAGGATAGGGCTTGGCGGATATATTCATCTGGTTGAGAATTTCCCTGATTTTGTAGACTATATCGAGAAAATTTCGGATGAATTCCGCATTATTTCCAAGCTTCACGACGAAGGCGCGCCTTACGAAGTACCCGTTAATGTAAAGGTTCTTACCTATTGGGGCTCTCTTAGAAGCTGGACTCTGTCGGGACATTTCCATGAAACCTATATGCATTGCCTTATTCACATAAACGAGGCACTTTCAGGGCTTCCCGTTAAGGTTTCATACATTAACTTTGAGGATGTTAAAAACGGAGCTTTGGATGACGCGGATCTCGTGATTAACGCCGGAAAGGGAGGAACGGCCTGGAGCGGCGGTGATTCCTGGAACGATCCGCAGGTACTTTCTTTAATCGGCAAGTGGGTATATGACGGTGGCGTGTTCCTCGGAGTAAAGGATCCTTCTTTTGCACTTAATCACGATACGGTATTCAGACTTGAAAACGTTTTGGGTGTAGACAAAGATCTGGGCGACAAGGTTTGTCACGGTAAATTCGGTACGCTCTCTGGAGATGTTTTCATAAGCCGTGAAGATACTGAAGTTATTAAATCTGAGGCCGGAAAAGCACTTGCAACAAGGCATCCCTTCGGTAAGGGCGCAGGCATTTATTTATCCGACTTTGCTCTTTCCGACCAATCGACAAGGGAACTTTTGAATCTGATTCTTGCAATTGCCGGGGATAAAGAACCCTTATATATCACGGACAATGAGCTGTGTGAATGCGCTTACTATCCTGGCAGCGAAACGCTTATCGTCATCAATAATTCGGATACGAGGCAGCAGACAAAGGTAAAGACCGATAAGGGAGAGAAGAACTTTACAATTGATGCTTACGATACGGTGATAGTGAATCTCAAGGAGGCTTAAATGATTAAAGGATTTAAGATGAAGCTCTACCCCGGTATGGAAGCGGAGTACGAAAAGCGTCACAATGAACTCTGGCCCGAGATGCAGGACATGATTCACGAGCATGGCGGAAAGAATTACACGATATTCTTAGATAAAGAAACCTTGACACTGTTTGGATATATCGAGATTGAGGATGAGGAGCTCTGGGCTAAGAGTGCCGACACTCCAATAAACCGTAAATGGTGGGACTTCATGGCACCTATCATGGAGACAAATCCCGATAACAGCCCCGTTTCCGTTGATTTAAAAACCGTTTTTCATTTAGACTGAATGTAATCCCCGAGATTTGACTGTCTCGGGGATTTGTCTGCATTGACAATAAACCTTCTTGTTTCTACAATTAGAAAGAACGAATGGGAGAAATGCATGAACTATATTGTTTTTGACCTTGAATGGAATCAGTCAAGTACGACGAGTAAATCAAATCCTGCGATTCCGTTTGAGATAATTGAAATAGGCGCGGTAAAGCTTGACGAGCGAGGCTCCATGATAGATGAGTTCTCGGCTCTTATTAAGCCTTCCGTTTATAAAACAATGCACTACGTGACAGGAAAGCTTGTGCACATAAAGATGGCAGAGCTTAAAAATGAACGTCCTTTTACGGAAGTAATGGAGGAGTTCTTAAAGTGGTGCGGGGAGGACTATTTATTCGTAACCTGGGGTCCTCTGGATGTAACGGAGCTTGAACGTAATATGGTTTATTATGGGTTTGAGCCCTTTAAAAACGGGCCGCTTCCTTTTTACGATGCCCAGAAGCTCTTTGCGCTTGAACATGATGAAGGCAAGGAAAGACGTTCTTTGGAAAGCGCTGTCGATATGCTGAACCTTGAGAAGGACATTCCTTTTCACAGGGCTTTTAGTGATGCCTACTATACCGCAAAGGTTTTTTCTTCTTATAATAAGAAGGAAACCTTCAGGCACGTTTCCTATGATACGTTTGTGGCACCTAAAGACAAAAAGAACGAGCTTTTGGTGGTATTTGACGATTATGAGAAGTATATTTCAAGGACCTTTTCAACCAAGGAAGCATTGCTTGCCGATAAAAATGTAAAGGATATGAACTGCTACCTTTGCGAGAAGCCCTCGAAGAAACGCACAAAGCTTTTTTCTCCGACGGGAAGATACTGCATAGGTGTTTCTTTTTGCGAGGAACACGGATACATCAAGACAAAGATTCGAATCCGTAAGAATGATGCCGGAAGGTATTTTACGGTAAAGACAAAGAAACCGATTTCCGAGAAGGAAGCTAAAGATATACAGATTAGATACGAGAAGTCCAAAGAAATCAAGCATATAAAGAAGGTTAAGCTTAGAGGATCAAACACTTGAAATGTAAGGCGAGTGTGATAGAATCAACCATTGGAATCAAATTAGATAATGGATGGAGCTGGAAATGGATACATATTTGGTATTTAAGGATCTTGCAATTATTGTTATTTTTGCAAAGGTATTCGGAATTATCGCAAGAAAGTTAAAGGCACCGCAGGTAGTCGGAGAGATTATAGCGGGACTCTTAATCGGACCGAGTGTTTTGGGACTCGTTGAGCAGAGCGATTTCTTAAATATGATGGCTGAAATCGGAGTGCTTCTCTTAATGTTCAGCGCAGGTCTTGAAACAAATCTTCACGACCTTATAAAGACGGGTGTAAAGGCAACCCTGATTGCATGTGCCGGCGTGTTCGTGCCATTAATAGGCGGCACTATTCTGTACATGTGCTTTTACGGTTTTTCTCCCTATGGAACTACAGAGTTTTACACGGCTTTGTTTATCGGAGTTATCCTGACTGCGACGAGCGTAAGCATTACCGTTCAGGCATTAAGAGAGATGGGTAAGCTCAAGGGACTTATCGGAACCACGATTTTAAGTGCCGCCATCATAGACGATGTAATCGGAATTATTGTCCTGACGGTTGTAATCGGACTTAAGGATGCAAACACAAGTGCAGGAACCGTTTGCTTAAAAACGGTTTTGTTCTTCCTATTTGCAATTGTTGTGGGCTTTATCATTTACAAGCTGTTCAAGCTCCTCGATGCAAGATACCCTCACACAAGGCGTATTCCCATCATGGGACTTGCCCTTTGCCTTGCAATGGCTTACATTGCAGAAAAGTATTTCGGAATAGCAGATATTACGGGTGCATATGTAGCCGGAATTATTCTTTGCAACCTTCGTGATTCGGAGTACATTTCTGAAAAGATGGATATCAATTCCTATATGCTCTTCGGTCCGATTTTCTTTGCAAGTATCGGATTAAAGACGGACATAAGCGAAACTAACCTTTCGATTTTGCTCTTCTCGTTTGCTTTTGTAATCGTAGGCCTTGTATGCAAGATTGTCGGCTGCGGACTTATGGCAAGGATTTGCGGCTTCAAGGCACCTGATGCCTTAAAAATCGGAGTCGGAATGATGACAAGAGGTGAGGTTGCACTGATCGTTGCACAGAAGGGCCTGAGTGTAGGACTTCTTAAGCCTGTATATTTTACCGCAGTTATTCTCTTGATAATAGTTTCATCGATTCTTACACCTATTTTGCTGAAGGTTCTTTATACAAAGATGCCTGTTAAAGAAAGTTGATCTTCTAAGGGTTGGAGAAATTTATGCGCGAAGTGGACGTAAATACGGTTACTAAAGAAATAAAAGACCTGTGTATTAAGGCAAATCACTTTCTTTCTCCCGATATGAAAGAGGCTTTGGCCAGGGCTAAGGAAAAAGAAGAATCTCCGGTCGGAAAGAAGGTTTTGTCACAGCTTGAGGAGAACCTCCTGATTGCCGGCAAGGATATGATTCCGATTTGCCAGGATACAGGGATGGCGGTTGTGTTCATTGATATAGGTCAGGACGTTCATTTTGTCGGCGGAAACCTTGAGGATGCAGTTAGTGAAGGCATCAGGCAGGGGTATACAGAAGGATACCTTAGGAAATCCGTTGTTTCTGACCCGATTGAAAGAGTTAATACGAAGGATAATACGCCCGGGATCATACATTACAACATTGTACCGGGTGATAAAGTTAAGATTACACTTGCTCCGAAGGGCTTTGGAAGCGAAAATATGAGCCGCATATTTATGCTCAAGCCCGCGGACGGGATAGAAGGCGTTAAGGCAGCAGTGCTGACTGCGGTTAAGGACGCCGGGCCTAATGCCTGTCCACCCATGGTAGTGGGCGTAGGTATCGGCGGAACCTTCGAAAAATGTGCTTTTCTTTCTAAAAAGGCACTCACAAGAGAGATAGGAGAGCACTCGGAAATACCTTATGTAAAGGCATTGGAAGAGGAGCTTCTTGAAAAGATTAACAATACCGGAATCGGACCCGGAGGGCTTGGCGGAAGGGTTACGGCGCTTGCCGTGAATATTCTCACTTATCCCACGCATATTGCGGGACTGCCTGTTGCCGTGAATATTTGCTGCCACGTAAACAGACACGCATCCGCAGTCATTTAGGAGGCCAGATGGAAAAAGAAATTTATCTTCCGCTTACTGACGAAGCGATTGAATCGCTTGATGCAGGGGATTATGTATATCTTTCGGGAATTATCTATACCGCCAGAGATGCAGCACATAAGCGAATGGATGAAGCCTTAAATAAAGGACAGGCTCTTCCTGTATCCATAGACGGAAATACGATTTACTACATGGGACCAAGTCCCGCACGTGAAGGGCGGCCCATAGGCTCTGCGGGTCCTACAACTGCAAGCCGAATGGACAAATATGCACCGAGACTTTTAGATTTAGGGCTTAAAGGAATGATAGGCAAGGGTCGCAGAAGCGAGGCAGTAAGGGAAGCAATTGTCAGGAACAAGGCAGTTTATTTTGCCGCAGTCGGCGGAGCGGGCGCTTTACTTTCGAAGGCAATTAAATCGTCTAAAACAGTTGCCTATGACGACCTCGGAACCGAGGCGATAAGGGAGCTTAAGGTTGAAAGGTTTCCTGTCATAGTTGTCATTGATTCCAAGGGCAATAATCTTTACGATATCGCAAAATCGAAATACGAAAAGGAGTAGCATATGAGAATAGCTTTGATGATACTTAGATTACTTTTTCCTTTTCCATATTATCTTGCTCGTATGTCGGCTCTTGGGAAAAAGAAAGACTATGATAAGGCAAAGGCTTATGCCTTTGTAAGGCATTGTGCAAAGAAGGCCAACAAAAAGGGTCGTGTAATGCTTAACGTTCATGGAATCGAAAATATTCCGAAGGAAGACGGCTTCGTGTTCTTTCCGAATCACCAGGGAATGTATGACGTGTTGATATTCCTTGATTCGTGCGAGCGTCCCTTTTCCTTCGTGGCAAAGCAGGAGCTCAAAAACGTTCCGTTATTGAAGCAGACGATGACGGCACTTCACTGTCTTACGATTAACCGAAGTGATTTGCGTCAGTCCGTTGAAGTAATCAAGACCATGACCGAGAGGGTAAAGAACGGAGAGAACTTTTTAATCTTTGCCGAGGGTACCAGAAGCCGTATGGGCAACAAGATGAACGATATGAAAGGCGGAAGCTTCAAGTCGGCAGTCAAAGCCAAAGCTCCGATTGTTCCCTGTGCGCTTATGGATTCTTTTGTGCCGTTTGATGAGAAATCAATCAGGAAGGTTACGGTAAAATTATTCTACTTAAAGCCCATGTACTATGATGAATACAAGGATATGTCCACAAACGAGATAGCATCCGAGGTCAAGAGACGAATCGAGGAAGTAATTGCTGCGAATTCGTAGGAAATCGTAGGAAATTTTTTCTTTTTATTGACAATGAAAAGGGTATTGGATATAATAACATTTGCGTGTCGAGCACGTGAACTGAATCATTGGTAAGGGATGTTCAGTCTTTTGGAGAAATACTCAAGAGGCCGAAGAGGCGCCCCTGCTAAGGGTGTAGGTCGG
>CAVCUM010000026.1:0-21037 GCA_963605385.1 Lachnospiraceae bacterium
TTTTAGCTCGCAGAGCGAAGACGGCAAAACTCCTGCTCGACAACAAACCGGAGGACACACCGGATATACTGCTCGGCGCAGAAGTTCTTATCTGCGACGGCATGGAAACGCTTGAGGGACTGCCTCTGCTTTGCAGAGAAGGCACAAACGAGCTGCTGCTCGAAATGCCGTTTTATGACTGGCCGGACTCCATATGGGACACGCTGTATCTGCTTTTGGAGAGGCAGGATATACAGATTGTTCTCGCCCATGCCGACCGCTACCCGAAGGAGAACATTGAGCAGCTGATAGCCGACGGCGTGCCGCTGCAGCTGAACGCCGAGTGTCTGACAAAGCCGCTTAAGCGCAGACGGTATCTGTCATGGATCGAAAACGGCTATGTTAAATACCTCGGCAGTGACATCCACATGCTCGGCAGCGGGTATGCAGATTGGGGTAAATGCCGAAGGCTACTGGAGAAAAAATTTGCTTGAGAGAGATAAGAAATGGCACTCAAACTGTTCTATATAACAAATGATCCCAATGTAGCGCTTATTGCAGAAAAACACGGAGTCGACAGGATCTGGGTTGATCTCGAAACATTAGGCAAAGCAGAACGGCAACCAGGTAATTCAGTCAAGAGCAATCATCGGATTGATGACATTAAAATTATTAAACCGTTGCTAACGCATAGCGAAATGCTCGTCCGTATTCAACCGTGGAACAAAAACAGTATAGATGAAATCAACGAAGTCGTATCTGCCGGTGCAGATGTCATTATGCTTCCTATGTGGAAAACCGTTGCCGAGGCCGACTCGTTTTTGGAGGCTGTAAATCACAGGGCAAAGACTTCACTGCTTCTGGAGACAAAGGAAGCCGTTGAATGTGTAGATGATGTTCTGAAACTTAGACCTGATGAGATTCACATCGGACTTAACGACCTGCATCTGTCATACAAGATGACTTTTATGTTCGAGCCGTTGGCAAATGGTTGCATTGACGCTTTATGCAAAAAAATAGCTGATGCCGGAATACCATACGGCTTTGGGGGAATTGCCTCGATTGGTAAGGGAATGCTGAAATCGGATATGGTAATAATGGAGCACTATCGTTTAGGCTCAACTCGTGCCATACTCTCCCGCTCTTTTTGTAATGTACAGGAACAAAAGAGCCTTGAAGAAATAGACAAGCTCTTTGATGTTGGCATGAAGGAGCTTCGGAAATACGAAGAATTCTGCGCAAAAGCAACGGAGAAACAATATATAGAAAATCAACAGGCCACGATAAAAACGGTAGCTGAAATCGTGAAGACAATCAAGGAGAAGCAAAGTTGTGAGGCATAGACTTTATAGAAATGTCATTAAAAGATTTCTTGATATTTGCATATCCATAGCAGCACTTGCGCTTTTATGGCCTCTATGTCTTATCATTGCGGCTCTGATTAAGCTTGACTCCGAGGGACCGGTAATCTTTAAACAGACGAGACTTGGCCTTGACGGTAAAGAGTTTCAAATGCTGAAATTTCGCAGTATGTGCGTAGGTGCGGAATCCGGAGGGGTATACAGCGATGATAATGATGTGCGAGTTACCCGTGTGGGCAAAATTCTTCGTAAAACTTCGCTTGATGAATTGCCTCAGATAATAAATATGCTGCGAGGGGAAATGAGTCTCATTGGGCCGAGACCGCCGCTTACATATCACCCATGGCCTATTGAAGAATATACAGCAGAGCAACTCAGAATGTTTGAAATGCGCCCCGGCCTTACCGGATGGGCTCAAATCAACGGGCGCCGAGAAGTGGAATGGCATGAGAGAATTCGTATGAATGTATGGTATATTGACCATGTTTCTCTGCGGTTGGATATCAAAATTTTCTTTGTTACTATTTTCAAGGTTTTCGCCAACAGGAACAACTCTAATGTGGGTGATACTGTAGTTTCGGTCACAGAAGAAAAAGTGAGTGCTTGAGATGAACTTGCTAATTACCGGTGCGCTGCAAAAGGACGAAGTTTTCTTTGATGAGGTTCGATGTTCCGGGCATTCTGTCGTGTATGTTAGCGATGAACGCATACCTCTATCAGCGCAAAATATAAATCCCGCACAGTTTGAAGGCGTTATCTGCAACAGCTTGTTTCTGCACACTCCGATTGAGCAATTTTCAAATCTGAGATTTGTTCAGCTAACGAGTGCCGGCTATGACAGAGTGCCGTTGGATTATATAACCGAGAAGCATATAGAGATATATAACGCAAGGGGAGTATACAGCGTACCAATGGCGGAATTCGCGGTAGGCAGTGTGCTTCAAATCTATAAAAAAAGTTGCTGCTTTTACGAAAACCGGCGACGCGAAAAATGGGAAAAGCAGCGCGATTTGATTGAATTGGCAGGAAAAACTGTCACTATTATCGGCTGCGGCGAAGTAGGCCGAGAGTGTGCCAAACGCTTTAGTGCGTTTGATTGCCGCGTGATTGGGGTTAACCGGACGATTCGTAAAGAACCGTATTTTGAATCCATTGTCCCGATTACGGAAATGCAGAATGTTTTATCGTATGCGGACATTGTCGTTTTAACCGTGGCATTGACAAAAGAAACAGTCCACATCATCGGCAAGGAAGCATTAAAAATTATGAAAACGAACGCCATATTGGTCAACATTTCCCGTGGCGCTGTTGTAGATACAAGTGCGCTGACTGAATGGTTGGAGCAAAACCCTTGTGCGGGTGCTGCGTTGGATGTTTTTGAAGAGGAACCGTTGCCTGTCCTCTCTCCATTGTGGAGCTTAGAAAATGCGATAATTACTCCGCACAACAGCTTCGTCAGCGAAAAAAACAAATTCCGCCTAATGAATGTAATTAGGCAAAATCTCAAATCAGATCCGATTCGCGGTTAGGAGAATTAAGTGAAAGTCCTTTTAGTTGCAACGGTGCAATCACACATAGTCCAGTTCCATAAGCCTTTAGTCGAAATGCTGCACAGTCACGGCTGTGAGGTGCATGTGGCTGCAAGAAACAATTTAGGAGAAAAAAACGGCCTCGCTCTTGATTTTGCAGACAAGGTCTTTGATTTGCCTTTCCAACGCTCACCGTTTTCGTTGAAAAATATCACCGCCTACAAGAAACTGAAAAAAATAATTTCCGGCGAACATTATGATGTCATTCACTGCAATACTCCGGTTGGTGGAGTGTTAGGCAGGCTTGCGGCTCGGTCAAGCAGGAAAAAAGGAACGAAGGTATTTTACACCGCACACGGATTCCATTTTTATGACGGTGCGCCAAAAATAAATTGGCTTCTGTGGTATCCCATAGAGAAATATTTTGCAGAGCACCTCACGGACAAGCTTATCACAATCAACCTTGAGGATAATGCGCTTGCCTCGGAAAGATTTGCTTGTCAGGTAGAACATATTTTTGGAGTCGGAGTTGATGAAACGCGATTCCACCCAATTAGCGAAGCCGAAAAAGCAGATCTTCGAGAAAAAATGGGATTCAAGGACAAGAGAATAATCCTCAATGTCGGTGAACTTTTGCCAAACAAGAATCAACAGATGGCAATTGAACTCATGCCGAAATTGTTAGTTCACGCCCCCAACGCTGTTTTGCTTATAGCCGGCAATGGACCGGAGAAAAGTAATCTGGAAAAACAAATTGATGCATTGAGCCTGCAAAATAATGTAAAGCTGCTGGGCTATACATCAAATATAAGCGATTACCTGAACATATCGGATGTTCTTATCGCTTGCAGTATAAGAGAAGGCTTAGGTCTGAATGTGGTGGAAGCAATGATGTCCGGAGTTCCTGTAGTTGCAACGGACAATCGAGGTCACAGAGAATTACTTGCCGGTCAGAGATATAACACTTTAGTTCCGGTGAACGATTCAAATGCGATGTGCGATCGTTTAAAAGATTTGCTGGCAGAAAAAGATATCTATGATGCGTGTGTTGAGGATGCTTATCAGCGATCTGTCAGATATACGAGTATGAGTGCAAAAGAATCTTTAGCGCGAATTTATGAGGTTAATAATTAAGGCTGTTACTTCGGATGTTAGATTAAAACATGGGGATTTGATATGGCGTGGTATTTGACAAACATAACACTGATATTATTATACCGATTGCCGTTGACCGGACGGAAAATTAAATTTAACGGGAAAAAGATGGTATGCATTGTAGGTGCTATAAACTGGATTTTGCTGTCAGGGTTACGCCATCTCAGCGTCGGAGCGGATACTTATGCGTATAAATATTTATTTGACGGTGTAGCAAGCCAAAGCTGGACTAAAGTTATTGAACAGCTTGAGTTAAGGCTGACGCTTGCAAATACGACAAAAGATCCCGGTTATACATTAATCGTAAAGTTGTTTCAGTGCTTCTCGGATAACTATAGAATTTGGCTTATTCTAATTGCCTGCGCTTTCATTATCCCCATGGCAATATGGATATACAAAAATTCATCTGACCCTTGCATATCTTTTATCGTTTTCTCAACACTGTTTTACTCGTTCTTTGCAATTACAGGATTGAGACAAACGATTGCTATGGCGATAGCCTTTTTTGGCGGAATGAAATTTGTTGAAAAGGATCGACCGTGGCATTTTCTGCTCACGGTGTTGCTTGCATCTTTAATTCATGCATCATCTATCGTTCTATTGCCCTTGTATTTCTTAAATAAGATTAAAATCTCAAGAACAACATTATCCGCATATTGGTTTTTGATTGTCTTTGTATTTCTTTTTAGAGATAAGGTTTTCAATATTCTGAAGGCTTTTGCTGGTTATGACTACTACATGAAAAGTGCTACGGCATCCGGCGGCACATTCATAATTTTACTCTTGGCGATGGCTGTGGTGTACACCATTTTTTACAGGCAAATAGGCGCAGGTGAGAGTCCTCAACTCAATATCGCCTCAAATTCATTATTCATGGCCTGCGTATTTTCTCCTTTGCTTTTAGTAAATGAAAATTGTATGCGCGTTGTGCAATATTACAGTATTTTCATCATAATATTGCTTCCGGAATATAAGTACATTTTCAAAAAGGAGTCCCGCATTGTCTTTAATGTGATTGTGTGCGCAGTGATGATTTTGCTGTTGATAAGAAATCAGCCGACATACCACTTCTTCTGGGAAAGAATATAGCACACATTTCAGTAATGACATGGATGAGAACAATTCTATGGAAAAGAAAGAAATAATAAAGATTTTAAAGGAACATCCAAAGTATAGAGAGAAGCTTTTTTGCCGAGGTTTTATTGTTACAGATGACGAAATTTTCGATTTGCACAGCTACCCATTTTATGGGGTGTGGGAAGAGAAACGATTTGGTAGGCACAGAATTATTTCGCACCCACAGGAAAATGTAGCTTATGAGAACGCTTATTGCATGATTGGGCATGCATTTAATCCCATTCGTGGAATAAAAGACGAGAAAGAACTTCTTCAAGCTATTGCAAAGGCAAAAAGTCAGCATGATGTATACGACTTTATTAATGAACTCACAGGAGTGTTTATACTTCTGAAATTTGAAGAAAAAGGCCTGAAATTTTTAGCTGACCCTATTGGCTTGCAGTCGGTTTTCTATAGCTATAATAGTGAGAATTACTATGTTTCATCTCACTGCAATTTGATTGGGGATTTCCTCAACCTGCAAACAGACAGCTACATAAACGAGCTTCGCAAAACAAAATATTTTAAGCTCTTTGGCAACCAACTGCCTGGAAACTTAACACAGTTTCCGGAAGTTAAGCGCTATGTCCCAAATCATGTTGTTTGTATTGATGCAGGTGTTACGGAGCGGCGCTTTTATTGGCCTCACTCATTAAATTTAGATAAATCGGAAGTTGAATCTAAGTTAATAGAAATTTTGTGCGCTACCATGGAGCTGATTCCGAAAAAATGGAGAAAGCCGGCTATATCATTAACCGGAGGATGTGACAGCAAAACAACATTAGCCTGTGCAGTAAATGAACAAAGTAAGTATTTATATTTTAGCTACGACTCACAAGAAAATGAAAAACCGGATGCCGAAGCCGCAAGCAAAATTTGTAAAGTGCTTGGTTTAGATCACCTAATCTATGCTATTCCCTATAGCGACGATGAAATACCGGACATAGATATCGTACGAGACGTCATTTCGTGGAATTGCGGAAATATAGTTCCAAACAACAAAAACGATGTCCGCAAAAGAGCATTTCTTGCTGCAGAAGAGGATTTTGATATTGATATTGAAGTAAAGTCATGGGCATCCGAAATCGGTAGATCTAGATATACAAAACGATACGCCGGGAGAAAAAATTTTGGAGAGATTCCTTCACCAAGGGTATGCACAACATTTTACAAATTTCTTTTCTTCAACCGTGATCTTGTGAATAAAACCGATAAGGTTTTTGAAGAATATTTGAATAAATACTTTGAAGCCGATAAGTTGAACCCAATTCCTTGGCAAGACCAATTTTATTGGGAATGGCATTGGCCGAGCAGAGACGGTATTGCGCTCACGGGAGAACAAAAGTATTCAAACGATATTACAGTGCCCTACAACAATCGGAAGATTCTTGAATTATTGCTGAGTATGCCAGAAGATGACAGAATAAATGATTCAGTATATTTAAGCATTCGGAGCCGTTTATGTCCGCAAATTGATGCATCCTGCAGAAATGTTGTAGATGTAAATCATACGCCGATGAGAGCAAAATTAGAAAACTTATACTATTTTGTGAACACGCATTTGCCCTACTAAGTAAAAGAAAACTTTCCCCCCCCGACTCAACACAATAGTCAGCAATGCAAAAAAATAAAAAACAAGGAGAAGCAAAATGAAAAAAACACGATCCAAGCGATTGCTGTCGCTGCTTCTGTGCGTAATGATGGTGCTCAGCCTGATGCCTGTCGCCGCATTCGCAGAAGAGCCCGCCAGCACAAGCACCGAGTTTGTCTCGGAAACCCACGATGTGTTCAAGCACACCGAATCGACCCTTGCTCCCGGTGTGGAGCAGTACATCAACTACGCCTACGCCAAGGATGGCAAGCAGATGGTCTACTATGTTGCCACTGCCGACATCACCCGTGACGATGTAGTTGTTCAGACCTCATACCTCAATCAGCACGAAGGCGGCGTGCTCGGTATGGAGAAGCTCTCGAATCAGATCGCATATGCGAATCAGAAGTACTCGAACCCCGAGGATTCGCAGTACATCAGCGAGTACTACAATGTAGTCGCCGGCGTGAATGCGTCATTCTACAACATGACCACCGGCCAGCCACTTGGTATCACCTACATAGACGGCGTGTCCTTCGGTACGAACAGCTACGACAACTTCTTCGCTATTCTCAAGGACGGCAAGACCGCCGTTATCGACTATGCGAAGAATCTCGGCAACTATGTTGACGCCGACGGCAACAGCACCATCTGGCAGGCTGCGGCAGGCTCTCAGTGGCTTGTCCGTGACGGCAAGGATGTGACAGCCGGCGCTTCCGGCGATTATAACACTCAGCGTCATTCCCGTACCTGCGTTGGCGTTACCGCCGAAGGCAAGGTTGTAATGATGGTTCTCGACGGCCGTCAGGAGCCCTTCTCCTGCGGCGGTTCCATGCACGAGCTTGCGCAGATCATGCTCGAGGCGGGCTGTGTAGCGGCAATTAACCTCGACGGCGGCGGCTCCACCACCTATGCCGCACGCCCCGAGGGCTCCGACTCCGTCAGCGTTATCAACCGCCCCTCCGACGGCTCTGAGCGTTCAATCTCGTCCGGCCTCATCATCGCCTCCACTGCGGTACCGTCAAATGTGTTTGACCATGTTACGATGACCGCCGCCGACGAGTATGTAACTCCCGGCACCTCCACCGAAATTACCGCTGCGGGCGTATCTCCTGCCGGCACCTCGGCGGACATTCCCGCAGATATCACTTACTCCGTCACCAACGGCACCTACGAAAACGGTGTGCTGACTGCCGGTGCTGAGGGTGACGTGGTTCTGACCGCAAACTATAACGGCAGCGAGGTCGGCTCCGTTACGATTCATGCCGTTGTCCCGGAAAAGATCACTTTTGCCAGCTCAAGCATGACCGTTCCCTTCGAAAAAACGGTTTCCTTGGACATAAGCGCTACCTACGGTCTCAATGAGGTTAAATTCAAAGCATCTGATTTTACTTTTACTCTCGAAAATGCCGCTGTCGGCACAATTGACGGTCTTAGTTTCACAGCCGGTGATGGCAGCGTAACTACAAGCAAACTTACAGCTGTCTTCAACGGGACAGACATAAGTGCGGAAACCACTATTAACCTCGGCAAGGGGTCTGAGGTAATCTTTGACTTTGAAGATGGCACAACCAGCGGGTTTAATACCGGATATGTCAAATACAATTACTATCTGCCGAACGGCGGTACATTTGTAGCAACAGAGGAGAACGGAAAAGTTCATAGTGGAAACTATTCTCTCGGTATAAACATTGATTATACCAACAGTTGGGAATCCGGCTATCAGATGACTGCACTAAACAGAGATAAAGGCAAAACCGGAAATGATAGATTTACTTATTACCCCGGAGTTCAGTCTATAGGCGCATGGATTTATATTCCCGATGAATATGTCGGACTCTGGTGCAGATGGGTACTTTTCCCCATAACCGCAATCAATGATGACGGTACATACACTGTGGGCAATAATAATATCACAAGCAACACTATGGATGGCGGCTTAGGCGGCACGGGCGTTGTGTACTCATTCAGTGAATCCGGCTGGCATTATATCACCTGTGATTTGAGCAAGTATAAAGGACTCGCTTGGGCTGATAATCATTATACTATGCAGTTCTACATCTCCGACAGCGATGGCACGAGCTATGGATACAATGCAAAAGATCATGCCAATATAAACGGTGACTTCACGGTTTATATTGACGATATCACGCTTGATTACTCCAGCGCTGTTGAGGACCGTGAAGCACCTATCTTCTCCGGAGTTAACTATGCGACTTCCGGTATGTCCGATGCAGTTGCACTAAGCAATGGCGCGTCAGTTTCCGGCAACACGCTCGACTTTACCGCCTCTGTTGCCGATAACACCATAAAGGCCAACGCAACCGGCATTGATGCGACAACCGCAAAAGCCTATGTTGACGGAAATGAAGTCGCCTGCACATACAGCAATGGCTCTATCGCTATTAACAAGAGTGTGGTTTTGACCGCAGGTCAGCACACCGTAAAGTTCTCCGTTTGTGATAAGCAGGGCAACTATGCTTCTGTCATACGCACAATTAACATCACATCCGGTGATGCGGCAGCCGTCAAGGTTGTTCCCCACGATTCTTCCTTAGACCGTATTCTGTTCGGCTCTGTTTACTATGTTGATGTTGTTGCTGCCGATATTGCCAATGTGCAGTCTGTGACAACGACACTGAACCTTGACAGCATGAACGATTGGGAACTGGATCATATGGTAGTGGCTGACGGCTTTGAAGCGAGCTATACCTACGATGCTCCGGACAAAATTCTGCACCTTACAATCACGAAAACAGGTGATGTTTCTGCAAACGGTGAGCAGGCTCTGGTATCCATTCCTGTCCGTGTTTGGGAATTGAAGAACGCAGGCAGCAGAATCGGTGGAAGCAGCGATGTCCTTGCCGAAGACAACATGTACACCTATTCATGGTTTAAGAGTGGAAACGAATATTGGTGGGTTGCCGTTGAAGTTCGTATCCAGCAGGGTCTGGTAACTCTTACCAACGGCGAAAGTGAAAGCTTTACCGGAGAGAATGTCTTCTGCGATACCGAAGCTTGGGCAATTCAAAAATTCATGACAGAAACGCAGGAAGGCAAGGATTATAAGGCTTCTTGGAATGGTGGACATATCCACACTGTCACCGCTCTTGCCGACAAGGCGGCTACCTGCACAGAGGACGGCTACACCGGCAGAACCTATTGCGAGGTCTGCTCCTCCGTCGTAGATTGGGGTACCACCGTCCCCGCAACCGGACATAGCTACGCACTCATCGACAATGTGCTCAAGTGCGGCTCCTGCGGCGACCTCTACAGCGGCGTCTGGACAGACGGCAAAACCTATGTCGACGGCGTCGTCATCGCTGACGGCTGGGTCGACGACTCCTATTACAAAGACGGCGTAAAACTCACCGGCATTCATAAAGTCCCCGCCCCCGACAACTCCGGCGAGTTCTACTACGACTTCGGCGAAGACGCCACCTGCACCGGCAAGACAAAGTACACGGGACTGGTTCAGATCGACGGTGTAAATTATTATTCCAAATTCGGCGAGGCGGTCTCCGGATGGTATGAAATTGATAATCAGTGGTACTATTTTGCCCCTGAAACCATGGCTGCTGCCAACGGCAGCGTTACTACCACCGATGGCATTACTTTTGACTTTGATAACGGCGTAGTACAAAGTGGTGTTTGGGCTCAGTTTGGCAGCTATGGTCTAAGATACTGGTATGGTCCTGATTACTACCACAATACTTCCAAGAATTTGACCTATTTGGAAGTCGTAATTGACGGAGATACTTACTTCTTTAATAGTGCCGGTATTGTTTATACGAATGGTTTCGTTATCGTTCATGCTTCTAACGAATACATAAATTTGCGTTGTTATACTTGCGATGAAAACGGAATTGCTCATCCATATACCGGTGTATATGAAGACAACCTCTATATTGAGGCAATTCGACAGCTGGCCTATCAGCTGGTCAAAGTGGACGGCAACTATTACTTCGTCACGGACGGACACAAGGTCGCAAAGAACTGCAGCATCTATCTTGGCGGCTCGGCCGAAAAGGTCGGCTTGGCAAAGGGCTACTACGACTTCGATTCCGATGGCAAGATGGTAATTCGCAACGGCGTATATGGAGATTACTTCTACATAAACAATGTGCGTCAGGAAGCCTATCAGCTTATCAGCTATGAGGGCAACTATTACTTCATCACGGACGGACACAAGGTCGCAAAGAACTGCAGCATCTATCTTGGCGGCTCGGCCGAAAAGGTCGGCTTGGCAAAGGGCTACTACGACTTCGATTCCGATGGCAAGATGGTAATTCGCAACGGCGTATATGGAGATTACTTCTACATAAACAATGTGCGTCAGGAAGCCTATCAGCTTATCAGCTATGAGGGCAACTATTACTTCATCACGGACGGACACAAGGTCGCAAAGAACTGCAGCATCTATCTTGGCGGCTCGGCCGAAAAGGTCGGCTTGGCAAAGGGCTACTACGACTTCGATTCCGATGGCAAGATGATTTTACACTGACAAAGCACTTTTCCATCTCCCTACATAGGGGAGATGGAAACCGCACGAAATCAAAGCCTCCACGTGGCGTGCGGTGGATAACGGATTTTAATCCGGCTAATTTGATTGTTTGGGAGTCTGAATGGAAAGGTGAAAATCGTCCAGATAAATGCAACCTGCGGCAAGGGCAGTACCGGCAAGATTTGCATGGATATAAGTAAACTGCTCACTGAAAGAAACATTGAAAACTATATTCTATACTGCGGTGACCTTAGCAATTACCCTTTGGGCATATGCTATGCAACCAAGCAGCAAATAAAGGTAGAAGCCATACGCTCCCATATTAACGGACTTTATGGACTTAATTCCCGGCAAATTACGAAGAACCTATTGTCTCGACTGGATGAAATAAAACCGAATATTGTTCATCTTCACAATATTCACGGTCATAATTGCAATCTTGAGAGTCTCTTCAATTATTTAAAAGTGCATCATATAAAGGTGTTTTGGACATTTCATGACTGCTGGGCATTTACCGCATATTGTCCTCACTTTACGATGGCAAAATGCGATAAGTGGAAAACTGAGTGTAAGGAATGTCCTCAATATCGTGATTTTAGTTTTTTCTTCGATAGAAGCGAGACTTTATATCGAAAAAAGAGGGAATTGTTAACAGGTTTAGACTTGACGATTATCACGCCTTCTCAGTGGCTGGCGTCTCTCGTAAAGCAATCATTTTTGAAAGCATATCCGGTCAAGGTCATTAATAACGGAATTGACCTTAGTGTATTTAAACCGACAACATCGGACTTTCGAGAGAAGCATAACATTCCGCATGACAAATTCATACTCCTCGGAGTTGCCTTCGATTGGGGAAGGAGAAAAGGACTTGATGTATTTACAGACTTGGCGACGAGGCTTGACCCACAAAAATATCAAATAGTATTGGTTGGAACTAATGATCGTATTGATAGATTACTTCCACCGCAGATTATATCAATTCACCGTACTCATAATCAGCAAGAGCTTGCAAAAATCTACACCGCTGCGGATTTATTTGTTAATCCGACGAGAGAGGAAACTCAAGGCTTAGTAAATCTTGAAGCACTAGCATGTGGAACGCCCGTTATAACATTTCGGACAGGAGGAAGCCCTGAGTGTATAAACAACACCTGTGGTTCGGTTGTGCTGTGTGACGATATTAATGCTATGGAATGCGAAATTATACGCATTAATCAAGATAAGCCATTTGTTATAGGAAAGTGTCTTGAACAAGCAAGGCGGTTTGATTCAAATGAAAAATACAGGGAATATGTAAATATGTATGAATGAAGGTAAAGTAGTCAAAAACGCTTCATGGATTATTGGTACGCAAATAGCGAAAGTTTTGTTGGGACTTGTTATCTCGATGCTAACAGCCCGCTATTTAGGACCGACAAATTATGGATTGATTAATTATGCGGCATCAATTGTCGCATTCCTTGCGCCAGTAATGTATCTTGGACTAAAGAATACATTAGTGCAGGAGCTTGTAGCCGCCCCTCACAAAGAAGGTGAAATACTCGGAACAGCAATTTCCATGAGCTTTTGTTCCAGCATTTTCTGTATTATTGGAGCTGTTGCGTTCGTTTCTGTGGCAAATAAAGGGGAACACGAAACCTTCGTCGTGTGCCTGCTATACAGCAGTTTGCTTATCTTTCAAAGCATTGAATTGATTACATACTGGTTTCAGGCTAGACTCCTTTCTAAGTACTCATCCCTTGTTTCTTTGATCGCATACATACTTGTCTCAGGGTATAAAATATTTCTCCTTGTGGCGGGCAAAGGAATTTACTGGTTTGCGCTATCAAATGCCCTTGATTACTGTATCATCGCTTTTGTGTTGCTATACATTTACCGCTGTAAAAAAGGCCAAAAATTGCATTTTTCAACACATACAGCGAAGGGACTGTTTAAACGCAGTAAATATTATATTCTTTCGAGCCTGATGATCGTTATATATGCACAGACCGACCGTGTTATGCTCAAGCTAATGGTAAGCAATACGGAAACCGGTTATTATTCGGCAGCAGTGTATTGCGCAGGCATGGCATCCTTTGTTTTTTCTGCCATTATAGATTCTATGAGGCCGGTAATCTTCAGATATAAGGTCAACGGTGATAACACATATGAAATCAGCATTATCTGGCTCTACAGCATCATTATATATCTTGCGGTTGGATACAGTATTGCCATGTCTGTGTTTGCACCTTATATCATTAGTGTCCTGTATGGGCAAGAATATTTGGCAGCCGTCCCCATACTCCAGATAGTAGTTTGGTATTGCACTGCATCATATTTGGGTGGCGCATTCTCCGTTTGGATTTTGGCCGAAGGTAAACAAAGATATCTAGTTTTAATAAATGCCATAGGGGCAGTGCTTAATGTGATACTTAATGCAATCCTTATACCTAAATTGCAAGCTGTCGGTGCTGCGATTGCATCAGTGACAACGCAATACGCCATCAACATTATCTTTGTTTCCTTATATAAGCCCACACGCCGAAATGGTTACCTTATGTTGCAGGCATGTAACCCCAAGGTAATTGTATCTATCATTAAACACTTAAGACGAGGCGCACTATGATTAGTTTTACCAACAAAACACTCCTCATAACGGGAGGCACAGGTTCATTCGGAAATGCTGTTTTGAACCGATTCCTGCAAACGAATATAAAAGAAATACGCATTTTCTCAAGGGATGAGAAAAAGCAGGACGATATGCGCCACGAGTTTCAGGCAAAAATGCCGGATGTGTCGGATAAAATAAAGTTCTACATAGGCGATGTTCGAGATTTACAGTCTATCCGCAGCGCAATGTGTGATGTGGACTATGTATTTCACGCAGCAGCGCTAAAGCAGGTTCCTTCATGTGAATTTTTTCCGATGGAAGCCATTCGCACCAATGTCATTGGTACAGATAATGTTCTGACCGCCGCAATAGATGCAGGTGTTCAAACGGTTATATGCCTGTCTACGGATAAAGCTGCTTACCCGGTCAACGCAATGGGGCTCTCAAAGGCAATGGAAGAGAAAATTGCCATAGCCAAGAGCCGGACAAGCAAGCATACCAAAATTTGCTGTACCCGTTACGGCAATGTGATGTGCTCCAGAGGTTCGGTTATACCTCTATGGATAGACCAAATCAGAAACGGCAGTCCCATCACTGTGACAGAGCCAAAGATGACGCGTTTCATCATGTCGCTGGAAGAGGCCGTTGACTTGGTTCTTTTTGCGTTTGAGCATGGTGAAAACGGTGATATACTAATTCAAAAGGCTCCGGCATGCACACTTCAGACCCAAGCGGAAGCGGTGTGCGAACTGTTTGGCGGAGATAAGAAAAATATAAAGCTGATCGGTATTCGCCACGGTGAAAAAATTTATGAAACGCTGATGACGAATGAAGAATGTGCCAAAGCTATTGATATGGGCAACTTCTTCCGTATCCCGTCAGATAATCGCAGTTTGAATTACGACAAGTTTTTCTGCGAAGGCGATGAAGAACGCAACATTCTTACAGAGTTTAACTCCAACAACACAAAGATGCTGACTGTTGAGGAAACGAGATCTAAAATTGCCTCATTGAATTATATTAAAGACGAACTTGCTAAATTCGAAAGATTGTCAACATGAACTTCTGTTACAGAGGAGAAAAGAAAATGAAAAAGATTTTTTCAATCATCTTAGCTTTTGCTTGTTTGCTTTCACTATGCGCCTGCGGTGCAAACGACACCGAGAAGAAGGCAGGAGCGACAAAGGAGACCAGCCAGGAGCAAGCAGAAGAAAAAATATTAACCATAAATACCCCGTATGCGGATATATGTGTGCCGGAATCATTTGACGGCAATGTAACTAATGAGGTTACAAGCAAAGACCCATATACCATAACATTCAAGGCAAATGACGGCACAGAACTGTTTACTTTGATTTTTAACGGCACAGGTGATGTTTTGATGGGCACATTAGTAGGTGAGTCTGAGAACACCGTGATTTATATGAATGTCCCCACAATTAGCGCCGAAAATGAAAATTACGAAACCTATTGCGGATATCAAAATGCCGTCAACACAATTGCCAATCACTTAGAGCAGAATTATGATTTCCGTATAAATGAGGTCGTTCTTGAAGACAACACCGCAACCGTGGATATTGAGGGAGCGCCTATTCCTATGAAATATCCGGAGAAATGGAAAGACGCCGTTCAAACCGAAGTCACGAATGACCGTGTAAAGTTTTCAAATAACGGTACTCCTCTATTTGACCTTGTCTTCACAAAATGCGACGGTTATTTATTGGGAACATACAAGGATACGCCCATCTATATTATTGATTATGAAGTTTCAACGGATGAGCAGATCGCCATGCAAGAGGATGTCAATGTGATACTTGAGCATCTGATGGAAGACTCTAACTTCAAGATTAACAGCTGAGACTTGGAATATATGAACGTACTGATCACAGGGGCAAACGGATTTGTCGGGAAGAATCTGACTGAGCGTCTGAGGGCTATAAAGGACGGCAGAGACAAAACCCACCCCGATATGAAAATAGATGACATTTTCCTCTGCACAAGGGAAACATCGTCCGAGGAGCTTGAAAGGTTCTGTCGTGAAACGAATTTCATTATCCATCTTGCCGGAGTGAACAGACCGAAGGATCAAGGCGAGTTTGAAACCGGCAATACGGATTTTACACGGCAGCTTCTCGGTATTCTCCGCTCAAATAACAACCGCTGCCCGGTGCTTCTGTCCTCCTCCGTTCAGGCGAGCCTGACGGGGCGTTACGCAGGCAGCCCCTACGGGCAGTCAAAGAAGGCGGCGGAGGAACTCGTTTTCACACATGGCAAGGAAACGGGAGCGGATGTCATGGTGTACCGTTTCCCGAACCTTTTCGGAAAATGGTGCAGACCAAACTACAACTCCGTTGTTGCGACCTTTTGCCACAACATATCAAGAGAGCTGCCCATTACGGTCTCCGACCCCGATGCCGCACTTGAGCTCGTGTACATTGACGATCTGATTGAAGAAGTGCTGAACGCAATCGAGGGGCACCCTCACAGGACGGAAAACGGTTACTGTGCCGTTCCCGTAAGCCATACCGCAACGGTCGGCGAGATAGCCCAATTGCTGTACTCATTCCGCAAGCAGCCCGAAACGCTGCTGCTCCCCGAAATTCCCGACGGCAGCTTTGAAAAGAAGCTGTACAGCACATATCTGTCATATCTGCCGCAGGATAAAATTGCTTTCCCCCTGAAAATGAATACGGACAACAGAGGCAGCTTTACGGAGCTTTTGAAGACAAGCGGTCACGGACAGTTTTCCGTGAACATTTCAAAGCCCGGCATTACCAAGGGTCAGCATTGGCACAATTCCAAATGGGAGTTTTTCATCGTTGTTTCCGGTCACGGACTTATTCAGGAGCGAAAGATAGGCTCGGATGAGGTGATCGAGTTTGAGGTCAGCGGGGAGAAGATTCAAGCCGTCCACATGCTGCCGGGCTATACGCATAATATAATCAATTTAAGTGAGACGGAAAACCTCGTAACGGTCATGTGGGCAAACGAGCTTTTTGACCCCGAACATCCGGATACATTCTTTGAGGAGGTGTGAGCATGGGAAAGCTTAAGCTTATGACGATTATCGGCACAAGGCCGGAGATAATCCGCCTGTCCGCCACAATCAAATGCTGCGACAGGTACTTTGAGCAGATCCTCGTTCACACCGGGCAAAACTACGACTATACGCTTAATCAGGTGTTCTTCGACGATTTAGGGCTTCGTGCGCCGGATTATTATCTCGATGCCGTCGGCGACGATCTCGGCGCAACGATCGGAAATATTATAGACAAGTCCTATAAGCTCATGGTTAAGCTTCGGCCCGATGCCGTGCTGGTACTCGGAGACACGAACTCGTGCCTATCGGTAATCGGCGCAAAGCGGCTGCATATCCCCATTTTCCATATGGAGGCGGGCAACCGCTGCAAGGACGAGTGTCTGCCGGAGGAAACGAACCGCCGCATCGTGGATATAATAAGCGATGTGAATCTGTGCTACTCCGAGCACGCACGCCGATATCTCATGGAGTGCGGAATGCCGAAGGAGCGCACATTCGTGGTCGGAAGTCCCATGGCCGAGGTATTGCGTGCGAATCTGAAAAAGATTGAAGACAGCGATATACACGAGCGGCTGGGACTTGAAAAGGGGAAATATATTCTGCTCTCCGCTCACAGGGAAGAGAATATTGACACGGACGCCAATTTCTTTTCGCTGTTTACGGCGGTGAACGCCATGGCGGAGAAATACGATATGCCGGTCCTCTATTCCTGCCATCCTAGGAGCAGGAAGCGCCTTGAAAGCACCGGCTTTAAGCTTGACAGCCGTGTCATCGCTCACGAGCCGCTCGGTTTTCATGATTATAACTGCCTGCAAATGAATGCCTTTGCGGTCGTGTCAGACAGCGGAACCCTGCCGGAGGAATCGAGCTTTTTCCTGTCAATCGGCAAGCCGTTTTCCGCCGTCTGCATCCGCACCTCAACAGAGCGCCCCGAGGCGCTCGATGCCGGATGCTTTGTCTTAGCGGGTATTGATACCGACTCGCTCCTGCAAGGCGTAGACATGGCAGTCACAATGCAGCAAAACGGCGAATTCGGCACGCCCGTCCAAGACTACACGCACGAAAATGTTTCAATAAAGGTCGCAAGACTAATCCAAAGCTACACCGGCGTTGTGAATAAAATGGTTTGGAGAAAATAGTAATTTAGTTTTGAGCTAACAAAGGAACTACACTTAAGTGCAAGGTAACATGACAACAAATACAAGCAAAAAAAATGAGACGATAGGGCTTAAAAAGCAACTCAAGCCCCTGCATGTTTGGGCAATCGCATTTGGCTGCATAATCGGATGGGGTAGTTTTATAAATCCCGGAAAAAAATTTCTGCCCAATTCCGGAGTCGCTGGTACGGCTATTGCGATGTTGCTTGGCGCTTTAGTTATGATAATAATTGCAGCCAGCTATGCGTATATGGTTCCAAAATACCCGAAGGCCGGCGGAGAATTTACTTTTGCAAAAGTATGCTTTGGTAAGACTGCTGCCTATCTCTGCGGTTGGTTTTTACTCGCAGCATACTTGTCGAATGTCCCCATGAATTCAACTGCAATTGGGCTTATTGTGGATGGCCTTGATGGTAGCATAGATATCCTGAAATTTGGCTTTCATTATCAAATTGCCGGATTCGATGTATGGATGGGCGAGATGCTGTTGGCAACAGGAATTTTAATTCTTTTCGGCTGTTTGAATATTTGGGGCGTGAAGAAGGCGGGTTTTGTTCAAACTGTTTTAGCTGCAACTCTCGCTTTCTGTACAATAACCCTTTGCGTTGCCGCACTTCTATCGAAAGAAACCACTGCAATTAACATGAGCCCAATATGGGGGTTTGATAAGTCATCCGTTGTTGCTTTAGATGCAACAGCGGAAAATGTTGATTTATATGCGCATGTAGGATCTCAAGGAATTATATCTGCAATTCTAGCTACATTTGCAATTGCACCATGGGCCTTCGTCGGTTTTGATACAATTCCCCAAACAGCGGAAGAATTCGCATTCCCTTATAAAAGGACTATGTCTATTATGGCCGTGGCCATTATATTCGGATGCTTTGTCTACATTTCCAATAACACAGTTGCTGCTGCCGTTTTAGAGAACTGGCCTGAGAGTGTTATTAAAGGAGAATGGGTACTGCTGATAGCTGCAGAAGAGCTGCTTGGAATATACGGAAAACTGCTGGTCGGAACAGGCGTTTCATGCGCAGTCCTTAGCGGCATAATGGGTTTTTATTTAGCTTCAAGTAGGTTGATGTATGCCATGAGTCGAGATGGTTTCCTTCCAAAATGGTTTGGTGTAATTGACCAAAAGCACGGCACTCCCAAGAACGCTATAATTTTCTGCATTATTATGTCTCTTTCCGGTCCGATTTTAGGTAGAGAGGCACTAGGCTGGTTCGTTGATATGTCTGCAATCGGGGCATCCATAGGTTATTTTTTCACTTGTGCTGCAGCATTAAAAACACTGAAGCATTGCGGGGATGGCAATGTCACTCTAAAGCTTATGGCAGCTATTGGCTCTGCATTTTCGGTTATCTTTATGATTTTGCAACTTATCCCAGTACCGGTCCTATCCAATGTCCATTTCGGAAAAGAATCATACATTATGCTTGCAATCTGGATTATGTTGGGTATTGTGTTCTATGGAGTCAAAAAACGGCATAGTTATTAAATTCTTTATACACAAAAACAACTAAACTTACCATAGCGCAATACAAATTTTCCTAAAACAGCAAACTAGGGGTGCAGAGGGATTGAATATTTTAATATATGGTGTCAGTGCGTGGGATGATACAAACTCATTTGGGAATACAATTTCAAATTGGTTTTGCGGTGATGAATGGAAAAATGATAAGTTTTCTAACTTTTATAACCGTAGTCAGCTACCGGATAATAAAGCCGTTGTTAACTACTATCGTCTAACATCGCTTGATATTTTAAAAGGTTTTCTCAAAGGTACAATTTCAGGTAAAAGTTTTTCGTCAGATGAATTAGAGAAACTTAAATCAGCGATCCAGAAAGATGCACAAGCCGAACAATCTATGATTAACTATGTCCACAGAAACAGTGCACACTTGATTTACTGGGCTGATGATGTGCTATGGAGGAGTAGAATTTGGATTAATAGTAATTTTGAAAACTTTATTTTAAGCGAAAATCCTGATATTTTTTTTGCTTTTGCACGCAAGCCAGCCTCGTTATGGCCTATAGTATCTTACCTAAAAGCACATACAACATGTAAGATAGTTCTCTTTGTTGCTGATGATGTCAAGAGTTATTATAAAAATATAAGTTGGAAGAAACGCCTGTTAAGAAGTTGTATTGAAGCTGCGGATAAACTATATGCGGTATCTGATGAAATGTCGGCCGCCTATTCAGATTATTATGGAAAAGAAGTTTTAACTCTCTATAAGGGGTGTAATTTAAGTTTATCTATTAAAAACAAATTAAATAACCCTATGCGAGTAGTTTATGCAGGCAATCTTTCATACGGCAGGGATGCTACACTGTCAACAATTGCTGAAGCTCTCAAGAAGATTAACTCAAGTAGAACAGTTGCAACACTTGAAATTTACTCTACTGCGACGCCAACCAAAGAACTGGAAGAAAAAATTAATATCCAAGGGACTTCCTGCTTTATGGGGAGCCGACCTTATGACGAAATCATGGAAATTATGCACGAAGCAGATATTGTACTGCATGTTGAGTCATTTGAGAAAAAATCAATCGATAAAGTAAGATACTCTCTTTCAACCAAAATAGCTGACTGTCTCCAAAGCGGTGCTTTTGTGCTTGGAATCGGGCCAAGACAGCTTGCTTCAATTGAGTATCTTCGAAGGGTAGATGGAGCTTTTGTTATCGATACCGCAAGCCAAATTGAAAGCAAATTAAAAGATATATTACTTGATGAAAGTAATATTCTGAACAGTAAAATAAAGACCAGAGAATATGCACAAAAATATCAGGAAATCAGCTTAACGCAAAAAATGCTCAGAAATGACTTAGAAGCATTGCTTGGGTAATTGCCGCAATGTAGTATGCACAAAACAATGCGATCGCCCAACAAAACTATGAAAGTTTTTATCCATGAGCCCCATGTCATTTGATTCTCGGCGTGGAGTTTTACGGTAATGCCCTCAGCTTTTCCACTGCCTGCCGGTCAATGTCAGTAAGATAACTGTTTAG
>CAVCUM010000027.1:0-20712 GCA_963605385.1 Lachnospiraceae bacterium
ACAAACCCTTGCCGTATGTCAAAAACATGTATTATCTCGATGTGAATTTTTATCGGTATTTTATCGGCAGGGAAGATCAGTCCGTCAATGAGAGCATCATGATTAAGAGAGTCGATCAGCAGATTCTTGTAAACAAGCTTATGTTTGAGTTCTATTCAAGGATTTCAAAGGGTGGAAATCTAAACTACAAGCTTAAACGCTATATGTACAGCTATCTTGAGATTATTACGACGATTTCTTCAATTTTGCTTATCCTGGACGATACAAAGGACAGCCTTGAGAAAAAGAAAGACCTGTGGAATTGGATGCTTGAAACGGATGAACGTCTTGAAAAGAGGATTCGAAGGGGCTTGCTTGGGACCGCAATGAACCTTCCCGGAGAACTGGGACGCAGAATATCCGTTGGCGGATACCATATAGCACAGAAAATTTTTCACTTCAATTAATGTTTCAGAACAAAGAATCCTGCTTTGCAGGGCTTTTTATGTAATAGGGAATTCCAATGAAATTTTCTATAAAAAAAAGGAATCGGCCAGGTCTGCCGGTTCCTTTTTAATTCATTAAACGAATTTCTTACTCGTCTTGTCTTTTTGTTTTTCTTTTTCCAAAGCTTTTTCCCTAAAGAAAGCGGAAACGTCCTCTCTGTATACTGCTATTGAAACGATGCCTGCCATGAGGAAGGCGGTCATTACGTCGAAGGTCGAATGCTGTTTTAAGAACATCGTTGAAAAAATAATCAAAATACTGAGCACCAGCGAAAGGTTACAAATCCATTTTTTGTCCTTGGTGGCCTTACACTTTGCAACGCAGAGGTAAGCTCCGATGGAATTGTACACGTGGATGCTCGGCCAAAGATTGGTGGGCGTATCGATGGAATACAGATACGAAACCATTCTTGTAAAGACATTGTCGCGGGGCATTATTCTCGGACGAAGGTTCTGAGCATTGGGCCACAGGGTTGAAATTATTAAAAATACCGTCATGCCTATAAAAAGAAAGGCGATGGATTTGAAATACTGTTCTTTATCCGTAAAGAAGGCAATCGCTACGGCAATCGCAACGTATGCAAACCACAAAAAATAGGGGATAATGAAAACTTCAATAAACGGGATTTTATTGTCTAAGCTTGTATGAATCATACGGTAGCTGCTTGCCTGATACTTTTCAAGTAGTGCAAACCATATCAGATATATGGGCATATAAATAAGAACAGGAAGAATATGTCCGTATTTTTTAAACAGTGCTTTCATCAGTATTCCTCATTACCACAAAAAGTTTAGCGCGCCGGGAAGGATGCTTACCTTTATGTGGCTTGACTTTGTATAAACCTCGCCGTCCGTGTGAACCCACAGAGGAGAGAGAGTCTTAACCTCAAATTCTTTGACGCGGTATGTATGAACCTGCTTTAACCTTATGTGCTTGCCCTTCGGAGCTCCGGGAAGGGCTCTTAAAACACCAAAGGGACTTATGTCTCCGACGGTACAGATATCCAGGTGCCCGTCGTCGGGAACCGCATCCGGTGCAAATTTGTATCCGCCGCCTTCAAAGCAGGTATTCATGCCTACTATGAATCTGGCGTTTCTGATTATAATACTCTCGTCGTTATCAATTATTAATGTGGCATCGCAAAGCTTAGATCTGAAAATCTGCTTGATTGCAATGAGACCGTAAGCAAGCTTTCCGAGCCTCATCTTATTTAGCACATTTTTGATGTTTGAGTCAAGAGCTTCTTCGCATACGGCCGCATCGAAACCAATACCGCATGAAACGCTAAAGAAACGAGTGTGGCTGACGGGTTCGGTCGCAAGAATCGTTTTAGCTTCAGAAATTTCCTCGTATCTGAGCCTGCCTAAATCCAGCTTCTGCGGCTCCACGCACGAAAGAATCCTCTTAAGACATTCTATCGGCGAAGAAGGATAGGAAAGAGCCCTTGCAAAGTCATTGCTCGAGCCGGTAGGAATGTAGCCGATATTGACCTTTTCAAAGGAAATGACTCCCTGAAGAGCTTCATTGAAGGTGCCGTCGCCACCGAGGATGACAAAATTGGTACGCTCTTTGTCGCCAAAGTGCTCGGAGCATATATCATATACGAGACGATATACGTGTCCGGCATTCTTTGAAAAATAAACTTTAAACTCCACATTTTCGGACATGAGGTATTGCTCAATTTCATTCCAAATCATTATTCCGTGATTCGAGCGTGATGCCGGATTTACAATAAAATAGTACATATAGCCTCCTGTCTTCAAATTTGAATACATTTTAACAATATCATTATTAAATGTAAATCGTCGAAAATGATAGAATATCGTGGGAAAAGATTAATTTATTGTTGTATTTGAAACTTATTATGCTATATAATAGTTTCGGTTTAACACTTTAAACAACTAAAATAAGGAGAGAGAATAAATGTACTCATTTGACGAAATAAAAAATGATGACCCCGAAATTGCCGAAGCGATATTAAGTGAGCTTCAGAGGCAGAACGATCACATCGAGCTGATTGCTTCCGAAAACTGGGTAAGCCATGCGGTTATGGCGGCAATGGGCAGTATCCTTACAAATAAGTATGCGGAAGGGTATCCCGGAAAACGCTACTATGGCGGCTGCGAATGCGTGGATGTGGTAGAAGACCTTGCACGAGAAAGAGCCAAAAAGCTCTTTAAATGCGAATATGCAAATGTACAGCCTCACTCGGGCGCACAGGCAAATATGGCAGTTCAGTTTGCAATACTGAATCCGGGTGATACCATCATGGGTATGAACTTGGATCAGGGCGGACATCTTACACACGGAAGCCCGGTAAATCTCTCCGGAAAATACTTTAACGTAATCCCTTACGGTGTAGATGATAATGGTTATCTTGATTATGATGCGATGTATGATCTTGCCATGAAGCACAAGCCCAAGCTCATCATCTGCGGAGCTTCGGCCTATGCACGTAAGATAGACTTTAAGAAATTCAGAAAGGCAGCTGATGATTGCGGAGCAGTCCTCATGGCGGATATAGCTCACATTGCGGGGCTTGTTGCAGCCGGACTTCACGAGTCGCCAATCGGTGTTGCGGATGTTGTTACGACGACTACGCACAAGACCTTAAGAGGCCCCAGAGGTGGACTTATCCTTTGCAATCAGGACGTTCAGGACAAGTACAACTTCAACAAGGCCATCTTCCCCGGCACTCAGGGCGGACCTTTGATGCACGTAATCGCAGGTAAGGCGGTTTGCTTTAACGAAGCACTTAAGCCTGAATTCAAGGTATATCAGGAAAATATCTTAAAGAACGCTCAGGCACTTGCAGCCGGTTTGCTTAAGCGAGACATTAAGCTTGTATCAGGAGGTACCGACAACCATCTGATGCTTGTCGACCTTACCAATTACAAGGTAACCGGAAAGGCCGTTGAAAAGCTTCTTGATGCTGCACACATTACGGCAAACAAGAACACGATTCCAAACGATCCCGAGAAGCCTTTCGTAACCTCGGGTATCAGACTCGGAACACCTCAGGTTACAAGCCGCGGCATGAACGAAGCCGATATGGACGTAATTGCGGATTGCATCGCAGACATCATAAAGAATGGTGAAGCAGCAGTCGAAAGGACAAAGAGTAAGATAGCGGAGCTTGCGAAGAGATATCCGTTAAGTTAGGCACATTAAAAAGAGCACAAAGATCAAAAACGTTCCCATTTGAGCACTGTGGAGGTGAGACCTAAAAATCGTGGAGGCCGTACCCGAACACGATTTTTGCTTTGATGGGCTCACCGGAACGGTCAGCGCGTCTGAAAACGCTTTGTTGCTTTGTGCGCGCTTTAGTGACGGCTATTCAAAAGTCAGTTGATAGAGAGCAAATACTATGATAAACTATCCGATTATCGGAAACTTTTGAATTTGACAGTAAAAATAATTGTGAGGAAACAGGAAGATGATTAATGTTGGTGTTTTTGGCTATGGCACGGTAGGAAGCGGAGTCGTTTCGGTTATATCCGAAAATGCGGATGTAATAAAGAAAAATGTCGGTGAAGAGTTAAAGGTTAAGGCCATTCTTGACTTAAGAGATTTCCCCGGAGATCCCTTTGAAAAGCTCATAGTTCATGATGTACAGGAAATTATCGATGACGATTCGATTTCCATAATTTGTGAGACCATGGGAGGTGTCGGACCGGCTTATGCTTTTACAAAGCAGGCACTTATGAAGGGAAAGAGCGTATGTACTTCAAATAAGGAGCTCGTGGCCCTGCATGGTCCCGAACTTATAGCTATTGCCAAGGCCAATAATTGCAGCTACAAGTTTGAAGCTTCCGTCGGCGGAGGAATCCCGATTATCAGACCTTTACTTTCTGCACTTACTGCAGACAGGATCGAGAAGGTCATGGGAATCGTAAACGGCACCACGAACTACATGCTCACAAAGATGTCAAAGGAAAATGCCGATTTCGATGAGGTTTTGAGAGAGGCACAGCTCTTAGGATATGCGGAGCTTCATCCCGAAGCCGATGTCGAAGGCTATGATGCCGCAAGAAAGCTTGCCATTCTTTCTTCACTTCTTTACGGAAAGACCGTTAAGTATGAGGATATTCATACTGAAGGCATTACTAAGATTTCAGCAAGAGATTTCAGATATGCAAAGCAATTGAAAAAGAACATTAAACTTGTTGCCAAGTTCGAAGGAAGCGGAAATGAGGCTTATGCCCTGGTCGCACCGCATATGCTTGGCGAGTCAAACCCTTTAAGTACCGTTAATGATGTATTCAATGCGATTTTGGTTCACGGCAATATGCTTGACGATGCAATGTTTTACGGTCGCGGCGCAGGAAAGCTTCCCACGGCGAGCGCGGTATGCGGCGACGTAGTTGAATGTGCAAAGAATATCGGACATCATCTCCCCATAGACTGGGCAGATGAAGAGGTTAAGCTTACGGGCTTTGAAAATTCGAAAAAGGCTTTCTTTGTCCGTGTAGGCGCAGAGCTCAAGGAAGAGGCTGCAAAGGCATTCAAGGATGCCAAGGAAATCAATGTCGGCTTTTATGATGAGTACGCTTTTATTACCGATGAAATGACCGAGTGCGAATTCGAAGAAAAGAAAAATCTTGTCGGAACATTAATAAATTATATAAGGATAGAAGAGTAGGAATTAAAGATGAGTAAGGTTGTTAAATTTGGCGGAAGCTCCCTTGCCAGCGCGGAGCAGTTTAAAAAGGTCGGAAAGATTATCAGAGATGATTCCGAGCGTAGATACGTAGTACCTTCTGCTCCCGGAAAAAGAAACTCAAAGGACAAAAAGGTCACGGATATGCTTTATGCCTGTTATGCACAGGCAGAAAGCGACAATATCGAAAAGCTGGATGCCATTCTTTCCGAGATAAAGGGTCGCTACACCGAAATCATCAGCGGGCTGAAGCTTAAGCTTTCTTTGGACGACGAGTTTGCAAAGATCAGAGAGAACTTTGTAAAAAAAGCAGGTTCGGATTATGCGGCTTCCAGAGGCGAATATTTAAACGGTATCATCATGGCCGAGTATTTGGGCTATGAGTTCGTGGATGCGGCAGAGGTTATCAAATTTACCGATGAGGGAGAGTTTGACGCAAATACGACCAACTCAATTCTTTCCGCAAGACTTAAGGATTGTGTAAATGCGGTTATTCCCGGATTTTATGGTTCCTTTGCAAACGGAGTCATAAAGACCTTCTCACGCGGCGGTTCCGATATCACCGGTTCCATAGTTGCCCGTGCGGTTAAGGCTGATGTTTACGAAAACTGGACCGATGTTTCGGGCTTCTTAATTGCCGATCCCAGGATTGTCGAAAGTCCCGAAGTAATTGAAACCATTACCTACAAGGAACTGAGGGAACTTGCCTATATGGGTGCAACCGTTCTTCATGAGGATGCCATATTCCCCGTCAGAAGAGAGGGTATTCCGATTAATATCAGGAACACAAATGCTCCTTCGGATAACGGAACCTGGATTGTTGAGAGCACCTGCCAGAAGTCAAAGTACACCATCACGGGTGTTGCCGGGCGCAAGGGCTTTTGCTCCGTAAATATTGAAAAAGAAATGATGAATTCCGAGGTAGGCTTCGGTCGCAAGGTACTTCAGGCCTTCGAAGACAACGGAATTTCCTTTGAACATATGCCTTCCGGAATCGACACGATGACGATTTTTGTTCATCAGGATGAATTCATGGATAAAGAACAGCAGGTGGTTTCCGCTATACACAGACTTGCAGATCCCGACACTATCGAAATTGAAGCAGATCTTGCTTTGATTGCTGTAGTAGGACGCGGGATGAAGTCGACAAGAGGTACCGCAGGAAGAATCTTCTCGGCTCTTGCACATGCAAATGTAAACGTTAAGATGATTGATCAGGGTTCAAGCGAGTTGAATATCATCATCGGCGTTAAGAACGAGGATTTTGAAACAGCCATCAAGGCGATTTATGATATCTTTGTAATTGCCAGATTGTAAGTGCTGATTTATCATCATTGTATAAAAGCAATCGGTTGAATTGGGGCACTGAATGGAACAGGATAATAAATACATTTTCGATATAGATTCTTTTGAAGCAAAATCAAATGTTGATGCCAAGGAATTAAGAAGGCGAAAGCATAAAAAAAGCAGGGTGTTTTCCTGGGTTTTCTTTGTACTGTTTATATGCATTATTGCTTTAGGCGTCTTTTTTGGAATATCAAGGTTTTTAAAGCCACAGGGCGAGAAAACGGCTTCAATTTCAGAACAGGTTGAAAGCATTGAAAATGTTGACTCCGTTATCGAAAATCTTACCGATGACGAGGAGGAGATTATTGTAACGCCTCCTAAAGAAGTCGATACAGAGCCGACCGAGGAAGAACTCTTTTTGGAGGCGGTTCGTGCATATGTCGAGGCTATTCCGCTTGAAGATAAGGTTGCGGGTATCTTTCTGACAACTCCCGAAGCACTAACCGATGTCGGAACAGTAGTTCAGGCAGGAGAAGGTACGAAGACAGCCTTGTCCGAGTACGCAATCGGCGGACTTATTTACTCGGCCAAAAATATGACGTCCAAAGAAGCATTTATCAAGATGCTTTCAAACACGAAGGAATATTCAAGGTATCCCCTGTTCCTTGCCGTAAATGAGGAGCTTGGAAATACAACCTTTTCGAATGTCATGAATGTCACGGATACCATGACCGCAAAGAAAGTGGGCGACACTGCTGATTCTTCGATAGCTTACCTTGAAGAAGAAAAAATAGCAAAATATATGTCCGAATGCGGGCTGAATTTAAATCTCGGACTTGTCTGCGAGCCTTATATCGAGAGTATAGCTGACGACGACACGGATACGTCAGGTAGTACCAAGACTAATGACGACAGCAGATATTTTTCCGCGGATGCATCTCTTAATGACAGCCTTACGGAAAAAACAATCGCCGCACTTCACGAATATGATGTGGACGCTTGCGTGAAATTCTTCCCGGGAGAGTCCTCGGGGAGCGGAGATACCGAAAATGGTCTTTCCACTACCGAAAGGACCAAGGAAGAAATGCTTGCAAACGAGCTTTCTTCATTTAAAAACGCCGTCTTGAACGGTGCGGATATGGTAATTGTAAGCCATGAGTCGGTACCGAGCCTTACGGGAGACAACACACAGTGCTCACTTTCAAAGGCTGTTATGACAGATCTTTTAAGGATTGAACTTGAGCTTGACAGTGTGATAGTCATGACCGATTCACTGTCAAAGTCTGCAATTTCGTCCTATTATGAATCCGGTGAGGCGTCAGTCATTGCATTGAAAGCCGGTGCCGACATGATAATGTGTCCCGAAGATTTCAAGACCGCATACTCCGCAGTTTTAGAAGCCGTTAACAAGGGCATAATCTCCAAGGACCGCATAACGGATTCACTTGTAAGAATTTATTCCGTTAAGTTTAAAGGCTTAACGACGGATGAAGTAAATGCCTATACGGAACAGTTGACCTTGGAAGCTCGGTCAGTTTCCGGGAATGAATGACTAAATTGCATGAGTAAAAAGAACATGAGCGTTTTCTTTTGAGCGCTGTTGATGTGAGGTTTGCTCTACGAGAAAAGTCGTGGAGGTCGTACCCGAACATGATTTTTGATTTAGTGGGCTTACCGGAACGGTCAGTGCGTCTAAAAACGCTCAGTTAATTTGTGCGATGTGCATTTCAAAACTGCTTCAACCGATACTTTCAATACACTCAATAACGAGAAAATCTTTCTCCGGATCTATTCTTAAGAAATGGGCAGCGGGATCCATAGCGAGCCATTCGTTTATTACCTCGGACTTAAGTTCGGGGTTTCTTTTTACATTTATTTCCTTGAGACGCGGCTCTTCGTAGTATGAGAAGAGGACGTTCTCGTGCAGGGCAATCGACTGCCACTTTTCTCCCATGATGGCACCCTCCTTGACAAGGGCGGTGTGAGTATAGACATAATCAAACATGGTCTCCGGTTTCAAGAAAGCAATTCTGCCGGCGCGAGCCAAAGGCGGAGTCTTTCTTAAAAAATCATCAAGCCCTTGGGGAATCGCAAAATAAAATACAAGGTTCATCTTTGCAAACGGAGTATTTTCTTTCTCGCAGGGCCACAGCCACAAAAGGTTTGCAAGCGTCGGAAACAGAAAGGCAGGCTTTATTTCCTCGTCCACGGTTTCCGTATAGATAAACAACATGTCTTTATAGATGAATATCCCTTCGGTTAGCAAGCCTTTTCTTTCTCTCTCTATTCGTGAATGTTCGTCTAAGGAAATGTGACGATCCAAGGCAATCGCCTTCTTCACATCCTCCTTTGTGATCCCGTCTTTTAGCTTTGCACGATAATGATTTCTGAGGATTTGTTCCATACTGCCTCCGAGGTGAATACTAAATATAAGGGCATTTTATCATAAAATAGCAGGTTTGGATTGCGTATTTACTGTATGTGTAGTAAAATGTTTTCAGACATTGTTAAAAAATTAACTGACGGAGATGGGCTATGAGAGGTATCTACACATCGGTAAACGATTTAAGGAAGAGGGTTTTTGCGGAGGTTGCGAGACTTTCTTATGAATATAAAGAAGGCGATCTTTCTCAAATGGAAGAAATTCCCTACAGGGTTATTCCGGGAGAGGTTTCCGTATACAGAGATTCGGTTTTCTTAGAAAGAGCCATCGTGCGGGAAAGAATGCGTATGGCGATGGGACTTTCAGTAAGGACGGCGGCGGAGCAGGCGCCGGTTACTCAGGGAGCCGAGGAGTGTGTGAAGCCTGAAAAGTATTATCAGCCGCCGCTTATCAATATCATTAAATTCGCCTGCCATGCCTGCCCCAATAACGTGGTAAGGGTAACGGATGCCTGCCAGGGGTGTCTTGCACATCCTTGCCGTGAGGTTTGCCCAAAGGGCGCCATTACGGTTAAGAACGGAAAATCCGTTATAGACGAGAGTAAATGTATCAAGTGCGGCAAATGTGTTCAGGTCTGTCCTTACAATGCGATACTTAAATTGGAAAGACCTTGCGCTAAGGCCTGCGGAATGGGGGCAATAGGCTCCGATGAATACGGGCGTGCGGAAATTGACAATGAAAAATGTGTTTCCTGCGGCATGTGTCTTGCAAACTGTCCTTTCGGTGCCATTGCCGACAAGGCTCAGATATTCCAGGTAATTCAGGCAATACGTTCGGATGTGCCGGTATATGCAGCCATTGCGCCTGCGGCAACGGGTCAATTCGGACCTGACTTTACGCCTGAGAAGATGCGCCCGGCCTTTAAGGCCTTGGGCTTTGAAGACGTTGTGGAGGTTGCGATAGGAGCGGATCTTTGCACGATTGAAGAGGCAAAGGATTTCGTGGACGAGGTTCCAAGTAAACTTCCCTTTATGGCTACTTCCTGCTGCCCCGCATGGTCGGTTATGGCCAAGAAGCTTTTTCCTGAATATGCAAACTGCATTTCGATGGCGCTTACTCCCATGGTGCTTACGGGCAGACTTATAAAGAAAGAACATCCCGGATGCATGGTAGCTTTTATAGGTCCGTGCGCTGCCAAGAAACTTGAAGCAAGCAGACGCTCAATCAGAAGCGATATTGATTTTGTGCTTACCTTTGAAGAAGTCATGGGAATGTTCGAGGCAAAGGACGTCAATTTTAAGGAGCTGCCCGATGACGACACGATGCATGGTGCAAGCGGAGATGGAAGAGGCTTTGCTGTAAGCGGAGGCGTCGCAAGTGCGGTCGTAAACTGTATTCATGATATGTATCCGGACAGAGAAATAAAGGTGGCAAGCGCAGAAGGGCTTGCGGATTGCAGAAAGCTTTTGGCACTTGCAAAAGCAGGGAAATATAACGGGTACCTTCTTGAAGGCATGGCCTGCCCGGGAGGCTGTATCGCAGGCGCCGGAACGATTCAGCCGATTGCAAAGTCAAGGGCATCCGTTGAAGCACACAAGCGGGTTTCGACAAATGCACATGCATCCGAAAGCCAGTACAAAGAAATGATTGAATCTTTGGATGAAGATTTCAAAAACATACCTGATTAAATACTTAAGGAAGCGTTTTTATATGAACGGAGATGCTTCCTTAATCTTTTTTCTGAAAACGTTTTTGCAAAGCTCATTACATTACGGTAAATAGTGTCGGAAGTGTTCTTTATCCACTTGTATTTGAGAGGGAATATTTCATATATATTAAGATTTTCTTATTTTTTTAATAAAGCGTTATCAAAGACTTACTAAAATCAGGTTAAAGTTTGAATTTTTGGAGGCTGTGCCATGGCAAGAAAGCAAAAAGAAATACAGTACAATCCCAATAAGAAGGGACTTACTTCGAAGGTCAGTTTTAAAATAATATTCCCGATTGTAGTAATGGCTATATGTGGAATAGTGACTGCACTTGTTACATTCGGCAGTATGAGAGAAATTAATTCGTTAAGTAAGAAAGTAACAAATCAGGGTCTGGCAAATATGTATGCCATTGACAATTTAAATGCAGACATTCAGGAAACCATGAAGTATGTACTTGCCTATTGTACTGCTCCGGACGACGCAGATATGGCAAATATCATCATGGGCGAGCTTAGCACAATACAGGAAGAAATTGCAGGTTATGAAGCTTCGCTCACCGCAAATAAAGATATGTTTTCGGATGAATCCCAGGCGGTAATGGATGAATTGTTTGCCGAGATAGAAACTGCTCAGACTCAGGTTCTTTCTGTCATTGCACTTTCGAAAACAGACAGTGAAAAGGCTATTGAAGGCGCAAACGAGATATTAAAAAATCTTACCTCGACAATCGGCGAGAAGATAGATACGCTGACGGCAGAAAATAATACCATGATATCGAATTACGTGCAGGATGAAACGAGTGCGTATAATAAGGCCTTTAAAGAAGGCATAGCTCTGATTGCCGCACTGCTTGTAGATCTTGTAATAGTTATCGCTATTGCGGTTAAATATGTTGCAAAGCCTTTACAGCACCAGTCAAAACAGCTTGATGAAATCATCAAGGACATCGAAGACGGCAAGGGAGATTTGACAAGGAGAGTAACCGTAACAAGCAATGATGAAATAGGTGCGGTTGCATATGACATTAACAGATTTATCAAAACTTTGCAGGACATCATGTCACGCATCATTTCCGGGTCCGATACTCTTGACAGAGTTGTCGGAAGCGTTGCCACAAATGTTTCTTCTTCAAACGACAGTGCAAATGACGTTTCGGCAATCATGGAAGAGCTTTCAGCTACCATGGAAGAGGTCTCTGCTACGACCAACAATGTAACTGTTAACACCGAGCGTGTTAACCAGAGAGTAAACGGATTTGCAGAGCAGACCGCAGCAATTTCGGATTATGCAAAGGATATGAAGAAACGTGCCGATGACCTTAAGGCAAGCGCACAGAAGAATAAAGAACATACTACAACCGTTATAGGCGAGTTCACTGAGGGCTTGAATGCGGCTCTTGAGAATTCAAAGAGTGTAGAGCAGGTTGAAAAGCTTACAAATGAAATCCTAAGCATTTCCTCACAAACAAACTTACTTGCATTAAACGCTTCGATTGAAGCGGCAAGAGCAGGTGAGGCAGGAAGAGGCTTTGCGGTTGTCGCAGATGAAATCAGACAGCTTGCGGATTCTTCCAGGGAAACTGCAAATAACATTCAGAACATCAACTCCACTGTTATAGCGTCTGTTAAGGAACTTGCCGAAGCATCTCAGAATATTGTAAACTATATCAATGAGACGATACTTCCCGACTATGGAACCTTCGTAGACATGGGGCAACAGTATTCGGACGATGCAACCCATATTGACGATGACATGGCTTCATGTGAGAACGGCATAATCGCGATAAAGAACGATGTTGCCGAGATGAACGATTCAATCAACGGAATCAATCAGGCTGTCGAAGAGAGTGCAAAGGGCGTTGTAAGCGCGGCTGAAAACATTGATTCACTTGTACAGGCTATCGGTCTTGTTAAGAGCGAGATGGGAGAAAATGAACAGGTATCCAAGGACCTAAAGCAACAGGCAGACGGCTTTACAAGAGTTTGATTTACTGACGCATATATGTAAAGAGGGTTACATATGACAGAAAAAGAACGTACCGTACTTGAAACCGGCGGAATTGACGCGGACAAGCTTTATACTCGTTTTATGAAGAACGACGATTTGCTCAGAAAGCTTTTAAAGAAGTTTTTGGAGGAGCCGACCTATGGCGAGCTTGTGGCGGCAATTGAAAAAGAAAACAACCATTCCGCCTTTATTGCGTCTCATACCCTAAAGGGCTTGGCTGCAAATTTCTCGATGGAAGAGCTTAAAGAAAGAGTTTCGGATCAGTGTGAGGATTTCAGAGCCGAGCGTTTTGAAGAGGGTGCGGCAAAGCTTCCGCTTGTTACTAAAGAGTATGAAAGAGTGATGTCCGCAATCAGAGCCCTGTATGGGAATGAATGATTGTAAAATTTAATTCAGTCGGAGAAATCCCCTACCTCAAAGCTAAAGCACGGGTGGGGTTATGAAAAAATCCGCTCATTCGGGGCTTTAGTTTCGATTGAGAAAAATCGTAAGACTCATTAGCGGGTTTTACGCATAAACACAACTTAGAGGCATAACGGATGGAGATTTTTTTAATTGTAGGTGACCTAAGTGAGGTTTAATATGCAGGCGAGACAGACCGTATTAATAGCGGAGGACAATGAACTTAATCGGGAGATGCTGAAAGCAATTCTCGAAAGTGACTACGAAGTTAAAGAGGCGCCGGACGGAAAGGAAGCAATCGACTACATTCGGAATGACAAGGATGTGGCGCTTGTGCTTCTCGATCTTTACATGCCAAAGGTTGATGGCTTTGATGTATTGCGTGAAATAAAAAAAATGGGGCTTGAAAAATCCCTACCCGTAATTATGATATCTGGCGAAAATGCCGTGGAAGCCGAGCTCAAGGCCTTTGACCTCGGGGTAAATGATTTTATACATAAACCTTACGAAAGTACCATTATACTGAGGAGAGTAAGAAACTCCCTTGAACTGTTTCAGAGCAGGAAGATGCTTGCCAAGAAAGTTAGAGAACAGACCGAAGATATCAGAAAGCAAAATGACCTTCTGACGGCACAGGCAAGAAAGCTTAAAGAAACGAACTCGAAAATCATAGATATACTCGGTACGGCAGTTGAATTCAGACACATGGAATCTTTTGAACATGTAATGAGAGTCAAAGCCTTTACGAGATGCATTGCCACTCAGGTCATGAAGGACTTCCCGGAATATAATCTGACCGAAAATGATGTAGATGTAATTGCCTCGGCTTCACCGCTACACGATTTAGGAAAGATTGCCATATCCGATACCATTCTTTTAAAACCCGGCAAGCTTACGAAAGAAGAGTTTGAAATCATGAAGACCCACACCACAAAGGGGTGTGAGCTTCTTGACAGGGTAGATGCAGAGGGCATCTGGGACGAGGAATTTGGCAAGGTAGTTTACGATATCTGCCGGTCACATCATGAAAAGTATGACGGAAAGGGCTATCCGGACGGACTAAAGGGAGATGAAATTCCGCTTTCCGCACAGATTGTATCGGTCGCAGACGTATTTGATGCACTGATATGTAAAAGAGTTTACAAAGATGCTTATCCTCTGGATGTGGCTGAAAAGATGATAATAGATGGTGAATGCGGTGCCTTTTCACCGAAGATAATGCAAAGCTTTTTAAACTGCAGGGATGAGCGAAATCACCTTGCACTTACAATAGGAGCAAAATAAAAAGAATCCCGAGAAGGATTCTTTTTTTACTATATTTAGGAAATAATTGTTTTACAACCTCCTGCATGGCAAAAAGGCACTGCGTACCCACGATGTGCAGGCACACACTTTTTTACCATACAGAAAACAGATTTCTAAAACTTTACAGGCTTAATTACTCCGAGTTTTAAAAGTACCGGGCGCAAAATGTTATAAAGTATTACGGCAATGATTGCGTTGATTACGGCGTTTATATAGGTGGTATAAACGCTTAACGCAAGCAGCGATTTTATTGCCGAAGCAGCCTTATCAGCATTCGGAGTGAGAATCGTGTACCAGACGTACTTGAGAGCAGGCTCGAAGATACAGTTAAAGAAAAGTCCCGCAGCCGTTGCAATTATCGTCCACTTTATGACATATTTCTTCGGATGTGATTCATTGAGGCGCGCAATTTTGTGGGCAAACAAGCCTACAACTATTCCGATTAAAAGCTTGCAGATAAAGGTTCTCGGAGCACTTGCGGCATACCCCGATACAAGGTCTGCTATTGTAAGCCCGACTGCACCGGAAAGTCCTCCATAAACACCGCCCAAGATAAGGGCTGCAAGGACTACGAAGGTGTTTCCTATGTGAATTTTTGTGCCTGTAATGGTGAATGAGGGAAAGATTACATATCCTACGAAAGAAAGAGCAGCCATAAGTCCGCAGACTGCTATTTTTTTTGCATCAAAATTATTGGTTTTCATGGTTAATTCCTTTCTTGCTTTAATACGGTATTAAATGTATCATTGTTTTGGTAATATAGAAATTACCAAAAAAGGAAAATTTTATGATACCAGATAGCAAATACCTAAGGATTTATGAAGAAACAAAGGACGATATAGTTCGCGGAATATATAAATACGGTGAAAAGCTTCCGTCAAAGAGGGTCTATGCGGATATGAAGGGTGTGAGCATCATTACGGTGATGCACGCATATGAGCTGCTTGCCGATGAGGGATATATTTCACCCAGAGAAAAAAGCGGGTATTTTGTTTCTTTTGATGAGGCGGACATGTATTCGGAAATCGGGAGCAAGGAACAGTTAAGAATTGAGCCCGTTAAGACAGATTTTAGGGATAAAGAAAGTTTTTCTTTTTCCGTTTATTCAAAGACTGTCAGGAAAGTGCTTGCCGAATACGAGGGAAAGCTTTTTGAAAGATCGGAGGACTTTGGACTAAAAGAGTTAAGGGAGGCAATTGCTTCCTACCTTGCAAGAAGCAGGAATATACTGACCTTGCCCGAATGCATAATAGTCGGATACGGAGCCGAATATTTGTACAGTCTGATACTCGAAGCCTTCGGCCGGGAAATCACTTACGGAATAGAAAAGCCGTCCTATCATAAGATTGAAAAGGTCTATACGGCAGGCGGAGCAATCACTGAAGGAATGGTGCTTGGTAATGACGGAATAGAATCGGAAGCCCTGAAAAAATCAAGGGCAAAGATACTGCATGTATCGCCGTACCGTTCTTTTCCAAGTTCCGTCATGGCGTCGGCGGGTAAGAAACGCGAATATCTAAGGTGGGCGGAGGAAAGGGATGCTGTAATTGTCGAGGATGACTTTGAATCGGAGTTTTCTCCTTTACGCAAGCCTGAGGAAACACTTTTCTTTCTTAATAAAGGGGACAGGGTAATCTATTTGAATACCTTTTCACAGACCATCGGACCTTTTATAAAGACGGCCTATATGGTCGTTCCGATGAGGCTAATCGAAACATTTAAAAACCGGACAGGCTTTCATTCCTGTCCGGTTCCGACACTTGAACAATTTGTGCTTACCGAGCTTTTAAACAGTGGAGCATTCGAGCGCCATATCAATAAGGTCAGACGTGCCTTAAGGAAGCAGTAAAGCTTCTTCCCGCTTCCATATCCCTGTGCATTTGGGTTTCAAGCTCGTTGATACTTTCGAATTTTTTTTCGGGTCTGCGAAACTTAAGTAAGGTCACGGAAATTTCTTTTTCATAGAGATCACCGTCAAAATCGTAAATAAAGGTTTCAAGATTAAGACTTGTATCATTCTTAACAGTGGGCTTGATGCCGAGGTTTGATATGCCTTTGTAGGTGTCGGAGCCGATTTTTACTTCGGAATAGTAAACACCGTGCGGGAAATTCTTGTATGAATCATCAAGCGTAAGGTTTGCGGTGGGCATATTTAGGCCTGTTCCGATTTTGTTGCCATGGGTGACGATACCTTTGATTGTAACGGGAAGAGAACAGTTCATATCATCCTTTCAAAACCTTAGAGAGAGGCTTGTAAATCATCATTGCAAATAAAACATTTAAAAGACCCTTCAAAACCGTAAATGGAAGGTTAAATACAAGAAGGCTTTCTATGATGGAATCTATGCCGGGAAGGATTGCCTGGTAGGCATTTAAGACGGTTTCTTTTGGCATGTAGGCCTTATAGTAAAAAGGATAAACAATAAAGTAGTTTGACGGAATTGAAAAAAGTCCCATTGCTACTGCACCAAGGAGTCCGCCTATGAGAGCGGTTTTCTTTGTCTTCTTGTGAGCGTAGTACAGACCTGCAACAGTCGTAAATACCGCGCCGAGTAAGAAGTTGGAAAGCTCTCCGACAGTGGCGCTTTGCGAAACGGCGCAGTGGATGAGGTTTTTGATAAACTCGATTATGATCCCGGCTAAAGGTCCGTAGGCATAGGCGCCGATCAAAGCTGGAAGATCCGAAAAATCAAGCTTGATGAAGAATGGCATGAAGGGAAGTGAGACTTCCAGGTACTGAAGCACAAAGGCTACGGCCGAGAGCATTGCGGCCCCGGTCATTACTCTTACGTTGAGTTTTGAATTTTGTTTGTTCATTAGAACCCTTTCCTTGTGCAGGGAACACATCGAAAAACATTTTCTCTAATGAAAAAACCCCGTGAAAAAATACGGGGTTAATGCATGCAAAGAAAGATATGTTTCTTCTTCCATCCGGACTTTACCGTCGGTTTCGGAATTTCACCGAATCAGCCGGTTTCCCGGGTCGCGGACTTTACCGCCGGTAGGGAATTTCACCCACCCCTGAAGATTATTTTCAAAAAGATGCTAACACTTGGTTAAAAAAGTGTCAATATATTTATAAGGCTTTCTTTATCTCGCAAAGCAGCTCATCATAGGTCTCAAGCGCTTTAAGGTCAGGATTTTCCTGCTTGATGGAATCGGGACTCCTAAAGAGGAAGCCTGCTTTACTTGCACGAATCATCTCAAGATCGTTGTGTGAATCACCCGAGGCTATAGTGTCGAAGCCTACCGACTGAAGAGCCTTTACGGTGCTTAGCTTTGTGTGGTCGCATCTTAATTTGTATCCCGTGATCTCACCGTTTTCTGCCACTTCTAAAGTGTTACACATAATCGTGGGCCAATTTAGCTTTTCCATTAAAGGCTTTGCAAACTGTGTAAAGGTATCACTTAAAATGATGACCTGGGTAAGACTTCTTAATTCATCGAGAAATGCCTTTGCTCCCGGCATCGGATCGATTTTAGCGATGGTTTCCTCAATCTCTTTTAAGCCAAGTCCATGCTCCTTTAAAATCCCAATGCGGTATTTCATAAGCTTATCGTAATCGGGCTCTTCTCTGGTGGTGATCTTAAGCTCCTCTATTCCGGAAGCCTTTGAAAACGCAATCCATATCTCGGGTACCAAAACACCTTCCAAATCAAGACACACTATATTTAAATTACTCATTTTCCTAACGTCTCCTGCAACTTACTATTCAGATCGCACGCGACCGACAAACAACATTTTAGCCATCCTGCATGAATAGGTCAAGAAAAACAGGCGAAAACGGATGCAAATTGGTTATATTTTTTTTATAAATTTTGACTTGTATCTGTTGTATAATCGTTTCGTTGCGATTTATGCAAGAAAGGCTTTTTATGAGTACGGTTTTGATTTTGGGCGGAGGGGTTTCCGGACTTTCCGCAGGCATACATTGTTTAAAAGAAGGATTTGATGTGACGATTTGCGAAAAACACATCATTGCGGGCGGAAATCTGACGGGTTGGAACAGGCAGGGCTTTCACATAGACAACTGCGTGCATTGGCTAAACGGCACCAATCCGAACGCTTCAGTATACAAACTTTGGGAGACTCTCGGAGTAATAAAGGATCCGAAGACGGATGTTTACAATGCGGATGTTCTTTATACTTCAAAAAAAGATGGGAAAACCGCAACTCTCTACAGGGATTTGGATAGGACAGAAAAAGAACTTCTTGAAAAGTATCCTATAGACAAAAGGGAAATCAGGCGCTTTTTTAAAGCAATTCGCACCTATCAGGGAATGGCACATATAAGGGGTGTAAATCACGACAGACGCAACAATTTCTTTGAACTTATTACGGGGCTTCCCTGCATGCTCAAGTATTTTAAGATGAGCATCAAGAGCCTTCGAAAGCACTTCAAAACGCCTGTTTTGAAGGAATTTGTCGGTGACCTTTTCATGAGTGAGAATTTCACGGTTCTTGCAATGATTATGACTATCGGAGCCTTCTGCGCGGACAATGCGGGACTTCCGGTCGGCGGTTCTTTAAAAATGGCGGAGACCATTGAGAAAACCTTCAAAGATTTAGGAGGCGTCATCCTTAAGAATAAAGAAGCAGTCAAGATCAATATGGAAGGCAAAAAGGCGGTTTCTGTTATATTTAAGGACGGAAGCGAAATGTCGGCGGATTTTTACGTTGCTTCCATGGATACAAAGGTCTTATTTGATAAGCTTTTGGACGTTCCCATGCCGAAATATCTTTCGAAGAAATATGAAAGCAAAAAAAGTGAGCGCTTTTCAAGTATAAATGTTGCCTTTGCGCTGGATATTGATAGGGTGCCCTTTGAAGAAAATTATTTCTTTACTGCAGACGAAAAGTATGATTTCAAGATAAAGAACCATAGGGTTATGCTCCGTGAATACGGCTACTGTAACGAATTTGCTCCTAAAGGCATGAATGTACTTCAGACGATGTCATTTACCGATGAGGAAGAAGCCGCAAGGTTTATTTTGCTGAGAGAGAAAGATATAAAGGAATATAAGCATTTAAAAGAGGAAATCGGGGAGACCCTGCTTTCACTTGTTGAAGAAGAATTTCCTGAATTTAAAGGGCATCTGAAGGTAATCGATGTCTGGACACCCGCTACATATAAGCGTTATTCCGGTTCAGAGGTCGGATCGTGGATGAGCTTCGTGCTTGGTCCAAAGGTAGTTCCTTCAATGCTTCAAAGCGTCATTCCGGGAGTAAGTAATGTACTGATATCCTCACAATGGCTTCAGTCACCCGGAGGTCTTCCGGTTGCCGCGGGAGCGGGAAAGAGTGCGGCAACCGCGCTTAAGGATATTTACGAGCTTGAAAAGAAGGCCAGGGAAAGCTTTGAAAAAGCGTCAAAGAAGGCTTCCGACAAGTTTGAAAAGAGCATGAATAAAGCAACCGACAAGCTTGAAAAGGCAAAAGAAAAAGCATTAAAGAGGTTTGATAAGCATTGAGTACGCGGAGGAACGGGAATTTTCGACAAAGCTTGATATAGCAAAGAATCTTATAAAGGATTTGGACTTTCAATGGATCAGGTGTTCAAGACCCTTGAAATTAGAAAAGATCAGCAAGATTATTTTATTTCTCAAGTTTAGAAGTAACTAATATGAGATTCATAACAGTCGGTGGCTTTATAAACTGAGTCATATTAAATTTAAAAATTTTTTTTAAAGGCAAATTGTATATGTTGCTAATGCGACTGCACCAGGCATCAAGCATTCCGTAAGCGGAATGCTTCTTTTATGTAATAGGAAATTTTGTTGGAATTCCATATTACATAAAAAGCCATACCGGCCAGGATCGCACTGCGTCGAAAAGGCAGATGCCGTTTAAAACGAACCACCGCAGGTTAAGAATCCTGTAAAGCAGGATTCTTTGTCCCAATATAGAAAATTGCGTTGTAATTTCCTCTATAGTAAGAAAGACACTGCGTGTCAACGGGGCGGAGCTTATGGAGGGAAAAATAATGCTTCGCATTCCGCCCGTGCGTGTAAGTGTGCACAGGCGCACACTTCTTTTGAGGAAAACAAACTTATTATTTACAAATCTTCTTCACAACTTAAACACAATCGGAGGTTAGTATAAGACCATAAGCACAGGCCACTCAGGTTAAAGCCCCGGGTGCAACAAAAGAAAGGATCTTAAATGATATGAAAACTAAAAAATTACCGGCAGCAGCCCTTTGTATAGTACTCGCAATGTCAATGACAGCCTGCGGAAGTAAGACCGTCACGGTCACAAGCCCCGTAACTGTTTCGGAAAGCGTTAGTTCGGAAAATACGATTTCTTTTTCCGAGGATTACACGGAATCTGAATTTTCCGGAATGGTAACAAGCGTAGACGGAACAACAATTACTGTTTCAATCATGGGAAACGAAATGATGGACTCAGAGAACGGAAGCGCTCCCGAAATGCCTGATGGCGGACAGGGAGGCGAGGCACCTTCAGGTGA
>CAVCUM010000028.1:0-14226 GCA_963605385.1 Lachnospiraceae bacterium
GTGGAGCACCACCTTGCCAAGGTGGGGGTCGCGGGTTCGATCCCCGTCTCGCGCTTATTTTTTTGAGACGGCCTTTGGTCGTCTTTTTTTGTTATTTTATTTTGTATATGATATAATTTTAAAGCGAATTCGAAAATTCTCAAAGGACACAAAGCCCATGGAAGAAAAAGCAAACATTTTCAAAAGTATCTTTTCAAGTAAAATGACCGAAATCGAGCTTCGCATGTTTTACGCATCTATAGGATGTGAAATTATTTGGTGTATCATTTGCGGAGGCACTTTTCTTGTACTGAAGCTTTTTCTCCCAGCCCTTGCATATTTCCTTCTTTTTACATATCTTGTGTTCTTTGTACTGGCTCTTCATAAGCATCCAAGATCGAAATTTTTAAAGGAATCCTTTCTGGTGCTTACCTTTATTGCCGTTCCGGTTTTCTGGTATTTTTCCGGCGGAAACGCATCATCCGCAAACGCAATTTTTATAATCGAAATCATTCTTTATTCGTGTACAGTCAGGGGAATAAAGCAAAAAATCTACGTCGTCCTGGCGATGGGTATGATAACGGTTGTATATATTCTGATGAATGCTTTTCCCGATCGTTTTTCCGGCTACCCCATGACCGATTTTCAACACTACATTGCAAGCATCGTGATTGGAAGTACCGTTTCAATATGGACGGCGTTCCTTACAATCTATCAAAAGAAAGAATATATTCTGGAAAATGAAAAAGTCATTCGCGTTCAGGACGATTTAAAGCGTTCTAACCGTATGCAAAAAAACTTTCTTGCAAATATGTCTCACGAAATCAGGAGTCCATTGGGCATAGTCCTTGGCTTCAATAATTTGATTAAGAGTACCAACGACATCAAGCAAATCCATGAATATTCGGACAATATCGAGCAGGCAGGAAGTACTCTTACAACGGTTATAAACGATATTCTTGATTATTCAAAAATAGAAGCCGGCAAGCTTGACATCATAGAGGAAAGCTACAGTCTGAGAAAGCTGCTTAATGAAGTCAGTCACGACATTGAGCTGCGTTGTGAGGAGAAAGGTTTGAAATATCAGTTGGATTTATCCGACAAGCTTCCTGATTATCTCTACGGAGACAGTATCAGGATAAGACAATGTCTCCTAAACCTTCTGACAAATGCCGCCAAATATACTGAAAAAGGCACTGTTGCATTAAGTGTCGCATCATCCCTGGTATATGAAAGTGGAACACCCTTAAACGAGCTTATATTCTGTGTCGCCGACACTGGAAAGGGCATATCGGACGACCTTGTTCCAAAGCTTTTCACGCCCTTCCAGCGACTTGACGAAGGCCATAACCGCGGTATAGAGGGAACAGGCTTGGGTCTTGCAATTACGAAATCTCTTTTGGACGAAATGGGCGGAAGCATACACGTAAGTTCCACTCCCGGTGAGGGTTCCGTCTTTACCATGATTATTCGTCAGGCAAACGGGATTGCTCCAAAGCAGTCAAAAGAAACCTTCTGCAAAGAATCCCAGAATATTTCGGGCCTTAACGTGCTTGCCGTTGATGATACGGTCCTCAATTTAACCCTGATAGACAAGATGTTGTCAAAGCACGGCGTCAATGTCAAGTCGGTTAGTTCCGGCAAGGAAGCAATTGACGATGTGATGACACATCAATACGATTTGATACTGTTAGATCACATGATGCCCGAAATGGATGGACTTGAAGTTTTCAATAGTATTAAAGAAAGATGCTATTTAAATCGCACCACTCCGATTATCATGCTTACTGCAAATGCCATGACGGGTGCCGCGAAGGAGTATATAGATATGGGCTTTGACGACTACATTTCAAAGCCTATCAACGGGCAAGAGCTTATTTCAAAAATATATCTGCACACGAAAGGCAAGTCGGAGGAAGTATGAAAGAAAGACCTTTGATTACGAAAGGCAGGTTAAAGCCTTTATACGAGACGAAATTTTTAAATATGTATGACATTCAATATGACGAGGGAAAGCATTATTTTGAAGTCACCAGGCGAAACGCCTCAGACACAGTATGTCTTAAAAATGATTCTGAATTTAAAAAAATGCTTCCCGATGCCGTAACTGTCGGAATAGCACTTTACCTTCCAAATGAAGCTCCCAAGCTTCTAATGTCGTATGAATACCGTTACACTGTGGGACAGTTTCAATTAAGCCCCGTAGCAGGTCTTATTGACCCCGAGGATGCGGACACTGAAAATCCCCTTATCTCTGCCGCAGTACGTGAGATAAAGGAAGAAAGCGGAATAACGGTTAAGGAAAACGACTCCATAGAAGTAATCAACCCCTGTGCGTTTTCATCTCCCGGTCTGACTGACGAGAGCAATGCTTTTCTTTTTGCAAAGATCCATCTTTCCGATTTAAGCGAATTAAATCAGGACGGAAGTGTCGGTTCCGAACTCTTTGACGGGTTTGAGCTGTTAAGCTGTGAAGATGTCAAAAAGATATACAATTCAGGCCGCGACAAAAATGGCAATTTTTACTCTCTTGCCGCATGGGCTGTGATGGGGTACTTTCTGACGCTGAATTAATTCAGATCTATATATTCCCTGTTGTATGAAAAGCTGTCGTCATCCTTCTCTTTAGACAGACAGGACAGTACAAACTTGCAAACGCCCACTATAGCAAGCATCCAGACAATAAACTTTAAAAATTTCTTCATATGTATTCTCCCTTGTATACTGAAAGGCTCACAAGAAGCTGCCGGCACTACGCCTCGCAGCTTCCTTTTGCATTTCTTTGATATCTGCCAACTCTATGCATCGTTTTTCTTTTTCGAGTAAAGCCCAAATAATACAATAAAGATTTTACTATCTAATTTAAAACGCGTCAATCTAAGCCCGCGTGATGGCAGAGGCTCATGACAGTGAAGCTTAAATGGTTACAGTTGTATTAAAAGTACATCGATGGCTCTTAAAATTCAGTTTACATCAAAATCTCTGCCCTCATAGAAAGATCTCCTCGAAAGCCTCAATCACCCGCTTTAGCACCTTATCATCCATGTCTGAATAGTGAATGACCAAGATACCTCTGTATTTATCTGCATCCGCGAAGCAATATTCCGACAGTAAGCGGACCAAAATGCCCTTCTGCTTTGCTGCCCACTTGATTTCAACGTCGCTTAAATCGGTCTTTACATGAAGTAGGAAATGTGTTCCCGCGTCGTCTTCGTAAATTTGACTTATAGCGGACAGAGGTGATTGCCTGAACATACGGCATATTTTTTCCCTCTGAAGCTTATAATCGCTTACCAGGCGCCTTATATGCCTTTCCAAATACCCCTTTTCAATAAAGCTTGCCGTGGCATACTGTTCTATCCCGGATACAGTAGAAGAATAAAAATTCATGGTTGAAATATAACGCTCCATAAGCCTCTCCGGAAGTACCATGTAGGCCATACGTAGGGAAGGAATCATGGTTTTTGAAAAAGTGTTCATATAAATAACTCTGTGATTCCGATCCATCGACTGCATGGAAGGGATAGGTCTCCCCACCATGCGAAACTCGCAGTCAAAATCATCTTCGATGATGTAGCGTTCTTTTTCCTCCGCAGCCCAGTTTAAAAGCTCCTGCCTGCGGCTGACGGGCATTGCAAAGCCAATCGGTACCTGATGCTCCGGAGAAACGTGTATGGCAGTAATTTCCTTTTTGCAAAGTTCATCTGTACGCATTCCCTTGTCGTCGATGTCTACATAATCCCAATCCGCGTATGCAGCGTCATAAAGCCTTGTAATCTTGCGATAACCGGGATTTTCTATTCCATATTTAGTCTCTTTCCCGAGAAGCTGAATCAAACGACTGTAGAGGTACTCCGTCCCCGCTCCGACTATGATGTGATCCGGTGAGACATCCATACCACGAAAATGATAAAGATGATCGGCGATTGCAATGCGCAAGCGCTCTACCCCGTTAAAAGGCACCACCTTCAAAAGTGTCGTGTCATAATTCGTAAGTGTTTCCCTCATAATCCTGGCCCAGGTGGCAAACGGAAATTTGTCATATTTTATGTTGTTGGCGGTCAAATCCGCCAAATACGTCTCCTCTTTGAAACGGGTGGAAAAAGAAGCGTACGAGCTCTTCCGCTTTGATCCCGTTTGTAATGTGTTTACGAAATATCCTCTCTTTTCTTCCGATCTGATGTACCCTTCCAGTAAGAGCTGTTCATAGGCATTCTCCACGGTTTTTACGCTGACATTAAGATGTTTTGCAAAAGTCCGTTTTGAAGGGAGTTTTTCATCGTTCTTAATACGCCCACTCAGAATATCCTCTTTCAAAGCTTCATAAAGAAACTCATACATTGTTTTCTTTTTCCTGCCGTCCAGGTCGTAAGTCAGCATCTGGTATCCTCTTTCTTTTTCAATCTGGCCATTTAAAAGATATCAGTTTTTATTATAATGAACTTACAAGCAACGCACAAGCAGTAATCGCAAAGCGATTACGATAAAGGAGGAAGATATGGGCGTATATGCAATTACCGGCGCATCCAGCGGAATCGGCGCCAAGACAAAAGAACTTTTGGAGCAAAAAGGACACACCGTCGTCAACATTGACTTAAAGGGTGGCGATATCTGTGTAAACTTAGCAAGTGAGGAAGGCAGAAAGGAAGCAATCGACAAGCTGCATGCGATGCATCCCGAAGGATTGGACGGCATGATTTGCAATGCCGGAGTATCCGGTGCCTGCGGCAATCTGGAGCTGATTGTTTCTTTAAACTATTTCGGAACCGTTGCTATTGCAAACGGAGTTTACGATCTTTTAAAGAAAAAAAACGGAAGCTGTGTAGTTACCGTATCAAATACCATTTCACAGGGTGCAGGAAAGAAAGATATCGTTGATTTACTCAACAATATAGGTGATGAAAAGAGAGTCTTAAGTCTGGTAGCTCCGATGGATTCCACCAACCTCTCCGTTGGAAACAGTCTCTATGTATCCACGAAATATGCTTTGGCAAGATGGGTTCGCAGAGTATCGGCCACCTGGGCTGCAAACGGAGTTCGCATTAATGCCGTTGCTCCCGGAAATGTTCATACTGCAATGACCGCCACCATGAGTACCACAGCGAAAATGGCATTGAACGCACTTCCCATTCCCACCAAGTACGGTCAGGAATGTTTAATGGATCCTAGTGAAATTGCCGAAGTAATGGTATTTCTTGCATCCGATTCAGCAAGAGGTGTAAATGGCAACATCATGTTCGTAGACGGTGGCACCGATGCACTGTTAAATTCAGAGAAAGTATATTAAGGAGGAGCCTATCATGAAACCTATCGAAAAATATGTAGAAGCAATGGAAAATAAAGACTTTGCAGGACTTGCGGATTTATTTACCCCCGACGGAATCCTGGTAGACTATTGTACCGCCTCCGCTTCCCAGCAGGAGTACCACATCTATGGTAGAGAAGCCATCAACATGTTCTTCCGCAACAAGTTCGGTTTTCGCCGCTATTCTATTTTTGACGCCGTTGTAGCAAACGACGAACAGGCCGAGTTCATTGCAAACTTCGGTGGATACAACGTCATGGCAATCGCTACCGTTCGTGAAGCTGATGAAAACGGTTTGATTAAAAGATTGACCGTTAGACCGAAATAAGCTTCAAATTAAACTCGCTCGTAAGTCCCGTTGCCGGGTTTGAGTCTCTGTTAGCTGATATTACATCTTCGAATCCGGTGCTTACGCTTTGCGTTTATATCTGTCGGAGCTTAAAGTCTACCGAGTCAAAAGCAAAACTCCCGAGAAGGCTAATCTTAGCCGTTTTCGGGAGTTTTATTTTTCCGTTGGTACAGGCAGGCTTGTCTTCTTGGCATTCTTCCTGCCGTTTGGATTCTCACTTATTCGCTTTTTTCTTATGTAACATTCAAATCTGCTTATCAAGTCAGGATTCGCTCTAAATTCCTGCCGCCTGAATTTCCTTAGCTGTAATTCCCACCAATTCCATGCAGCGTTTTTTCTTGTCTCCGAAGGCTGCGCTTAAATTGCTCAATCCGTCTGTCAATGACTCGAGTACTGCATCCTTCGCCACATTCTCAAGTCCTGCTACCTGAGTGCTTCGCATAATAGTATACTTTCCCTTAGAGCCCGTAATCCACACCTGATTGTTGTGGTCTAACGGTGGAAATACAATTAATGTATTAAAACCATGCTTTTTGATTTCCGGAACTCCCGCCTCAAATTCAACGTTCTTCATTGCCGCTAAGAGTTCCTCCATAGAAGCATAGTTTCCTTTCAATTCCAGCTTAATATTTTTTACGCCCAGCATTTCTCCAAGTCCCATATAATTTCTCCTTTTATATTTTTATTTTTCTTTTTACACGTTTGCACAGCGAATTTGTGTCTCACAGTAATAAGCAGATCTAATTGTTACATAAGAATCAAGTTTTATTTATCTATTCACTGTACAGAGATTTCATTTCTTCAAATTGTATCAGATACATTATCAGCTTATCCGTAAAGTCTATCTGTGTGTCGCACCCTTCAGCCATATCTATCTGTATACCGCAGCCTCCTAACAAAATTTCCGTAACGCTGTTTACTTCCGCAATCACATTGCCGTCAAGATTCGTAAAGTACTCCCCATTTTCCACCATGCAGTAATCCTTCAGATTCTGCTCTGCATCCATAAAGTAGTAATAATACCCATCGTAATCGTCGCCTGTTTTTGCCCGCAGCTGTGCATATCCCAAACAGTTGTCATCTGCATCATAATAACCATATGTCGTCGAGCTTATATAACCGTCCGCATCTTCATTGACAGGCTCATCTGTCACGAACTTTACATAAAACCATGTTTCGTCTCCCGCCATGACCGTCCATGTAGTATTAAAAAGTCCCGATTCTTCCATTCTGCCGGCTTTCACTCCGTCCGCCAAAATATCTATTATTTGATTTATCTCATCATAATCTCCCTCCATATAGATGCTTGTGGCACTGTTCAATGCTTCCGTTGCCTCACCGGCGTCAGAAATCGTTTCTGTTTCTTCGACGCAGCCGCACAGCATTGTTGCCAAAGCGCCTGCCAAAAGTATTTTCTTTAGTCCAATCTTTTTCATTTTATAGTCCTCTTTTTATACGATATCGGTTACGCCACCCGTACGGTTTGTCAATCCGCCGTCTTCATCACGGGCAAGTTCTCTTGTTACCATGACCGCCATAGCAGTCACAAGTGCCAAATATTCTTTTTCATAAACAATCAAAAAAGCATTATCCCACATCACATTTTTAATGGTTATATCCATATTGTCCATGATTGCGCCAATCAGCCTGTCGTTTAGCATTACCCTGAAATTATGCCCCACCGTGCCGGCGTACTCAATGAGTTCCAGTTTCCCGTCCTTTGTATTCATCGTAAATTTATCGCGTACGAACGTAAACTGTTTCTCAAGCACTCCGTAAGGCTCACCCTTATAGAAAAATCTGTAGGTGGCAAGTGCATGACCGATTTCCTTTGTCATCCTGAAAATTTCATGCTCATCTATGTCAAAAATACGCAGGCTGATAAGCGGAACCGTTCCGTCCACTATGTAAACCGTATTTTGATATGCGTCCCGCACCTCAAAATTCTGTCCCGTAAGTTTAAAGTTCTCCGTAAAGGTATAAATATCCGAGGGGATTGAAGCTCTAAACGGCATTGGCTGACCCGTCCTTGTATACTGTTCGATGCTCTCCTTCAGCCAATCTTTGAAAAAGAACACGTCCGTATGGTAGCACAAATGCCCCGCCGTATCCGCACCCAAGTCCTCCTTTGGCGGATAATCCGGTTCCGACAGCCTCTTACTGATAATATTTTTCATAAATGAGTATCCGATATAGCCTGTATCTCCGCTGCCATTCAGATAAAAGTATATAAACTGTCCTCTGGTATCCGGACCAAAAATCATCGAATCATAAGGTGAAGAACGAAAACGCCCCATCCACGCCGATCCTAACGGCGTCTGTATTTCACTGAAAGCTCGGCAAATATCCTCTATACTTTGTGACCTGTCAAAGCCAATCATCAGCATCGCATCCGTCGCAGAATTATAATCAGACGGTGAGCCCATCATAAATATACCGATACCGGCAATCAAAACCACCGTTCCAATTGCGATCCAAAATATGCTCCAGTTTCCGGCTAACCACGTCCACACTCCGACGATTGCAACTGCCGTACCTATAATGCGGTATTTCCACATACGACGTTTTAACGGCTTCGGTAACGCTCTGTTGACCTTGCTGTTTGCCTTAACCGTATCCGCCATTGCTCCAAGCTGTTCCGCCGTACGCTTTATCGGTGAACGAATCCGCCAAAGCCACGCAAGCCACGCAAAAAATATAGTCAGAAGTCCAAAGAAAAGCAGCATGACTCCGGCGTCGTCAAAGGAACTTCCGGACATCATATCTGCCGCTGTCCCTATCACGCCAATCAAGGCGCTGGCAATTGAAAGTCCCATCCAAACCTTTTTCAAGATTACCCTCCATTCTTTTAACCGGTCATTTTACCGACCGTCCACCATTCTTACAACAGATTGTTTTCCCTGCCGCGGTTAACCGCCTGCTGTCTGTTCTGAACCTTAAGTTTGCGGAAAATATTGTTGCTGTGGAACTTCACGGTTCCTGTCTTTTTCCCCATTCTGCTTGCAATCTCATCGTTGCCCATTCCCCGTGCCATCAGGCACAATATTGCTTTTTCCGTCGCAGTCAGCGGTTCAAAATAGTCTGCAGGAGATTTTAAATAGTCCGGAAAATGTATTCCAACCTCCGTTGCAAGCTCATAAATCCGATTGGTAAAATCATCTGTTCCCCTCTCCTTTTGGTAGTCAGACAGTACCTGTACCATGCAGTTCCCTTCATCCGCAAACAGACGGATATATTTGTATTTCTTTGCTATTTGCAGAGCTTTTTCCAATTCCTCGCAAGAGCCCTTACTGTCATTCGCTTTATGAAAAATGATAGCAGAAAGCATATAGCACTCGCACAAATCCATATGACGTTTCCCCGGCGTAAGCAGAGTAATGAGCTGTTTTACCAGTACATGAGCAACCATGTATTTCCCCGTCTGCAAGTAACAGCGCACCTTTATCAGATAGGCGTATATGTCCATCATGTAGATGCCTTCATGCTCATTCGGAGCCGTTTTCTCAAGCCATTCCGTTACCTCGTCAATCCTTCCGTCGTAGCAGGCAGCAAGGCACTCAAAGGCATTCAGGCTACTGGTCAGCTCTTCCCAGCCCGTCTCCTGTATGCGATCGCGAATCTTCTCAACCAATGGTTTCGCCGTCTTCGTCTGACCATTCATGAGAAGAATCTTTATCTGCAGAGCCAATGCCACAAACAAACAGCGCATATCTTTTTCCTGTTCCATAAGCGGTATTGTACCCGTCACAAGCACAAGTGCCTCGAAACTTTTATTGTTCTGGTAATACCATTCCGCAAGGGCAATCTCATATACACCTTTTCCGCCACTTCCATAGAGCTTTTCAATCATTTCCGAAACGGTCGTCCCATAGTGCTCCAGGCACGGGCCAAATCTTGTAAAATCACGGAAACCGTTAATGATGCTCGGACGGCATGCCGTCAATGTAAGGCTCTTAATAGGCACCGCACCGACCTTTATGAGAAAGAACACAATACGTAGGAATTCAAAATCTTCCGTATATGGCATAACAAGTTCCGTGCTGATTCGGCAAAAATTTCTGACGTTAAAATTCTGCATTTGCCAACGCTTTGGAGGCTCCCCCAAGGAGTCTACATATTCCTTTGCATCATCAAGCCGACCTGCCATAGCAGAAAGAAGTGCAAGAAGAGAGATAAGAAGCGGAGCTTTTTCGCAATCTTCCTGCCTTATTCTAAAAATATAATCGCGGCAATCCCACAATGCAGGCATGGAAAAAGGATGCATTGTAAACTCTGCTAATGCTGTTTCGGGCAAATTTCCCTCTTTTTCCGCATTTTTCATGATACGCAGCATTTCTTTTCCGGATCGCGGATATATCTGCTTTTCTTTTTTGCTCATCCTTCACCCATTTTCCAACTAAACCATCATTACATCAAACTTATTTAACTCAAGTCGATACCGAATTGCCACATAATGTACGTTTCTGCAATCTCTCATATATTTTAATCGCATTTTTGTAGTTTGTATAGCAAACGTAAGTTATGGAAAAAGGATTGTTTCGACCCAACTTTGTCTTAATCTAAGCAGTTATCTGGTAAATATCAGGACTCGTTTGCGAGTCCCCCGCGTTTAACTCAATCGGAATATAATCCCGACTGAGTATAGCTTGTTATTCCCCCAACTTTGCTATCGTTTAGATGAAGGGAATACTCCTACCGCGTTAAAACACCCGAGAATGGTTGAGTCAAACCATTCTCGGGTGCTTTGTTTTTATAATATTTGCAGAGCAAAAATTATTTTAGTATTCTCGTCTGCTTTTGTGTCTGCGGGGCGACCGCCTTTTGCACGACCTGTGTCTGCTCGGCAAATGCAGTCTTAAATATGCTTTCGGCAACCTTTCGCGGCAGTTGATCTTCTATTGCCTTTGGCAGAATGTCTGCTCGAACGTTGTCGTCTAAGTCGCTTAAGCCAAGTTCGTCCGCCAGCTTTTCAAACTCAGGTGTGATCATCACGCGCTGTAACAGGTTTTTTGATGCCTCAGGGTCGGCAAGCATTGTCTCAAGGCCGCCGGGTGCCTGCCCGCCGAGGGAGGCACGCTCGATCTGCACCATGTTGTGCAGCACGCATGATGCGAGTATCTTGTTTGCAGCAAGATAATCAACATTTTCCTCGTTGCCGGCAAAGTGCGCACAGTAGTCGCAGCCGGGCTTCAGTATATTTTTACACGTCCAATCAAGGAAGGCTTTTTCCGTGTCGTCAAGTTCCTTCCCGCGCATTGGTTTGATGGTGTCACGATATTTTGCTGCAAGCCTCTCAATGAAGGAAACACCAAACTTCTTTTCAAATGTCCCTTTGATATCGGCAGCGCACTTTGATGGGTCGAATGTTGTTATAAAATTCTTTGTTTCTTCATAATATTCCGTTCCCAATTCATGTCCGAAAAGATTGTGAACAACCTCCTCCCCGAGAGCATAACGTACCTTGTCGCTGTTTTCTCCACATAGAAGCAGTTCACAAACACCCTGCACGCCCTTGTCCCTAAGCGCCTTCTTTTCCTCTCCGACAAGTTCGGCAGCGACCATTGCACCGGCAAGCTTCACAAGCAGCTCATGCGTCACGCTGTATGGTTCTATCTCTCCGTCTATTTCCTCGCACGACCTCCACACGTCCTTGTATGTCTCACTTAATGCATTGGCAAGGCCCGGCACATTAGCGGCATACCGTTCTTCCATTTGTCTCAACCGATTGAGTTCGGCTGCGCCATCACCGTCATTTTGTTCTTCCTGCTGCATGTACTTCCGGCTCTCCTGAATCTGTTTCTCAATGGCCTCCTGTTCGAATTTCTCTCTGTCGTAGCGCAATGCGGTCGACCTGGCAGCATCTACAATTTCAAGGTGTTTGATCTTCATACGAGCGAAATTCTCAACATCTTTCGCAAGCTGTACTCGCTTTCTTTCACGCTTGTTGAGTTCGTTGTGATTTTTTTCAAGCTTCTTATTAAAGTAGATCGAAGCCTGCTCCGCAAGCGTTTCAAAAAGCTTACGATACTGCTGTTTGGTCTCAGCCGACGCATTCTCCGCCAAATCAGGCAGCAGCACAACCTGCTCGAGTGTACGACGCATAGCTCGAAATTCCGGCGAGCTGCGGATATAGAACGGGTCAGCCTCGATGAGTTTCTCGGTAATTTCTATTTTCTTGGCCCCAAAATAGTGATTAAAATATTCCATAGGGGCATTCACGGCCAGCTCGCCTCCGTCAGGATTGCCAGTACGTGTAACTATGATTACGTCGTCGTCTCTGCTGATAGCAATCGGATGGCCTGCACAAAGCTGTGTCACGGCATCATCGCCGACGAACGATTGTATTGCATCGGAATGTTCGGCTTGAATGTGGATGTCTGTCTGCATATTGAATAGCCGCTTGATTTCTTTAAGATTGTCTAGCAGCATCGTATCTCGTCCGCGCTCAATGCCAAGACGGTCATCCAGCATAAGAGTGAAGCTGTCAACAGGGTTAAGATATCCGGCTTTCATTGCCTCACTGTATTCCCTGGCGATTGCCGTGCAGTCGTAGTCGGCAAGCTCAGCCGGACTGATGAACTCAAAGCACGGGTTCGCGGTGGTGGCGAGCGACTCGCGCATGACTGTCATAATAGGCTGATAGGAATCTTTAATATCCTTCAGTCTCTGTTTCTCTTCATCATTAAAGGAGATGTATTCGATTTCCGCATCTGAAGGCGTGAGGAAGTAATCGATTTCCATTATTGCGGAGGAAATCTCCATAGCCGCATTAAATTTGTCCACAAGACCATTTATGCCGGTACCTTTCTTTATAAAAGGGACGATATCTTTTTCGTATCTGAGTACACACTCTTCTATTCGTCGCATGATGAACTCGGCGCGACGTCGCGGGTATTCGACATTCATCTCCTGCTCTACGGTGAGCAAAGCCTTCACCTTGTTTTCGCCATATAGTGCAACACGCGTCAGCGCAAGACCTCGGCGAAATTTCTGCTCCTCTGCGTCGGTGCGCTTTATGAACAGGCGTGAAACTTCCTCGTTGTGTGGGTCATTTTCGGAATTGTCAAAGTTAAAAAGTGTGCTGTAGTGGCGACTGATCTCGTATTTCTTCATCAGTTGCTGTTCCTTGAGCAAATACCATGCCATGGCGTTACGGACCTTTTCGGATACCATTCTGCGTATTGCACGTGTCTCACGGTTGTAGTGTGTCAGCGGGCGATGGTGAATCGGGTGTAGTGGGTGTAACTCAATCAGCCTGTAGATATCTTGCTCGGTTGCATGCGGCTGCATGTCCTGCGTTGTGACAGTCTGCGCAAGTGTTCGTAAATCCTCCTCTTCATTTGGATTAATTTCATCTTCCGAAGGTTCAATGTCTTCCAAAGCTTTGAGCATGTATGCAAATGTTCCCATTGCAGTTTCTCCTTTATTGTTTTTGTATTTAAGTAAAAACGTTTCCTATAATCGATGCACGGCACCTAAGCTCAAACATAATAGTACCATCTTCAATAAATCCGGGCAATGCTCCATTGCAACAGACCTTTGCATGCGTATCTACACAAGTGTCTATAAGTGAATGAGGTATTTTCAGAGAAATGAATGTTAAAAAAGAGCTGATACAATGTACCAGCTCTTTTTTTATCTTATTTTATTTAAGTAAAACAGTCTGTCCTGCATAGATATACTTCTGTGCAAAGAGATTTTCATTAAGAATCTTGAGTTCCTCTAGGGTAAGTCCATTCCTACGAGCAATCTTGAAAAGTGAATCGCCCCGCTCTACTGTGTAGGTCTTTGTTGCCTCTGCCTGAATTGCCACGGCGGTAGTTGTATTGATGTCACCTGTCTTGCTTATGGTTAAAACCTGTCCTGCATAAATTAAGTTAGGATTCTTTATCTGAGGATTTAATGTAATTAACTGCTCAAGTGTTATTCCATGCTCACGAGCAATCTTTCTCATGTAATCGTTCTTTTTAACCGTATAGGTTACTGTAATAGGTACTATTTCCTTGATTTCCGTTGCCGTTGTATCAGTTGATCCTGAGTCATCGGTTGAGTTTGACGAACTACCTGATGATGAGCTTGAGTCTGTCTTAGGAGCAGTTGAACCAGCCGGAACCGTAAACTTAAATGTTCCCAAATTAACGCCGTTTGACATAAATGTCAATGTCCAATATCCGTCTTCTTTTAAGGTCACATCAGTTTTATACAAATATGTCATTTTACCCTCAGTGCTATAACCGAGATTTAGACTGTTATACGACAATTGACTGGAGTTTGCATTACTTTCACCAATTTTTGCTGTTATAGTCATGTCAGCATTGTTAATATTCGCAGACATATAGTACTCAAATCTTACCTTACGAGGAATGGTAGTTTTTTCTTGTGAAATTTGTATATTCCACTCTCTTTCGTTAGTTTCTCCATCAGATACAGTGATTTTGTTGCTTCCAGCATCCAGGTCGGTAACAATAACTTTCGTCATTTTAAGCTGTTGTGATTGGCCACCGGATTGCTCTCCCTGACCGGAACCTTCCTGCGAAGTACCGCCACTGGCTCCTGACTCGGTACTTCCCTGTGGAGTACCGCTACCGGTTCC
>CAVCUM010000028.1:14310-16385 GCA_963605385.1 Lachnospiraceae bacterium
GGAACTTCCCTCCGGAGTGCTGCCACCGGTTCCTGACCCGGAACCTTCCGCGCCGGTTTCACCAGATTGGCTCCCTGAAGAACTGCTTTCTTTATTATTGCTAATTGTAATACTATTATATTTCATCGAATTATAATAATTATAATCTAGTGACGATGCATTTACATCTGTTCTAAAGGTAAGCATCCCGATAGGCAGAATCAATGCAAATAAAATCGCATACGCTTTTTTTAATTTCAAATTCATTTTTCTTATGCCTTTCTAATATGACTTTTAACTCAGTCGGAGAAATCCCCTCCTCTAAGTGATAGCGAAGGCGGAGGTATGACAGGCTATACTCAGTCGGGTTTCTAGCTCCGAACTTTTACTCAAACCATTATATATATATATATATAACCATCAATTAAAAATAAGACCCAGTCTAAAAAGACTGTTGCATAACTTTTATTGATAATGTAAAATCACTGAAGCTTGAATAAAAGTTTAGGGGAAAACAATGTTATTTAATTCTTTTGCATTCGCAATTTTTTTACCGATAGTATTTGCCTTATATTGGATCTTGCCGCATCGTTTCAGATGGCCGATGTTGCTTGTCGCAAGCTATTATTTTTACATGAGCTGGAATCCAAAGCTCATCGTTTTAATCCTCATGACTACTGCCGTGTCATACTTTGCAGCCATCATCATAGAGGACGCCGATAGCACAAAGCACAAAGCACAAAGCACAAAGCACAAAGCACAAAGCACAAAGCACAAAGCATTATACCCTCATTCTGACTCTTGTCATCTGTTTGGGTACACTTTTTGTATTTAAATATTTTAATTTCTTCTCGGAATCCGTATCCGGCATTCTTTCGACGCTATCTATACCTTCGTCACCCGTTACACTCAATTTAATGCTTCCCGTGGGTATTTCTTTCTACACTTTTCAAACTTTAAGCTACGTCATTGACGTATATCGCGGTGATATTAAGGCAGAAAGAAATTTCGGCATCTATGCTACCTTTATATCCTTCTTTCCTCAGCTTGTGGCAGGCCCTATAGAAAGGTCCTCAAATCTTTTGCCGCAAATCCGTGCCAAACACCAATTTAACTATGATAAAGCCATGTACGGTGCAAAGCTTATGCTGATCGGCTACTACAAAAAGCTTGTCGTTGCCGATGTCGTCGGTACATACGTAGATACCGCATATGAAAGCATTCAAAGCTATCATGGTCTTGATTTGATACTTGTCATCTTCTTTTTCACGATTCAGATATACTGTGACTTCTCCGGGTATTCGGATATCGCCATCGGATGTGCAAAGCTTCTTGATATCGACCTTATGACCAACTTTAACAGCCCATATTTTTCGGCTTCCATCCATGAATTCTGGACTCGTTGGCATATATCTCTTTCCACCTGGTTTAAGGATTATGTTTATATTCCCTTAGGCGGAAACCGCAAAGGCACTTTTCGTAAGAATCTGAATCTTATGATCACCTTTCTTGTAAGTGGTCTTTGGCACGGAGCCAATTGGACATATGTGATCTGGGGCGGAATACATGGGCTTGCTCAGATCATCGAGAACTCCTGTAACAGATTCTTAAAGCCTTTTAGGAAAAATAAACTCGGTCACTTGATTTCAGTGATCCTTGTGTTCCTATTCTGTAGCTTTGCCTGGGTATTTTTCAGAGCCAACACTTTTTCCGATGCAATTTACGTGCTCAGTCATGCCTTTACAAACATTCAGATTACAGGCTTCTTCGTTAGTTCAACGCTCTTTACATCCTGGTCAATGATGGTAATCGTTGCAGGTTCCATTTTTGTACTTGCGCTAATAGACTTCGTGTCTTATAGAAAGAAAAGCTTCATAACAGCACTTTCTAAACGCAGCAAAGCATTACAATGGATTATTTACATCATCTTAGGTCTGATGATTTTATTCTTATCAAAGAAAGGAGTTGCGGCTGAATTCGTTTATTTTCAGTTCTGATATTTTTATGAAGAAATTTTTGATAAAAGTAATTGCATTTGCATTGATTATCTGTGCTTTTTTATTTTGTATAAATAAATGGTATGTCATGACTACACA
>CAVCUM010000028.1:16395-20614 GCA_963605385.1 Lachnospiraceae bacterium
TTCGGAATATAAATTTTCTACCATGCCCGATAATATTGAAATATGTAACTTCGGTTCAAGTCACGGTTTATATGGCTATAATTATGTAAACTATAATGATAAATATACTTGCTTTAACTTCGGTCTATCCTCTCAGACATTATCCTATGATTATCGGCTTATGGACTATTACCAGAATCGCTTGTCCGAAGGGTGTACTGTATTCATAACACTTTCCTACTTTTCGTTTATCGGAATTGATGAGACCGAGCGAGAATATTTTGAATCCTTAAATCAACGCTACTATAAGATACTTGATAAAGCGCATATTAAAGAATATTCAGAAACATACATTTCAAGAATTCCTTGTTTTTCGGTTCCCGTAAACAGCCTAATATCTATATTACTCGGTAAAGGCAATAATAATAAGTCTTGGTATACTCAAACCGCTGATGATATTGATTTAGCCACAGAAGCTAAAAATACTGCCAAAAGTCATTTGATAGTAGACAAGCTCGATGAAAACGGAGACTACATCATCAATCAGGAAGAAATTGATGCTCTTTACAGCATGCTCAGGATTTGTAACGAAAATAATTATAAGCCGATATTTATCACGACTCCATACCTCTCCGAATATACCGATAACTGTGAAGAATTAGCTCCCGAAGGTGTTAAGCTTTTTTACCAAATGGTTGATGAACTTGTAAAGGATACAGGCATCAGCTACTATGATTTTTCCCATGACAAGCGTTTTTCTAACAGACATGATTTATTTATGGATGACGATCATTTAAACGAAGCCGGATCGCTTATCTTTACTGATATACTTATGCAGGAGGTTTTAAAATAGTAGTCAGCAGATGCACTGCAGTCGGTCAACACACCAAATCCAACTCTCCGAGTGCATCTCTTCCTGCAGTTTGAATAATTTTTCCATACTTTATCTGTCCTCTGTTCCTTTACTTGTCGTTCATCCGCTTCTTTTAGGCCGCCGTTCTTCATCATTTATCGGCTCACACCGCTCAGTACTGCTGTCCTCTCCCGGCACTTAAATCGCAATATGAAGACCAGCTATCCCTTTTCGCCCCGTGCCAGTGATTAAACTCTACCGGAATCATTACACACTTCCTTCATGCAGGCTGACAGCATTCCTTCCTTCTTTCTGATACCAGCCCTCTCTATCCATACAAATAAACTAAGGCGGCTACCTTCCGGTAGCCGCCTTGTTATGTCTCAAAGCAAATTAAAAATATTCTGATTATAGCTAATTAGAGTAATTTGACACAAATCTTTGTACAAATCAGATGCTATTATCTGTCGTATGGTCCTGGATGAGCGCAAAATGCCATAGCCTGATTCCAAGTCACATACTGACCATTGTATATTCCAATGGCATGAGCACATGCGTTATCATAATCGACAATCCACTGTATATCTGTACAGTCATCTTCAGGATATGTAAAAGATGCAACTACCTGTGTCTGGTTGAAATCAGAGTACACACTGCGACTTACACCATCAGACCAAGTGTATAACAGTATCGGTTCATCCATAACATAATACGCGTGTTCTGCATCCCATTCGGTTGGTGCTGTACGGGGCATTATTGATTCAGGGATATCAGGATACCCCGAAGCTTGCGCGAGAATACGGCATCCGCAAATTTAGTGATAATGAAATCGAAGCTCTCAGAGTGATTGAGTGCCTGAAGAAATCCGGTCTTGAAATCAAAGATATTAAGATCTTTATGAAATGGTGCACGGAAGGTTCGGCCACTTATTCCAATCGTTTTGAGCTTATTCACAAGCAAAAGGAACGCGTTGAAGCAGAAATCCAGCAGTTACACAAAACGTTAGATATGCTCAAGTTTAAGTGCTGGTACTACACTCAGACCATGGAAGATGGCAATGAAGACAAAGCAAAAGCTCTAATTCCAGATGGTCTTCCAAAGGATATTCGCCAGGCATATGACAATTCGCATAAATAAATCTGCGTATTTGTAACACAACAGCACCCCGCCGTAGCAAGATGCTGTTGCCTTGTCCTATATTAATCTGTGAATATCATTGACTCTGTATCGTAGAAACGGCCAAATATAATCAATTAGATGTCTACAAATCTTTGTTTCTCTGTTTGATTATCTGTCATACGATCTATCTCCCTTTTATGTAAAAAAACCGCCCTGTATTTGCAAGACGGTATTTCCAAAATAAAAAAGGCACATAGATTTTTATTTCCATGCACCTTACGCTATTATAAAATATTTAATTAAAGCAGTCTTAATAACTGCACCAGCTCATGTGAATCCTGGTCTTTTGAAGTGGTTTGTCTGGTGTCAAACTGCGAAAATCTGTTATCATTATAGTATTTCAACAGTTTATCGTCATTATTTGCCTCAAGGAATACCACCATTCCTCCACCCATATACTGCATTTCTTCAATAACCGACCATGCCAGTTCCAACATCTCTGCTCCGGTAATTCTATTGTTTCGACCATCAGCAAAGTTCTTGCCAAGCTGTGCGATTAAATATGCTGACATTGTATATGTCTGTGATTTTTCATCCAGCTCACTTATTCGCAGCAATTTTCTTTTTACTGCGTTGCTTACGGTTTCACCTCTCACAGTCAATGGCTTCAATGCTATACTAAAATAGCCTATCAGTTCTCCCTCATCATTGGAAAAGACCAAATATGTAACGGACTGATTCTTTTTGGTAAACTCTATTGCATTTTTCTTCAAAAAATGCTCAACATCCGGATTCTTTGGACATGAAAAATCGGAGAGCAATCTGACAAGTGCAGGCTCTCCGACCTCTTCATCAGTTCCTAAAGCTAAATACTCACGAATGTTAATCATCGTATAATTATCTCTGACTGACATCCGCTTTCTTACTCTTTTCCATGAATTTTCTCAACTCTGCTTCTCCTTTTATCTGTCTCGCAGATACTGGAGTGCGCACCGGGCGATTATTGGCAGAGCTTTCTATCGCATCGACAAACATCTCCACCTGTTTCTGACCAGATATAACAAAATTTTTAGTGATACTTGAAGTTGCCATATAAACACCTCCTTTATTAGTATGGCTGTTCTTTTGCCTATTACTCCATGTAATTTGCATTCTTTTCTGCTTTTATTCTATTATGGAAATGTCCGCTTTGCAATGCAAAAATTATGAGTGCTGATCCAAGGTCTTTGTACTGATCTCTCCGCTTACAGAGGTGGAACCGGCTTCGCCTCGATGAGGTTCATCTATCAGCCATACACTGTGGCCCTTCCGCAAAAACATATCAGACCAGCCTTCTCTTCCGTCCGGCGTTGTCATCCAGCCCATACGCGACTGTCCATAGCCGTGGAGAAACACCATGGGAAGCTCAGTGTTTTCCGTTGGAATCTGGTACAGAACATTGGCATGATCTACGTGTGCAGTCTGACCTGCGCCGCTTTCTTCCCACTGATTCTCCGAATCGAAGGTTCCGTCGGAGGTAACCGTCGTGCCTCCTGCAGAAAAGATTCCCTGTTCTGCGATTGAGAGTGCTGCATCAGTCTCCTTTTCTTCTTCCGTTGCTGTTTCTGTTGTTTCTGCAGTTTCACATACTGTTGTCTGCACTGACCCGCTACCTGCAGATGCACCGCATCCGGTCAGCAGACTAAGTCCCATTGCACCGCATAGCATAAGTGCTGTTAATTTTTTGTTTCTCATTTTGTCTTCTTTTTACGTTACGCAACAATGTATTCACTAAATAACCGACTGCCACAAACAGTCCCATCACCGCCAGATAGTCCAGCAGGAACAGTGAGAATTGGTTTCACTTCTGTTCGTCCACCGGCGGAACCATTTGCACATACTTCTCAAGCAATTCCGGGGTGCTGGTATAGTAGCGCACGTTCTTGTTGAGGGCAGCGATCTGCACCATTTCGTCATCCGTCAAAGCGAAGTCAAACAGGTCAAAGTTGGCCTTGATATGCTCCGGATTCTTGGAGCCGGGGATGACGATGTTGCCGCTCTGGATGTGCCAGCGAAGAATGATCTGGGGCGCGGACTTGCCGTACTTCTCACCTAGTTTTGCAAACAGCGTCTCCTGAAGCAGTGCCTTGTCGCCATGTCCCAACGGATACCACGCCTGCGGCACGATGCCGTTCTCCTTCAGGAAGGCTTTCAGCTCCGGCTCCTGATGGTAGGGATGCAGCTCGGTCTGTAAGACTGTAGGCTTCACTTCACAGATAGACAGGATTT
>CAVCUM010000029.1:0-6148 GCA_963605385.1 Lachnospiraceae bacterium
ATTTCCCTCGCAATCCAAACATTCGTATCATAATCCGGATGCGTTCCGTCTATCAGGTACTCGCTCATGTTGTCTAAGTTTATGCCAAGTTCTGCATAAAGGTTTACAAACGTTGCTCTAATCTCATCTGCCGCCTCTTCCATGGCTGTTACGTAGTCTGAAATGTTCGTCTCTTCATATTGTACCATTGTTTCGTAGGGAGAAACAAATACTATATGGGAATTCGGGTATTTACTCATAAGCGTCTTTGCGCCCTTGATGAGAGCCGCCTTATAGTCGTTTACGGAAAGCTTTTCGTAATAGTCGTTCGTACCGTATTCGATTATAAAGTAAACCTCGTCATCTGCGGAAACCTCCGATTCAAACTTCTCACTGTCTGCACCGGCACCGCTTCCGGCAACGTTTACAAAAGAGTTTTTATCCTTTTCTGACGCATCAGAACCATCGGATCCTCCGCCTTCTCCTGCTACGTTTCCAAGGCTGTTTTCGTTAGTATAGGCAGCTGTAGAGCCACCTACCGCAAGAGTATAGGTATTTGCTCCTGTCATGTCGGCTATCACGCCCGGAATCGAAATCGTACCGCCCGCATACGCAAAAATTGAATCTCCGTAGAAGGCAAGCTTCTTTCCTTCCAAGCCTTTGAAATCGTACTCTCCTGCGCGTTTATTTGCCACAAGCTCCAAAATCTTAGTTTCAGAGTCTACGAGCTCCGGCGGGGTAATCTTGTATTCCGCGTAAGCATAAAGATAAAGTGATTCTTTCTCCAAGACATCATCCACGAGCACATATTTGCTTTCAAAATTTGAATCGTTAACCGCAAGCCATTCCACATCGCCCATGTACGAAACGCTTACGTTTGGCCACCAGCGGAGATACATGAGGAACGTGTACCAGTTTGCAAAGATTTCATCAAACTCCTCATTTGAAAGGCTTTCCCAATACGATATCGGCATGGTCGGCAGGAAGAAATGAAAGTCGACCTCCGGATAATCCTCAACCCATTTAAAGAGATATTCGTTTATGTATTCCTCGTAGGTAAGGCTCTCGGCATCATAGTAGATGCTCGCGTAATACCCGGTATAGAGCGCATAAGGGTCAAGGCTTATATACACCGTTTCTATATCGGCTTCGCTGTTTGAAAGCGCTTCGAAATATTCATGAAGCTCCTCCGGATTGTTAAAGGCATAGTCCGTATAAAGAATAGTTTTTGCAAAGTAAACTTCATACCAGTCGGATGTTAAAGCGGACTGGTCCCACATGGACAAAGAAATGCACTGATAGTCCTCCGAGTAAATACGTGAAAGGTCACTGTCCTTCTTTAAAAGCTCAGAAACCCGCTTAGAAGCAGCTGTGACCATATATTTACGAAGACCCGCATTGAACTTATCGTTTTCAAAGTTCTCCGTGATTTGAAGTCTTAAGCTTTCACGTTTGGCACTTATTCTCGTAAATACCAGTGCTAAAGCAAAGGCTATAATCGCACCTATCACTACAATTTGAAGTATCAGGTACTTTGAGAGTTTCTTTTTCATCTTTGTACCCCGTAATGATAGGTCGTTACTATCTTTGAAACCTCTTCTTTGACGCGTTCTGGTGCATGCTCGCATATCGGCTTAAGAGCCTCCAAGTCGCTTATGAACCTTTCTCTGTCAAATTCGATAGGCTTACCTATATGAATTAAATTGTTTTTGGTACTCTTAAGGCCTTCCTCGCCCATTAAAAGCTCTTCGTACATCTTTTCGCCGGGTCTTAAGCCTGTGAATACTATTTCGATATCTTCGCCGACCCTGTAGCCGGAAAGCTTTATCAGGTTCTTTGCAAGGTCCAAGATCTTAACCGGCTCGCCCATGTCGAGCACGAAGATTTCTCCGCCCCAGGCGTAAGCTCCTGCCTGAAGTATCAGGGAAACCGCTTCCGGAATGGTCATAAAGTAGCGGATGATCTCGGGGTCCGTAACCGTCACGGGTCCGCCTGCCGCTATCTGGCTCTTAAAGAGCGGGATGACAGAGCCGTTTGAACCGAGCACGTTTCCGAAACGCACTGCGACAAAGTTTGTCCTTGACCGCTCATTCATCATCTGAATGACCATCTCGCACATTCTTTTTGACGCACCCATTATGTTGGTGGGGTTAACCGCCTTGTCGGTTGAGACGAGCACGAACTTTTGAGTACCGTACTTGTCTGCTGCCCTTGCGGTATTAAGAGTTCCGTAGACGTTGTTCTTAATGGCCTCGGCAGGGCTTGTTTCCATGAGCGGTACATGCTTGTGAGCAGCCGCATGGTAGACGATATCCGGCCTAAACTCATTAAAAATCATGTCGATCTTCTCGGCATCACGCACCGAAGCGATTAAGACCTTAAGGTTTAAATTAGGATATTTGCGTTTGATTTCCTGTTCTATTTCGTAGGCGTTGTTTTCATAGATATCAACTATTATCAGCAGCTTCGGTTCGTGAATCGCAAGCTGCCTTACAAGCTCGCTTCCAATTGAACCGCCGCCGCCCGTTACGAGTACGGTCTTACCGCGTACGTAGTCTGCGATCTCGTCAAGATTGATGTTAACGGGTTCGCGTCCGAGCAGGTCCTCAATCGATACCTCGCGCAGCTTGCTGAGTGAGACATCTCCGTTTATGAGCTGGTACATACCTGGAAGTATCTGAAGATGGCATCCCGTTTCCTTGCATATGTCGGCAAGCTCTTTTATTTTTAACCTGGAAGCCGAAGGAATGGCTATGATGATTTCGTCAATCTCGTACTTTTCTGCTGCCTCTAGGATACTCTCCCTGCCGCCGACAATCGGAATGCCGCGCATGTACTTTCCGATGCAGCCGGGATTGTCGTCGATAAAGCACTTTACCGTCATAGTAAGGTATTTCGACGTTTCGATTTCCCTCGCAATGACGTTTCCCGCAGCTCCGGCGCCGACTATCATGATGTTCTTTACATCCGGATTGTTCTTTTTGCTGACACCCCTTTGGAAGAATGCCCTGATCGCCCTGTATGAAAATCTCACACCTGCCGTACCGATGCCAAGGAGCATGAGGTAAAAGAGGTAATAGCTTCTCGGGACTGAAATACCAAACAGGGTAAATACGACGAGTTGAAGTACAGAGTTCAGCGTGCAGGCGCAGGCAAGCTTTATGAGCTCGTTGGCGCTTGCGTACCGCCACACGCTCTGATAGAGCTTAAAAAGAAAGAAAATGACCAAGACCGAAATAATGTTGTATGGAAGGGCCTTTGTGACGTTTATAAGGAACCTGTACTCGATTGCGTTTATCGAAAAGTCGTAGCGCACCCAAAGACTTGCGTACGAGGCAACAATTACGATACAGATATCGATGATTGCTATGAGTAAGCCTCTTTCTATTCTTTTTCTGTCGGCGGAAAGATTTTTAAATCTCTCCGACTTGACTGAGTCCTTCATAGGAATAAGTCCCCTTTATTTGCCGTTTAGACGCATCTTAAGCGAGTGCACCTTACGGATTCCCTTTGGTGCAATCGCAAATAATGTTAAATACAGTTTGTTTTTCCGTGTCAGGTACCGATTAAATAAAAGCTTCGGAAAGTGCCTTCGCACGTATCTGACAGTTTCGCTATACCCCGGATAGTCCTTATTCATAAGGCTTATCGGGATGTGGAGCAGATACTCAAGCCTTTGGAAGAGTGAGAAGCGCACTGAAACCTCTGTAAGGTCAGGGTATTTTTCTTTGACTATTTCCTCTATCCAGTCGGCATTGTCGATGCAATCCTTGAAAACAGGTGAAAAATCATTTCGGTCTGCTTTGCGCGAATTGCTTCCGAGCCTATAGCATACATGATAACCGTATTCGGAAAGTGAGTAAACACCTTTTGTCTCAAAAAGCATCTCGATGATGAGGTGAAAGTCCTCGTTTAACTTTCCAACCGGAAACACGCGCCCTTCAAAGAGCTTCTTTGATATAAGCTTCGTGCAAAAAGAACAATCTCCGGTGTGCATTATAAGAGTTCTAAAAAACTCTTTACTGGCTATAAAGGTATCGGTCCCCGGCGGTACGCAGATATCTTCACGCCTCGTGCCGTCCTCGTTTACCTCCGTGCGCCCGATCTGGACGATTTGAAGAGTATCGTCTGAATATGTCGGTATAGAAAGCTTTTCTAAAAAGAAGGGCTCTATATAATCGTCCGAATCGATAAAGGAAATAAACTTGCCCTTTGCCATCTTAAGCCCTTCGTTTCTCGCACTTGACGAGCCGCCGTTAGGCTTGTGAATGGCAACTACTCTTAAATCTGCTGCCGCCTTTTCATCTATCAGCCTCCCCGATCCGTCCGTCGAGCCGTCATCCACGAGGATGAGCTCAAAGTCCGTAAAGGTTTGAGCTAATATTGAATTTATGCACCTTTCAAGATAGTTCTCGGTATTGTAAACCGGAACTATTACGGTTATATAAGGGTTCAAATCTTTTAAAATCCCTTCCGGATATGCTTCTTTCAATCGTTATATGATACCATACAAGGCGGGGATGTGTCCATTATTTGATAGATAATTGGATTGCTTGTTATTACCTTTAATTTCGTCTAAAATAAGGTCAGTACGAAATAGCATGAAGATTTGATAGGTAAGCTTAAAAGTGTTATTATTTCATAAAAATTACCCGTGAGGTTTAATATGCGAAAGCTTCAGTCGGCAAAGCGGATACTTCAGCTTCTTTTCTGCGGTGCGGGAATTTTGCTGCAGGTGCTGCTTTTCAGATATTTTTATTATGAATATTATTCCTATTGGATCGTTCCGTACTTTTGGAGAAGAGGGCATTTACTGATTATTCTTATCTATGCCTTTTTGCTTTTTGTTTTTTCTTCCATGTACGGAGCACTTAAGATCGGATACTTCAGGACGGCGGAGGTCGTCTTTTCTCAGGTTATAGCGACTCTTATCACAAATGTCATCGAATATTTCCAGTTGGCGCTCCTGTCGGGCCGCCTTATAAGGGTCAAAGAATACTTTGCGATGACCTTCATGGATATCCTCATTTCCCTTATCTGGCTGAGCTTTTCAAACTGGGTGTTCAAGCATATCTTCCCTCCGAGGGAGATGCTGCTCGTACACGGAGACAGGCCGATTGAGGAAATCGTACGGAAATTTGAATCCCGCAAGGACAAATACATCATTTCAAAGACCATCAATATTAGCGAAGGCTTGGAGCGTATTTATGAGGAAGCCACGGAACGTTATGATGCGGTTGTGGTCTGGGATATCCCGTCCAAAGAAAGAAACTTAATCCTCAAATACTGCTACGGAAAAAGCATCCGTGTCTACATCATGCCGAAGATCAGCGACGTAATCTTATCGGGGGCCGAGCAGCTTCACATCTTTGATACGCCGATTTTACTGACTCGCGAGTATTCGCTTAAGCTTGAGCAGAGGTTCTTTAAGAGGCTTATAGATGTGGTTTGTTCACTCTTACTGATAATCATCTCCTCGCCCTTTATGCTGCTTACTGCCATTGCCGTAAAGCTTTATGACGGAGGACCGATTCTTTACAAGCAGGTACGCTGCACGATTGATGCCAAAGAGTTTAAGATTCTTAAATTCAGAAGCATGAGGGTAGATGCGGAAAAGGACGGAGTTGCAAGGTTGGCAAAGGCTCATGACAGCCGTATTACTCCTGTCGGAAAGTTTATCAGAAAGTGCAGGCTTGATGAGCTTCCGCAGCTTTTTAACATTTTAAAGGGCGATATGTCCTTTATAGGGCCGAGACCGGAAAGACCCGAAATCATAGCTCAGTACATGGAGACCATGCCGGAGTTTGTGTATCGTATGAAGGTAAAGGCAGGGCTTGCAGGCTATGCACAGGTTTACGGAAAGTACAATACCACTCCCTATGACAAGCTAAAGCTCGATCTTTGCTACATAGAAAATTACAGCGTCTGGCTTGATATAAAGCTGATGCTGCTTACCATAAAGGTACTCTTCTGGCCTGATTCGACCGAAGGGGTTTCGGAGGACCAGGTGACGGCATTAAAGACGGATGCATCAAAGGAGCAGGAACAAGCTTAAGGAGAAACATGTCGGTATTACATGTAAGACTTGTGTTCCCGGTTTACATGCAGGACTTGCATACGCGCCTTACATACAGGACTTTCACATGCACCTTACGTGCCAAGCCCGAAT
>CAVCUM010000029.1:6222-18923 GCA_963605385.1 Lachnospiraceae bacterium
ATACCTGCCTTACGCGAAGGATACCTTTACATCTTTAGTTGCAACTCTTATTCGTGCGAAGGGTTATATTTATGAAGTTTTCAATTATCACAGTTACATATAATCCGGGTGAGAAGCTGCTTCCTACCATTAAGAGTATACTTAACCAGACCTTTACGGACTTTGAGATAGTCATAAAGGACGGAGGGTCAAAGGACTCATCTTTAGATGCGGTAAGAGCTTTAGGCGATGACCGTGTCAAAATTTTCACAGCACCGGACAAGGGCATTTACGATGCCATGAACGAGGCGGTTAAATTAAGTCACGGCGACTATATACTTTTCTTAAACGCCGGGGATACGTTTTATTCTATAGACGTGCTTGAAAAGACTGCAAAGGCAATTAAAGACTTCAATTTACAGGATGCCTGTAAAGACGCAAGAAGCGACAGTCATAAATCAAAGGTTTCCAAAAATGACGGAAGCCATTTAAAGAACGCCATTGCCTACGGTGACACCTACTTTTGCCTGTCAAAGTCACTTTCAAAGGCTTCCAGTCACATCACAGGTTCTGTGTGCTATCGAAACATCCCAAACCACCAGGCAATCTTTTATTCACGTGATACGCTTCTTACAAGAGGCTTTGATACCTCCTATAAGATTCGCGCCGATTTTGAGCATTTTTCATACTGCTACTTTAAGGCGCATACAAGCTTTCTTTATCTAAACTTTCCGATTAACAACTATGAGGGCGGCGGCTTCTCTGAGACCAATAAAAGACTTGATAAAGAAGAATATAAACGCGCCGTAAGGGCAAACATTCCTCTTAAAGAGCGTTTTAAATATAGGCTCCTACTGATACTTACGCTTCATAAATTACGCGGGTTTTTGTCGAGAAATGAAAAGACCGCGGCATTCTATCAAAAGGTTAAGGAGCGTTTCGTCTGACAAATTCACAAGGCACCTCCCACCTTTCAAGGGAAGCGGGAAAGACTATCCGAAAACAAAAACAGGATTAAGTCAGACACAATATGTGGTGCAAGGGGGAGACTATCCAAAAATAAAAACAGAATCAAGTCAGACACAATATGTGGTGTAAGGGGCGAGAATCGGAACCCCATATGATGCGACGAATGCATCAAAAATTCGAGTTTCGGGCGACCCGCGGTGGACCTATAAAGGATTATATTTTATGAAAATATTATGGCTTTGCAATCAAATGCTCCCGGATGCGGCAAAAGCTCTTGGGAAAGAGCCTTCCTGCAAGGAAGGCTGGCTTACAGGGATATTGACTTCTGTAAAGAAGGGACATGACTTTGATTTGTCCGTTGCCTTTCCCATGCAGGGAGGTGACTATCAGGGCACGATAGACGGAATTAAATACTATGGCTTTTATGAAGACACCGTGCATCCCGAGCATTACGACGCGTGCATGGAAGAAAGCCTTAAAAATATTATCGATAGCGTCAAGCCTGATGTGATCCATATATTCGGAACCGAGTATCCCCATACCCTTGCTATGTGCAGGGCGGCATCGGATACGCCTGGCAAGCTGCTTGTGGGTATTCAGGGTGTAATGGATATCTATAAGGACCGCTATTTTGACGGTCTTCCTAAGGATATCATCGGTAAGGCCACCTTCAGAGACAGATTAAAGAAGGATTCTCTCCTTGAGCAGCAGCAAAAGTTTGCGCTTAGAGCCACAAATGAGCTTAAAGCACTCGAAATCACCGGAAATGTCACCGGCCGAACCGAGTTTGACAAAAGCTTTACCGAGGAAAAAGCAAGGAACGCAAAGTATTTCTTTTTAAATGAATCCTTAAGGCCTGAGTTTTATGAGGGTTCTTGGAATATTAACGATATAAGCAGGCATTCGATTTTCTTAAGCCAGGGCAATTACCCCATAAAGGGGCTGCACGTAATGCTGAAGGCCGCAAGCTTATTAAAGAAAAAATATCCGGATCTTCATATCGCTGTCGCAGGGGATAAAATCACAAGACAGGATACCCTTAAGGACAGGATAAAACTTGGTGAGTACGGTAAATATTTACTAAAGCTTATAAAGGACTTTAAATTAGAGGACGTCATTGAATTCACGGGACCTTTAAATGCCTCCGAAGTCAGTAAAAGGCTTCTTAAGAGTCACGTCTTTGTAAGCGCTTCTACTATTGAAAATTCTCCCAATTCCCTCGGAGAGGCTATGCTCCTCGGAGTGCCTTCGGTAAGCTCCCGTGTTGGCGGAGTTCCAAGCATCTTTGATGAGGGGGTCGATGGGTTAATGTTTGAAAATTGTAACTCGGCGGAACTTAGTAAGTGCGTGGAGGAAATCTTTGATAGCGATGCATTAGCTTTAACGTTTTCAAAGAACGCTTATGAGCACGCGCACGCAACACACGATAGATCGGCAAATTACAAAAGACTTATAGAAATTTATACCGAGATAGCGGCTAAAGAGTGAGTTGCAGGGACTCGCTTGCGAGTCCCTGCGCCGGATTTAAGTCTGCCTTGGCATTCTTAAATCCGTGCGCATCCTTGCGGAGCGTTTAATCCCCGGCACACAAAAATCCGGCTTCCCGCGGAGTCAGTTTACGGAGCATCCATGCAGATAACCTTTGTATCAAATTACATAAACCATCATCAGATTCCCGTTTCGGATGAGCTTTTTAAGCTCACAAACGGATCCTACACCTTTATCCAAACTGAGCCCATGGAGGAAGAACGCATTAAAATGGGATGGGATGTAAATTCCCTTAACAAGCCCTATGTAAAGCTCTTCTACGACGATGAAGAAGGCTCAAAGAAGCTCATAATGGATTCCGACTGCGTGATATTCGGAGGTACCGAGCGGGAAGAGCTCATAATGCCGAGACTCCTTGCAAACAGGCTCACAATCCGTTATTCGGAGCGCATATACAAAGAAAGCCGCCTGAAGTTTGTTTCTCCAAGAGGCCTAAAGAAAAAGTATCACGATCATGTACGTTTTAATAAGTCAAACGTCTATTTACTGTGCGCAGGGGCGTATGTAAAGGGAGATTTTAATCTGATACACGCTTATCCTAATAAAAAGCTTAAGTTTGGGTATTTTCCCGAGTTTGTGAGATACACTGACTTAAACGAAAAGCGTAAAGGAAACAAAGAGCTTTCAATCCTCTGGGCTGCAAGGTTTATAGACTGGAAGCACCCGGAAATGGCGGTGCAGCTATCTAAGAGCCTTAAAGCCGATGGCATAAAGGCTCATATCACCATGGTAGGTGCCGGGGAGTTACTTGAAAGCACGAAGAAGCTTGCCATAGATTTAGGAGTTAATGATTGCATTTCCTTTGAAGGCCCCAAATCACCCTTGGAAGTGCGCGAATTTATGCGTGCGGCGGATATTTTTATTTCTACATCCGACAGGCTTGAAGGGTGGGGTGCGGTCATCAACGAGGCCATGAATTCAGGCTGCGTGACCATTGCCGCAAAGGATATCGGAGCAGCGCCTTACCTGATAAAGAACGGTGAAAACGGCTTTATGTACAGGGCAAAGTCCGACAAAAAACTATATGCGATAGTAAAAAGGCTTGCAGGTGATAAAGCCTTAAGAAATCGTATAGGAGCGAAAGCCTACGAAACCATAGAAACCCTCTGGAATCCGGAGGTTGCGGCAAAAAGGCTTTATGACTTCATTACCCTGGAGCCTAAAAATTTAGACAGATACAAGGACGGGCCGCTAAGCAGGGCATGAAGCGAATTTACTTAACAATAATAGCTTATGACTCCAAACTTTTTAATCCAAAGACTTTCTATCTCCTCATGTCTGGCTTCTATGATCCTCATAAGTATTCGAAGCTTTGAGGCAGGTATTTTAGAATCATTATTAGCAAGCAATGTCCCGCCTGCTCTTGTAAGCCACACCTTGGTCCCGTGTTCATTCGGTACCCCAATTTATATATGTACATGAATCGGTTCTAAAGTTTTTCCTTCGTTGATCCAAAAGTAAACAAGGTAGCTTCCTACTTTAAAAACCTGAGGCATTATCAAAGCCTCCTTCTTTTGCCAATTCCATGATAATATGGGCTACTGATTCCAATAGTTCCTGTAATTTTTTGATATCTTCATTGGTAAAGTTCTCAATATTTTTCCAATGGTACTCAGGAAGAATACATTCAGCGGAGGCAAATCCGCCCTCTATAGGCTTTTCTATCTCTACTCTGACATGCTCTCTGCCACTTTCCATATAACTTTCTGAGTGAACAATTTCCGTATTGTCGTTTAATGTCATGAATGGATACAACATAAAATTAACCTCCTTGCTTAATTTTATCTTTTGGTTGAATTTGTCTCGTTTTATCCGAAATCAAGGATAATAACAAGCTAGCACACATACCTTCCGACATACGGTATGCGCCGAAGCAGCGCCGAAACCGCCATGCAGGCTATGTAAATTATAAGCGACATCGGGAGCACCCAGATGATGCTCGGAAGGCTTCTTACGAAGTACCCGTTTCTGTAGAGATAATCAACCGGGAGCATATGCATTAAATAAATTCCAAGGGTGTCCTTTGAAATATTTCGAAGGACACTTGCTGAGCGACGGAAAATTTTCTTTTTCTTTGTCATGTCGAGGACGAACACAAAGATTGCCACCGCCTCCAAAAAGGTAAAGAGTCCGAAGCTATCGTAAACGCCTGCGTCATACGAGCCCGCGCGCTCGGTAAGCTTCATGGAAATCAGATAATTGAGCGCTATGTCAACGGGAAGTGACAGATAAACCGTCAGCTTTAAGGGCTTTGAAAGCCCATACTTTGATAGATACCAGCCGAGCACGAAATAGCCCATGTAGCCCGTCAGCTCCGCCACCGTAAAGGTGCCGACAAGCTTTTGGACAAGGGAGCTGTCAAGGATGATTGACATCGTCTGAGTCAATATTTCAAATATCAGAAAAAGAAAAAGAAAATATTCGACGTTCTGCTTTGACGCATTTTTCAGGTAGCTCTTTACCACGGGTGAAAGCGCATAGAGGCCTACAAGCATACCGAGATACCACAGATGGTCGGAGGCGTAGGCTATGCCCGTCACCGTCCTCACCGCGCCCTGATGTAGGAAGTCGAAATCCCAGATAAAAATGCTCTGGTAGGCATAATAAATATAGTTCCACACGACGTAAATGACGGCGATTCTTAAGATGCTGTGAAGCCAGAGACGCTTTACGTCGTTTTCTTTTTCCGTGTTTAAGAAAAGGACGCCTGAGATCATCACGAAAACGGGTACGCCATAGCGGTTGATCGAGTCGTAAAAGTTGGCGGCCCTGAAATTTAAAGAGTCAATGGGGCTGTCCATTATAAATCGCGAAGCCACGTGTAGCACGACCACCGTGAAGGCGGCGATTATTCTCAAAATGTCGAGTCCTGCCGATTGATTTTTGTCCATATTGTTTCCCTTAAAGTCTTCTGAGAGTGGCAGTCACTGCCCAGCTCACCATGTGTATAGCGGCGTTTGGCACAGAAAGCCCCGCCACCTTCCTATAAAGCTTCCAGATTCGTTTGATTGCCTTAAGCTTGTTTGCAGAAAGCGTGCCCGAGGTACGCCTGTATTTGACAAGGCACTCGTTTAGCCCATATGCCTTGTGCCCTGCCTTTAAAATGGTCCACCAGGTCGCAGTGTCCTCGCTCTTCATGTCGGGCATCATGCAAAGCGATTTGTCAATTTTTTCCGTATCTATCAAAACGGTCGAAGTAAAGATATTCGTATTCAAGAGCGCGTGCCTGAAATCAAGACACTCGGGGACGTGTACCCTTGCGCCCGTGGGCGTGCCCCCTTCGTCTACGAATTCGTAGCCCGTGAATACGAAGCCCGCGTTCTTTGCCTGCATGTAATCAAAGGACTTTTGAAGCTTGTCTAAAGTCCAAAGATCGTCTGAATCAAGGAAGGCTATGTACCTGCCCTTTGCCTCTTCTACCCCTTGGTTTCTTGCCGCCGCGGCGCCCTTGTTTAAGGGTTGTCTTAAAAGCCTGACTCTTCTGTCCCTGTCTGCATGCTCAAGAATTTTTGTAACCGACCCATCCGTCGAACAGTCGTCGACGAGCAGGAGTTCAAAGTCCGTGTAGCTCTGCCTTAGCACCGATTCAATTGTTTCATCTATAAAGCGTTCTGCGTTGTATACCGGAACTATTATGCTGATCATGGAATGTATAGGTCCATCCCTTCTTTGTAGGCTTCTTCCATTGCTTCTTCAACGCTTAAGTCAGACGGGTAAAAAGAAGCATTTACGGAATGCATGTTCTTGTACGAATTGTAAAAATCAAGCGTGTGCAGCGACGCCTCCTCGTAGTCAAGGCCGTTTAACATCCCCGTAATGTCGTCGCGCCCGATAAGCGTCCTGATATTCGGTAAAATCCGCCTCGCCGTCGCCATGAAGTCTTCCGACGCCCAAATCTTTATTTCGGTATCCGAGTAGTCCTTAAGCTCTTCCCTGACGCTTTTTTCAAAGTCAAGCTCTGCACTAAGAAGCTCTGCATCTTTGTACAAAGAAAAATTTCCCGCTGCAAATATTATAAAGGACAAAGAAAGCAAATACAAAGCCTTCGCTCTCTTACCGTCTATAAGCGTAAGTATCCTCTCTCCCGTGTAGGCTATTAAGACAATCGGGAGAAAGAAAAGTGCTTTGGCCGTTTGCGTCCTTTTAAGCAGCCGCATAACGGCGAGCACTGCTATGGCGGCAAGATAAAGCCCGATGAGCTTGCCCGCGGTATTGATGCTTACATAGGTCTTTAGTGGCTTTCCTAAAGCATAGAATATGCGGTCAAGGCGGACAAGGCACAGGATTGGTGTTAGCGAAAGAACGGAAGAAAAATGTTTTTTCTTTATAAACAAAAATACGGAAAAAGGGATTGCCAGCGCATAGGCGTAGGCATAGCCTGAATACCCCTCACGTAAAAGTGCGTAGCCAACCGTCGCAGGAATGGCATTATCGGGGAGGTACGTGCCCGCCATCAGGAGCAGCATGTAAAGGAGCATGAAGACGGGTTTGTTTTTTACATGAGATTCCCGTGCGATTGCATAAATAATGTTTAGATTTAGGAAAAGTAAAATTGAAGGCATCAGGAAGCCCATCAAAAGCCTTTGCGGCAGATTAAAAAAGTCGCACAGGCACGAGTAAAGCATCGGGATGACATAGATCTTATAAAAAATCGGAAAGCCCTTTATCACTTCATCTCCCGTCATTGCAGAATATTCGTAGAGAGTTCCGTGATAAACGGTCGTCGAAACGACCTCCCAGGTGTCGTCATTTACATAGGATGGAGCAAGGAGGAAATACGAAACCACACCCAATAAGACAGCGGGGATGATGAAAAAAAGATTTGCTTTATTAAATACTGCTACCGGAGCGAGTGAATGCGAAAGCTTTGTACGCTTGGATGCTGTAGTTGAAGGCACTGTGGCTGACGGTGCTGCGCTTGAAGATGTTGCGCCTAATGATTTTGTGCCTGAAGTTTTCTTGTGTTTTACTGGCTTTACCTTTACTGCCCAAAAGATAACCCCGAGCAGGGAAAGCCCTGCTGCCGGCACGAAGAAAAGCATCTCAAGTTTCTTTAAATCTACGTCCAGCTTAAGACCTGCGAGATGCACGCACAGAAACAGAAAAATCAAGGTCAAAAGTCCCGAAACATATGTAAAAATCGGATTTAGCCCCTCAACCTTTTCCTCGGTGCCAAAATATACCTGCGGCTTTGACTCTTCAAATCTTCCCTTGGTGTTTAATTCTTCCTGCGGCTTTTCCTTCTTACGCAAACCAAGCTTCATGAAACACTTTTCCATGAAGCCCAAAGCTTTTACTGTGAAGGTCCCCGTTAAGAAGGGCACCAAGATTATCGCAAGTATCCCGAGCGCCTGCATGACTATCTCCGTACGCCTGCTGCCTTTAAGTCCGCATCAACCATCATTTCGACAAGCTCCTCAAAGGAAACCTCGCGCTTCCAATGAAGTGTTCTTTCTGCCTTCGCAGGGTCACCAAGTAAGAGCTCTACCTCTGCGGGCCTAAAGAACTTAGGGTCTACATCGACAAGGAGCTTTCCTGTCTTTCTGTCGTAGCCCTTTTCATCCACGCCCTCTCCCTTAAACTCAAGCTCAATTCCCGCCTTTTTAAAGGCAATCTCGGTAAATTCCCTTACCGTGTGGGTTTCGTTGGTCGCAAGCACATAATCCGAAGGCGCATCTGCCTGAAGCATGAGCCACATGCCCTTTATATAGTCACCAGCAAAGCCCCAATCACGCTTGGCATTAAGGTTTCCAAGTGAAAGCCTGTCAGCCTTTCCTGCTAAGATGTCTGCAATCGCAAGGGTAATCTTCCTCGTCACAAACTCAGCCCCGCGTCTCGGGGATTCGTGGTTAAACAGGATTCCGTTGCACGCAAAAAGGTCGTAGGACTCCCTGTAATTTACCGTAATCCAGTAGCTGTAAAGCTTTGCAACCCCGTAAGGGCTCTTCGGATAGAAAGGCGTCTTCTCACTCTGCGGTGCAGTTTCCGGAATGCCACCGAACAGCTCCGAGGTCGATGCCTGATAAAATCTGCACTTGGGATTCGAAAGCCTTACTGCCTCCAAGAGCTTCAAGGTTCCTACGCCCGTAGCCTCTGCTGTATATTCGGGTATCTCAAAAGAAATCCCCACGTGAGACTGCGCCGCAAGATTGTAAACCTCGTCGGGTTTAATCTTTGTAAGCAGCGAAATAAGCCCCGAAGAATCGGTAAGGTCGCCGTAATGCAAAAAGAAAGTCTTTCCGTTTAAATTTCTGTCATTAAGTATATGGTCTATTCTCCCGGTGTTGACGGTCGAGTGTCGGCGAATGAGTCCATGAACCTCATATCCCTTTTCAAGCAGGAACTCCGCCAAATACGACCCGTCCTGCCCCGTAATTCCCGTGATGAGTGCTTTTTTCATATATAAAATCCTTTCTTCCTTCGTTACTTTACGTAAACCCGCTCAGTTATCTTTTATTTGTCCTTTGTGAACTACTCCGACTTATAGAAGTCGGAGCTTCTAATCACTTGTCATAACAAATTAATTGTAGTAGGGTTTTTAATAAACCGCAAGGCTGCTTTATATTCTTTGGATAAAGAACAAGACCTCACTCAATTTCATAAACCCACAGTCCGAACCAGCTGTCCGCACTTTCGATTCTTTCTGTATTTAAAAGTTTCAGCCCGTTTTCTTCAGGATTTATTAGGTACAAAGCCGAAATGATGTATTCGCACCCCATTTCTTTTAAGGCCTCGAGGTCAAAATCATAATCGGTGACATAACTGTTATATATCTTTGTATAAAGAAAATAATTCTGCGTTTCATTTGTGACAAGGTAGCATCTGTTGCCCCAGTTGTCGTACCAGTCCTTTAGGTAATCGGATTTATCAAGCTCAGCCGCAATTACCTTTCTGAATTCGTGCTTGTAGTTCACATCATAGTTGTTTGAGTATGCATCAAGGCAGTAGAACCCGTTGTACGAAGCCGCCGCAGGATAAATGCCAAGGCTTACCACGCGGTAGTCGGACTTTTCCCTTCCGATAAGTGTGTCAACCTCCTCAAACAAATCCGTCGCGAAATAATTCTCCCAGGAAATCTGATCGTATTCGCCATTCCTAAGTATCTTTAAAAGGTTTGGCTTTAGGTCATTGTCACACCCCGACTTGAAGGCTGTTAAGCCCACGCTTATAAAGAACAGCATAAAGAAAATTGCTGTCTTAATCCCACCCCTGAGAATATCCGAAAGAATGCTTAAAGAAAAAGCAAGTGCCACGATCCAGAGCGGAGGAAGGAACCATGAAAAGCGGTTAAAATTAAAGTCGTGAAATACGCCCGATACGTGATTTTGCAAGGTGACAAAGGGCTTTGACTCTGTAAAGCAGGTGATGAGTATCAGAGCTAAGATCAGAAGTAGAGTTAAGAGCAGGTTCTTAAACTGTGCGAGAATTTTTATGGGATCCGGATTTACGGAAGATTGCGAGATTTCCGGTGTCCTTGCCTTCCTAAATACCCACACTCCGCCTATTATCACAGCAAGCACTATCACAAAGCCATAGTATTTCTGGTACCCCTTTGCGTAATTTGCTCCTTCACTTAAAAGCATTGTAAACTCGCCTATAAATCTGCCTTCCGCCCTTACAAGCTCCGATTTATGCGAAGTAAAGCCTTCTTTTATTCCGAGTGCCTGCGCTACGAGGCTTAAGTTTGTAAGTACATAGGTAAGCGTCAAGACAGCCCCGAAGGCAAGGTCTTTTAATGGGGAATTTTTCTTTATCGCGTCGATTATAAATATGACAAATATGCCTATTAAAACCGTATATCCCACGAGAGAAAGTGAGGAACATCCGGCGTAAAGCACAGCATAAACAAACGGCCAGATATGTGCTTTTTTCTTTTTGAGTGCTATGAGAGAATAGGCAAGCATCGGCTGCCCGGGGATGCAGAGTCCGTAGACCGTATAGAACGGAAACAGGGTAAACAGGCCCGCCAATACAAACGAAAGTAATCTCTTTCCTGTGAGCTCGTTTAGCAAGAGGTACATTCCGACCATGCTCAAAAGCTTCACCATAAGCATGCAGCTTACAAAGGCGCTAAATGGCCTAAAGATCCTGAAAATCAGGATAAAAAACGGTGCCGGTGACATAAGTCCGTTCTTTGAAATGCCGTTCATAAGTTCAGGGTAAGTGTCACTTCCATCAAAGAGGTGCTTTGCATTTAAGATGTAGGTAATGAGCTCTCCATCAAGCTGATCGTGATAGGTGACGATTGATGCTTCTCCAAGTATCAGATACGGTACGATATTTAAAAATGCGACAATAGCGCAGGCAAAAAGCATGAGTGCCCGGGTCCTGCGTTCACTGCGTGTATTCGATGTATTTAAGTCAGTTTTAAGAATCACGTGATAACCTCAATTAACTCAGCCGGTGAAACCCCCGCCTTGAATCCGAAATAGAGCCGTAGTATGACAAGATCTGCTCAGTCTGGTTCAAACTGCGAAGCTTAAGCGCCTGTAGACTCGTAAGTGAGTCTTGACCTTTCATATCTCACCTGCGGTGTTTCTTTTTATTTATGCCCGCAAAAATCCTTCCGTACCCCGCAGCTGCAAGCGGCACGAGCAGGCAGGCATAGGTGACTATGTATCTGCTGTTTGCTTCCCAGATCATGTGAAACAAAAATCCTCCGAAGACGGCAATCAGTAAAAATGACTTCCAGAGAGGTTCTTTATGCGTCTTAAATAGCCCCGTAAGGGTATAAAGAAAAGCGCCGAGAAAAACAATCGCCTGATAAAGATTGCAAAGAAACACGTAATAGGTCTTTCCGTTTCCAAAATACACGGACATAAGAAGACGGCTTCGTGCACCGTAATAGACGTAGGTCGACTCGAGTGAAAAATAGGTGCCGTCCACCCACTGGGTGATGAACTTGCCCTTGTAAAAATCAAGTGCCTCTTTGGGGTCTGCCTTAAATTCGGCAAGGCGGTTTTTTATCGCTTCCCTTGAAATCTCATTTGCAAGGTCGGTGTCATACCCCGATTTTTCAAAGGTATTGAAGTTAAAGCCGTTGTACCAGCCGGGATTGCAAGCGCCCTCTCCAGATGTTTCCTGCATGCCCATTGCCACGTAGGAAGCAGCCGTGACGCCCGTAGAAAGGGTCGAGCCGGCCTTACCTTCGTAGTATTTGACCGTCACCGGAAGTATGGAAAAAGAAGTGATTGCGACAAGCAGAGCTGCAAGCAAAAATGTGAAGTTCTTTCGCACCATGGCTTCGAATAAAAGCACTATCAGGACCGCTATGATGAGTATCAGTGAGTTCTTTCTCACCCATACGGAAAGTGCGAGGAAGGCAGTTGAAAGAATGATGTTTAAAAGCGGACGGCCGTTTTCTTTAAGCAGGCGCGTCAGGAAAAAGGCGCCCACACTGAAGCACATAAGTGCCGGGACCTCGCCGTAGATGTAGCTTGAATATACGATGTATGGGAAGTTAAAAAGGCTTAAATACAGGAATATAAAGTTAATCTTCGGGCTTTTAAAAAGCCCGTCTATAGTCTTGTATAGGAAGAATATCGTGATGCATTCAAAGATGCCGTAGAGAGCCGCAAGAAAATGAAACTCCTCGATGCTTACCTTGAAAAGGTTAAGAAACCTTATGAATATCGAAAGGAAGGCGCACAAACCAATCTGCTGAGGATAGTATGACATGTACGAGGTCGTCGGGTTGATGATTGACAAATCCCCTTCCGCAAGCTGCTTTGCCATTGCATAGACTATCCAGGAATCGGAATTTGGCATGGAGCGTCCGAAGAATGCCATATATTCGCAAAGTACCAGATACCAGGCAAGTGTGAATATCAGGAAGCCTTTTAAGCTCCTTTGCATGTTGTTTTTGAATGCCTCGTAAAGAAGCAGGCCCAATGCAAAAATAAATATCATTCCGAGCAGAGTGAGTACCAGATTGTCCCGCTCTATCGTAAATAGGTGCCCGGAGAGCTCCGCGTTGTGCGCAGAAAAAACAAACGCCGATACAAAGATCAGCGCCGCAAACAAAAGCCCCGCCCACTTCATAAAATTATCAGCAAATTTGTAAAACCCTTTAAACATAATCAACATTATAGCTTATCCGAAGTTGCGAAGCAAATTCGGATAAAAGAGCTGCTATGCAGCTCGTGCATCGCGATTATAGAAAGCGGTTTTTGCTTTCTATAATATAGCTTATCCGAAGTTGCGAA
>CAVCUM010000030.1:0-18362 GCA_963605385.1 Lachnospiraceae bacterium
TTTGGAGAAATACTCAAGAGGCCGAAGAGGCGCCCCTGCTAAGGGTGTAGGTCGGGCAACCGGCGCGAGGGTTCAAATCCCTCTTTCTCCGCTTAGCAAATTAAATCTGCATCAGATAGAATCTGATGCAGATTTTTTTCGATTATACTTATTTTAATGAAAAATTTTATTCACCTAAAGCAACCTTCAATTTATGCTTAAAGTATCCGGTACCTTCAACAAGCAGGCAGAAGTATTTTCAGTCAGATCTGAAAGCCAGATTCTTGCAATCTTTGAATAACAGGTTAAACAGGACTATATCGCAGTTACTGTGTCGTCACCGGTCTGACGGATTACATCACGCAAATCATCAAGTATTTTTTGGAAACGCTTGTAAGTTTCATAAGCCTGCATAAAGCACCTAAGTGAGCCCTCTCGGTCTCCGCTGTCCTTTGCATGCCAGGAATCGCAGGCATATTTGTGAAGTTCATTGTGACAGTCAACCGCCTGTCTGAAGGCCCTTGAATTAACAATCTGTGGATTGGTCTGTGCTGCCACCCACTTTCCAAACTTGCAGCCTTGAGGATTATTAACCTGAGTGAGCTGCAGGGTCTCAAAATCTGCAAGGTTGTTGTAAAGCCGCCAGGTGAAAATCAGATGATCCACCTCGAATACCTTAATCCAGTCAAGCGTTGTGAGCTTAGAGTTCTTACGCGCCATATCGCTTCTGGTCTTGTCTACATCTCTGGAGATTCGATAGAGGTGAGCACCGGTATCAACGCATTCCTGAGACAGGGTATCATAGCTTGCAGCTATGGAATCGATGGAAGTCACAAAGGATCGCGTCAGTGAAGACTGGTTATTTATTTCATCGTAAATACCGTCAATTTCTTTGGTGATGGTATGAAGGCTTTCGGTCATTTCACTCATGTCATCTAAGGACTTATGAACGCTTGCATTGCCTTCACCGAGTTGCTTTGTAGTGGACTCGACGGAATCGGCAAGACTTGAAATACCATCCATAAGTTCATCCACATACTTGACTACGTCCTCCGCCGAGGCTGTGGTATTTGCGGAAAGTTCCTTTATCTGATTGGCAACAACGGCAAATCCTCTTCCGGCTTCTCCGGCACGTGCCGCTTCAATGGATGCGTTTAAGGCAAGCAGCCCGCTTTTTTGAGCAATCTTCTTTACCATATCAATGATTTCGTGAATCTTAATTGCTTTTTCTCTGAAAAGAGTCACCTGTTCATTGATGTTTTCAACCCGTTTGGAAGAATCGTCAATCATGCGGATGCTGTCTTTCATTACGCCCATACAGGTATTTGCGTTTTGAATAACGTCGTGGGAATTTTTTTGAATATTCTGCGCAGCATTTTGTATATTTTGAATAGACTCGCCAAGATTCTGGCTGGAGTCCTTCATTTCATTGATGGCGGTGGTCTGAGAGTTTACCTGCTCAATCATTTCCTTTACGCAGGAGCTGTCCCCTATCCTTGTCATGGAATCGTTGAGCTTCATGACAAAAACATTATTGTCGGAAATCAGAGCATCTATCTGATTTTGTTTTTCACCTATAGCATCCGACGTAAGTTTGGATATTTCTGATTCGTGATTTTCTTTCTTTTTAAACATGTGTATTCCCCCGTACCTTCTTTTTGAAAAATGAAAAAGTAACAAATAAAGAATACCACAGAAACGTGTCGGATTCTATAGAATATGAGAGAGATTTGGGTAAAATCGAGTGTCTTTTTTACAGAAAGACATGGTAAAATAGAAGCGTGAGCCGGATTTGTTTAAGAGAAATTTCATAAGCATACCGGGTATATAGAATCTTCGCCTGAATTTATGAAACAAGCGAAAAATTATTGGCAAAGGACGGGTAATAACATGAAATTCAGTAATGGCTGTTGGTTACAAAAAGAAGGATGCAGCTGCTTTTCACCTGCAGAGGCATATTTTACAAAGGTAGAGGAGAGAAAAGTCACTATTTGCGCACCGACCGTACATATCACGGGAAGAGGAGACACTTTGGGAGGTGTCAGTCTGACACTTGAGATTACTTCTCCCGCACCGGAAATATTGCGTGTGCGTACCTATCATTATAAGGGTCAGATATCGGATACCCCTTCATTTGAGCTTGAACCAAATGAAGAGCTTCCGCTTGATGTAAATGATACCGAGGAAGAAATCAGTATTAAGAGCGGAGATCTGGCACTTGTTATCACAAAGAAAAACTGGTCTATGACCTATTATAGAAAGGGTGAGATGATCACAAAAAGTGCGGGACGCGATCTGGCACTCATGAAGACCGATTTTAAGGGCTTTGCTTACAACGATACGGATGAAAAAGAAACCTATATGCGCCAGATGCTTTCTTTATCCGTCGGAGAACTTGTATACGGAACCGGCGAGCGTTTCACACCCTTTGTAAAAAACGGACAGAGTATAGATATGTGGAATGCGGACGGCGGCACGAGCACCGAGCAGTCTTACAAAAATATTCCTTTCTTTATCACGAATAAGGGCTACGGTGTTCTCGTAAATCACACGGAGAAGGTTTCCTTCGAAATTGCAACGGAGATGGTGACCAGGACCGAATTTTCCGTGCCCGGTGGATATCTGGACTATTTCCTGATTAACGGTCCTACCATGAAGGAGGTCTTGCAGCGATACACCGACCTTACCGGCAAACCGTCTCTTCCGGCACCCTGGACATTTGGACTGTGGCTTTCCACTTCTTTCACCACGAGTTACGATGAAGCAACGGTTATGAGCTTTATAGACGGAATGCAGGGTCGCGGAATTCCGCTTAGAACCTTCCATTTTGACAGCTTCTGGATGAAGGAATTCCACTGGTGCAATTTTATTTGGGACAATCGCGTATTCCCGGATCCGGAAGGGCTTCTTAAGAGGATTAAGGCGAAGGGTCTTAATATCTGTGTCTGGATCAACAGCTATATCGCACAGGATTCCGAACTGTTTGATGAAGGCGCGGAAAAAGGTTATTTCATTAAGAGGACTAACGGACAGGTATGGCAGTGGGATATGTGGCAGCCCGGCATGGCAATCGTGGACTTTACAAATCCAGAGGCTTACAAGTGGTTTCAGAGTAAGCTTGAAGTTCTTTTGGATATGGGTGTTGACTGCTTTAAGACGGACTTTGGTGAGAGGATTCCTACCGAGGGTGTTGTTTTTTATGACGGTTCCGATCCGGTAAAGATGCACAACTACTATACTTATCTTTACAACAAGTGTGTTTACGAATTACTGGAGCGCAAGAGAGGCAAGGGACAGGCCGTTTTATTTGCGCGTTCTGCAACCGTAGGCGGTCAGAAGTTCCCCGTGCATTGGGGCGGTGACTGCTGGTCCGATTATGAATCCATGGAAGAGAGTCTTCGCGGCGGACTGTCCTTACTGATGAGCGGCTTTGGTTTCTGGGCGCATGATATCGGCGGTTTTGAGAACACCTCTACCGCAGATGTTTATAAACGCTGGGTGGCCTTCGGACTTCTTTCTTCACATTCAAGGCTCCACGGAAGTTCCTCTTACCGTGTGCCGTGGATTTATGATGATGAGGCTGTGGATGTGGTTCGATTCTTTACCAGATTTAAGGCGCGTCTGATGCCCTACCTTTACAAGACTTCAATAGAAACCTCTGTTACTGGTGTTCCGACCATGAGGAGCATGGTCTTGGAATATACCGATGACAAAACCTGTCACTATCTGGACAAACAGTATATGCTCGGCGACAACCTTTTGGTTGCACCGATTTTCAACGATCAGAGTATTGCCGAGTATTATCTTCCCAAGGGAACGTGGACGAATTTCTTTACCGGAGAGGAAAAAGAAGGGTGCGGATGGATTACGGAGAAGCACGGCTATCTAAGCATCCCGCTTATGGTAAAGGAAAATTCAATCGTGGCAATGGGAGCACATGACGACAAGCCGGATTACGATTACGGTGACGGTGCCGAATTGAGACTTTACGCGTTAAAGGACGGCAAGACCGCAGAAACAACCGTTTACGGCATGGACGGGCAGAAAGAAATCTCCATGAGTGCGGAAAGAAACGGAAATCATATTCATATTACCGTTAAGACTGACAAAAATTACTCAATCCGCCTCGTAAACATTTCAGACGCTCTGGTATCTGCCAGCGAGGTAATGAAAGAAGGAAATGATACCGTAATCAGCCTGGCAGGAGAAGCGGAAGTTTTAGTTACTTTAGGGTGAATCGGAAACGAGCGACTTTTTGCCTTAAAGGGGAATAGCTTGAATGCCATCCTTGCTTGAATACATCAAGCCTTAAGATTTAAGTTGATGATATTATCAAAAAGTTTTTGCCGGCTGTGAAGCACGATTACAAGACGGCGCGTTTGGTGGGAGAGGATTAGAGAAAATGCGATATAAATTCTGGGGATGGGAACATGCGGACGCCAGGGCAATCAGTGATGAATATAAAGGAATAAATACACCGATCGATTTGTACAATGCACTTTCGAATATCTGGTGTGCGGATACTTGTGCGCCCAGGATGAGATCGGATTGGACAAAGGCAAATATGACACTCGGACAGTGTTCTGTCACGGCTTTTCTTGCGCAGGATATATTTGGAGGAAAGGTATACGGAATACCAAGACCCGGCGGAAATTATCATTGCTATAACGTGGTAGGTGAATGCAAATTTGACCTGACAAGCGAGCAGTTTGGAGACGAAATCCTATGCTATGATGACAACCCTGAGCAATTCAGAGAGTTTCATTTTGCAAAAGAAGAGAAACGTCTTCGCTACGAATACTTAAAGAGTGAGCTAAAAAAGTATTGCTTAAAAATAGTGTAACTGCTCAGCACCAACCATCGAAACGAAATTTCCGCGGGTGAAGCCTGGTCTCATTTAACTGTAGCGCTTAGTTCCACGAAGGTTTGTCGGATAAAGAAAATCGCAATCATAAAGGTTAGTATGTCTGCCGCCGGGAATGACCATAGAAGACCGTCAAGTCCCATGAAAATAGGCATTACGATAGGCAGGAAAACACCGAAAATAATCTCGCGTGTCAGAGAAACAATCGTCGAGGCTGCTGCTTTTCCAAGTGCCTGTAAATAGATAAAGGTTCCTTTGTTGACAGTTGCCAATATCATCATGCAGAGATAGATACGGAAGCATTTTACTGCAAAATCCGTATAATATGCACTTTCGTTTGCTGCTCCAAACAGGTTTGCAATTTGCAGAGGAAAGCATTCTACGATGATTGTAGCGATGCCGCCGACTACTGCTTCGGCAATCAATAAATAGGAAAAAAGCCTTTTTGCGCGATCTTTTCGGTTTGCACCGATGTTGTATCCGACCACAGGGATACAACCGGCAGCCAGACCAATGGAGACAGAAATTGCAATTTGAAAGAATTTCATTACGATACCGAGCACCGCAAGAGGAATCTGCGAATATTCCGCCTGTCCGAAAATCGGATCAAGCGCGCTGTATTTCATACAGGTATTCTGTACCGCTGCCATGGAGATAACGAGCGATACCTGTGCCAGAAAGCTGGTTAGTCCCAAGGAGAGAAATCTTAATATAAGCCTGCTTCTTAGCTTGAATGAGTTCTTTTCGATTCTGACAGCTTTCATGTGGCATAAATACCAGACGGAAAGCCCGGCAGTCAAAATCTGACCTATGACAGTAGCGATTGCTGCTCCCATCATTCCCCATCTGAATACATATATAAAAATCGGGTCAAGAATTATATTGGCGATTGCCCCGCTTAAGGTTGCTGCCATTGCGAACTTGGGACTTCCGTCACTTCGGATAATCGGATTCATCGACTGTCCGAACATATAGAACGGAATACCAAGCGCAATCCAAAAGAAATATTCTTTTGCCAAGGCATAGGTTTCTGTATTTACTTTGCCGCCGAACAAAGTCAAAATCGGTTCCATGAAAATCAGGTAGAGTGCTGTCAATACAAGACTGCTACAAACGCACAGAACGATTGAATTGCCAACGCCTTGGTGAGCATCTTCCCTTTTCCCGCTTCCTAAAGCAATACTGACGAAGGCGCAGCATCCATCACCTATCATGACTGCAACGGCAAGTGCCAATACAGTTAAAGGAAAGACGACGGTGTTCGCCGCATTGCCATAAGATCCGAGGTAATCTGCATTGGCAATGAATATCTGATCAACGATGTTATAAAGTGCACCGACTACCAGAGAGATTACACAGGGAACGGAATATTTTCGCATAAGTTTTGTCAGCTTTTCAGTTTCCAGAAAAGCATTTTGTTTTTGCTCCATTGGAACAACCTCCTTCTTATCGATATAAAGAGCGCATACCCTTTGTATGCAAAAAAAAAAGATACAAATGGGCCCAATCTGTTTCGTATCGGATTGCATCGCTGCCCTCTTGTATCGTGTCTGTTTTGTTAAGTTAACTGCGTTACTTTAACATGTTTCCCCGAAAAAAATCAAGTAATTTTGACAATTTATAAAAGCTTGAGAAAAGACATTTCCTTTAGACAGTGGGTGTTCTTAATCGAGTTGCTGGCTTTAAGGCCTAGTACCTCGTAAGGCATTTAGTGCCACTTTTATATGAACAAGTAGCGAATCTGGTTACGAGCATCATCGAATTCGATATACCTATTGACATAGTAGGTAAATAATGCTATTCTCTATCTACCCACTGGAGAGGTAGGTAAATAAAATGAGCTTGAAATTAATCTTTATGGACAGACATAACTTCCGATTTGGACGAATGTGCTTTCGATGTTTACGTAGATAGAGATTTCGAAACACATTTATCAAAAAAAGGAGTACAAAAACATGGCAAACATTTATAAAGGAACATTGGGACTGATTGGAAACACACCTCTTGTGGAGGTTGCAAATATTGAGAAAGAATTGGGGCTTGAAGCGACAATTCTCGTAAAATTAGAATATTTTAACCCTGCTGGAAGCGTGAAGGACCGAATTGCAAAGGCAATGATTGAGGATGCAGAAAGAAAAGGTCTTCTTAAAGATGGATCGGTAATAATCGAACCGACCAGCGGTAATACCGGTATAGGACTTGCCTCTATTGCTGCAGCGAAGGGCTATCGCATTATTCTGACGATGCCGGAAACCATGAGCGTGGAAAGAAGGAATATCCTGAAGGCTTACGGTGCCGAGCTGGTGCTTACAGAAGGGGCAAAGGGGATGAAGGGAGCAATTGCCAAGGCGGAAGAGCTTGCCGGAGAAATTCCTGGAAGTTTTATTCCGGGACAGTTTAATAACCCTGCAAACCCAGCTGTTCATAAGGCAACAACAGGACCCGAGATCTGGAAGGATACAGACGGTAAGGTAGACATATTCATAGCGGGCGTAGGTACAGGCGGTACGGTAACAGGAACCGGTGAGTATCTGAAGGAGCAGAATCCCGCTGTTAAAGTGGTTGCCTTGGAACCGGAAGATTCACCTGTCCTTTCCGAAGGAAGACCCGGTTCTCACAAGATTCAGGGAATAGGAGCCGGCTTTGTGCCAAAGACCCTGAATACAGAGATTTATGATGAGGTCTTTAAGGCTTCCAATCAGGATGCATTTGATACAGCAAAGCTGCTTGCGAGAAAAGAGGGAATCTCTGTCGGCATATCTTCCGGTGCAGCTCTTTACGGAGCAATTCAGTTAGCTAAGCGTCCGGAAAACAAAGGTAAAGTTATTGTGGCTTTGCTGCCTGACAGCGGAGACCGGTATTATTCTACCCCGTTGTTTACGGAATAAGGAGGCGCCGAGTATGTTTATTTATGCAGACAATGCGGCTACCACTAAAGTATGCAAAACGGCCGTCGATGCCATGCTTCCGTACTTTGATAAGATATATGGAAACCCGTCCAGTCTTTATACGGTTGGGCAACAGGCAAAAACAGCCATAGAGGACGCCAGAAGCAGAATTGCCGACGTGCTCGGCTGTTCTTTTAAGAAAATTGTACTCATAGTGCGGTAGGATGAGTAAGCTTTTAATTGCGATGAGTGAAGTGTATATCAAATCATATTGAAATAGTAGGGAGGTAGGCATAAAATAAAGGAAGTAATGCAACAGGAGTTATGAGTATGATTTCGACAAGGGGAAGATATGCCTTACGTGTTATGATTGACCTGGCTCAAAATGCAAAAGAAAACTTTATTCCCATGAAAGATGTTGCCGCAAGGCAGGGCATTTCCCTAAAATATCTTGAACAGATTCTGCCGGTTCTGACTAAGAATGGACTGGTGACTGCTGTTCACGGAAAAGGCGGCGGATATAAGCTTGCAAAGGATCCTGCCGGAGTTAAGGTCGGAGATGTTTTGCGTCTTACAGAAAAGGATTTGGCACCCGTAGCGTGTCTTGCCGAGGGCGCCGTAAAGTGTGATAGGGCAAATATCTGCCGAACGTTGGATTTTTGGAAAGGTATGAATGATGTGATTAATTCTTATCTCGACAGCAAGACAATAGCCGATTTGGCAGAGGTAAAATAACTGAGTCTGTAGATTACACAATAAAGTCGAGAAAATATAAAGCCCATAATAAATGGTTCTTTATCATGCTTTGAGGATTATGAGATGGTTTACATGTAGGTGGAAACCCGACTTAATGTCAGGCGGTTTACAGGCAAACTGGTCAAGCGGAAACAACATATGAAAAAGAAAAAATTACGAATTACATTTAATGCTCCGGCTGTACTTAGCCTGGTGGGAATATCGGTTTTGGTAACGTTACTGAATTATGCTACCGCAGGGGTGTCAAACAGACTTTTATTTATGACGTATCATTCGTCGCTTTTGTCGCCTTTAACCTGGTTCAGAGCCTTTACACACATATTCGGACACGCAAGCTGGAGTCACCTTATCGGGAATATGAGCTATTTGCTTTTGTTGGGACCTATGCTCGAAGAAAAATACTCCTCCAAGACGATTGTTGAAGTTATTGCAATTACTGCCTTTGTTACAAGTTTAGTCAACTATGTCTTTTTTCCTACGGTAGCTCTGTGTGGAGCAAGCGGTGTTGTTTTTGCGTTTATTCTCTTATCCTCTTTTACAAGCTTTAAAGAGGGCGAAATCCCGCTAACCTTTATATTGGTAGCCGTGCTGTTTATCGGGCAGCAGGTATGGGAAGGGCTTACCGTACAGGATAATGTTTCAAACATGGCTCACATTGTCGGAGGCATCATTGGAGGAGTTATTGGCTATGCGTTAAATTTGCAGCCAAAATTTGGAAGGCATATCGGATGAAGTGCGTACTTTCGCCGACTAATTAATCATGTATTCCCTTTAATAACGGAATAAGCATAAGTAATACAACGATACCCACGATGCCAATCACAATACCAATCAGCATTTTTGAAAATACCATACACAGACACATTCCCACGCCGAGAAGTAATGCTCCGATTACGCCTAACAGGGTTGCACCGATTGCCTTAGCCTCATAGTGGATGAATTCAGAACTACAAGCATGTGTATCATGCCTTGTTCTCCCTATTCATCTTCTTTGCTCTGCTCACCATATGTATTCCCAACGCAAAAATCATCAGACACACTCCTGTTCCCGTAAGCGCACTAAATATAGGTATTATATCTTCTGAGCCCTGACCAAAAGTTGCAAACAGGGCTGTCTGTAAAGACAAAATAGATACCAGGGAGTCTGTGTAGTTGATATTACGAAGTGTCACTAAAAGAAGGGAATCTTCTTTTCTGGATTTTACCATATTTATAATAGACATGGTCAGTTTATAAAATGTATATGTTGCAACTGCGTAAATCATAATTCCGGGATATGTTTTTCTACCCTCGCCGTATACAAGCATAATGACGGTTCCCCCTAAAGCAATGCTTGAAGCAGAGAGCATAATTCCGCAATTTTTATATACTTTTCTTGATCTTGCCTGCAGGCTGCTGTTCTCCTCGTTGTTGTCTCTTGCCGCGGGTTCTTTTCCTAATAAAAATCTTCCATCGTATAACTTTCTTGCATAAGACACTGATAGAAAGCGCATGACGCTCAGCAAAATATAGTATGCCGCCAAAGACCCGCACCATGCGGAGCGGTTCAGGATGCCAATGACACCGTTAAAAATGGCATAAATCAGATTTATCCCCATACCGGGCACTGTAAATAATACTGTGCGAAGTCTCGTATCTGTAATCAGTGTATTTGCTATCCGATCCCTTTTCGTAAATGGGAGCAAAATCATTTTTACAAAAAATATAATAGCCTTTACCCACAGCGTACAGGTGCATGTAAAGCCGATTGCTGCCAGAGCATACAAGGTTATACTGACCGGTTCCGGAAAGGCACCCGTGGCTGCCGTATAAATAGAGGCAATTACAACGAAAAAAGTGAATAAAAAAATCAGACGCTGGTTCCTTTTTGTCATGAAGCGGCTGACATGTTGTTTGAAATTAGAAAATCTTTCTTTTTCCTGCATACACAATCCCCATTTAATGATAAGACACATCATAGTGCTCATTCATTTTCGAAATGTTAAAGAATTGTTAAATCATGCTGAAAATGGAACCCATGTGTGTTAGGATAAATGTCAGGGTTGTTGACACAAGGCCATATTCATTGAGGGCCATACGCTCATTAACACAACCGTCCCTATGTAACACATTAAAATATTGAATATTGAAGAAACAAGAGTCACTTATACAACTGGTTGATTTTTCAATCAACTCATAGTAATACAACCCTATAAATATGCGGTGAACTGAATATTTTGAATCAGCAAGAAAGGAAGTTGACGAGTATGCAGAACAGCCATACAATCCCTAGCACAGCACAGCACAGCACAGCACAGCACAGCACCGTGGGATAACTGTGTACTTTTTGCGAAAAAACAACTATATAGATATCTTAAAAGCAGTGTGATGTAGGAAAACTTTACCTATGCCGCACTGCTTTTTGTTTTGATATGGCCTATTGCCTTGCGACATGCGAGTGAAACTATAAAAGCAGGAGGATGAGATTATGCATGTAAAAAAGAAACTAAAGAAAGTAATGGCAGCTATCCTGTCTATGTCCATGATATTTGGGCTTATGCCGCTGATGCCTAATACAATGACACAGGTACATGCAGCGGATGCGCAAACCATGTATATTGGGACAAGTGTTATAGGTAATCCTACGGCGCCAACAAATACAACTGATGGTTGGAAAGGAAGCTATGTATATTTTGGAACCTATAATGGTAGTCCTGTAAAGTACCGAGTCCTTGCCAGCAGTACAACGGTATTTGGTGGGACGACCATGCTTCTTGACTGTGACAGTATTTTGCACGGATGTGTTTTTTCTGATAATGGGAATACATGGGCAAGTAGTTCACTAAGAACATATTTGAATGGTACATTTTTGACAAGCAATTTCTCCGCTGCAGAGCAGTATGCTATTGCAAAAAGCACAAAAAAAACAGCCGTAATTGGTGACGGTAGTGGATATGATCATGCTTCTGGGTATGTATCGCTTAATGGCGAGAAGATCTTCGTTCTTGATTTAAAGGAAGCAACAAGACCATCCTATGGTTACACTACTGTAGAACTTGGTAATGTAGGAAATCGAAAAAAAACAAGTGGCTTTTGGTGGACACGGTCTTTGTGGACAGGTGGGAAAGTCGGTATTGTCAATACGCATGGCGCCATTGGCGACCAGTTCATTGATAACGGAGGCGTTGGTGTGAGTCCTGCACTAAATGTAAAGCTTTCCTCTGTACTCTTTACATCTGTTGTTAAAGGAACTGCCAAAGCGACAGGAGCAGAGTATAAACTTACTTTATCAGATTCAGCTAAGACAGTTAATGTTAGCGACAATAAAGAAACATATATAAATACGAAAGGGCAAGTTAGAGTGCCATATACCTATACAGATACTGCTACAGAATCTGAAAAGGTAAATCAGATTTCTGTAATGATTACAGATAAAGCGTATACTGCAAGCGGCGCTAAAATCTTGTATTACGATGCATTGACAGATATAAGGGATGTGGATGGAAATTCGTCAACAATCACGGCTTCTACATCTGGAACCGGAACTTTTACCCTGCCAGATAGCTTGAAGGGCAAGACGCTTGGCTCAGACTACTATATGTATATTCTTGCAGAGCATGCTACAGGTACCAATGCGCCAAATTATGCAAGTAGTCCATGCAACATTACATCTATGCCTACTTATACAGAAATTGAAAATTTAAATGTGGCTTTTGCCCAGCTTGAAGGAGGTAAGGAGCTTGGTACAGAAATCACATATAATACAGAGGGAATTAATACAGTAAGTCTTTTGTGGACAGATACAGATGGAGCTGAAGCTACAATAGCAGCATATTACCCATCGAAATATAAAGTAAATGTTACAGCAACTCATGCAAAGAACTATAGATTTTATGATACAAAGCTTATAGTAAATGGTTCTGAGGTAGAATATGGTAGAGTAATTAATTCAAATGGGTCGGTTGTATTTACTAAAGAGATAGAATCAAATAAGGACAAGCTTATAAGTATCACGCATCCAGATCATATTGACGTTGCAAATGGTACTCCCTATGAGAATATGCACCTTCCAACAAAGGTAAATATTGTGACAGAAGGTGAAACGGTAACAGAAGTCGATGTAACATGGGATACAACATCTCCTGCCAGTGGAAGCTATGATTCTTCAATAAAGACGGAACAGCAGGTGACATTAAATGGTACGCTAACTATCCCTGACACGATCGATACCAACGGAGTTGAGCCTAAGACAACGATTGCTATTACCATCAGTGCTGCCGGTGTTACCGGAGCACCTGAGGCAAATCATGAATCCGGTACTTATACTGAAAATAAATCAATTGAACTTAGCTCTACTACAGAGGGGGCGACGATTTATTACACAACAAATGGATCAGAGCCAAGTGCCGAAAGTGGAACAAAATATACAGGGGCTATTAGCGTGACAGGAACACCAGACCAAAGTGTTGTTACAACAATCAAAGCTATTGCTGTAAAAAGCGAATTGCAAGATAGCCCGGTAGAGACGTTTACATACACAATACAGCTTCCGCATGAGCATACATATGATACTACTGCCTGGACAAGCGACGATGATCATCATTGGCATGCTGCGACCTGTGAGCATACTCATCAAGTGCAAGATAAGGTTACTCATGAATATGGCGAGTGGACATCAAATAACGATGCCACAGCAGAGTCAGCCGGAACCAAGTCTCGAACCTGTAGTGTATGTAGTCATAAGCAGACGAAACCAAATGCAAGCGCAGCAGATTTTTCGTGCAATAGCAACACTGGAATTGTTAGTGCAGTCTTGGGCGATGATATTGGAACAATAACAACCTATTATAAAGTGGGTGCCAATTGGACCACAACAAAGCCTACCTTAGCCGGCACATATGAAGTGGGTATTGTTACAACTGAAAGTGCTACTTATGCCCCTGTTGGAACAGCTGCTGAGCCGTTTGCAGATTCTTCTTGGAAATATGTTGTGTGGGGCTATACAGCAGATGGAAGCAAAATAACTGCTAATTGTGGCGGAAATGCTGTGTCAATTACCATACAAGCCTCTGAGGCAACATATTCTGACAGTGCATATAGCGGAGTAAATCTGTCTGGTAAGGATGAATGGGAGCAGGCAGGGTTAGCAGTTCCGACCATTAAGTATGTCGGACGTGGAACTACTACTTATGAAGAAAGTGAAACAGCACCTGCAAATGCAGGAACCTATACCGCTAAGATTACAGTTGAAGGACAGACTGCAAGCGCTGATTTTACCATTAAAAAGGCAAATTCAGAGAATATTTCATCTGATACATTTACAAAAACAGGTGAAACTATCGATGGCAAGCATGATGCCAAGATTGCAGGTCTATCTACAGTCTATGAATACAGCAAAGATGGTGGAAGCACATGGACTGATTGCACTGACAGTGAGATTACAAATCTTGCTCCTGGAACGGTGAAAATCAGAATCAAGGAAACTGACAATTATAATGCTTCTAACGCAGTAGATGTCGTACTTGCAAAAGGTTCAAAGAAGGATACAACTACTGATGCAGGCAGCAAGAAACCTGCTGAAACAGAAAATGGCACCAATAATGGCGACACGGGCAATAATGGAAACGGCTCTTCTGGTGATAATAATAACAGTAGCAATGGAAATAATTCTACTGGCGACAATAATAGAGGCAGTGGAAACAAGAGCAATAATTCCAACAAGTCCAACAAGTCCAACACTGCTAATACTTCATCAGACAAGAAGACTCAGGAAAATTCCAAGGAGAACACCCCAGAGAATGTTCAAGGCAATGGCCAGGACGATGCTCAGACTAATGAAAATGGTTCCCAAAATGTAACAGAGGATTCCACATCCAAGTCTGAAAAGACAGATGTTACCAAGGGATCTGAAACTGTAAAGACTGAGATTAAGGAAAAATCTGAGGTTTCAAAGACCATCCAAAAGGAGTTAGAATCAGCCATAACTGAAATCAAGAAGATAGATTCTAAGATTCAGGAAGGACCATTTATAATTCCAAATATTTCAAGCAAGAAATCTGATGGAACAAGCAGTTCAGATGGAGCAAATAATTCCGACGGAACAAGCGGCTCAGACGGAGCGGCAATAACTCTTCAGGTTGAAATTCCATCAGACCTGCAGAAGGAAAATAGGGTATTCTACCTGATGAGAGTGGATGCAGAAGGCAATGTTATTATTCTGACAGGCGAGATTTCTGAAGATGGAACACTTACAGTTGCAGGAAATGGAAGCCTTGATTCTGATGCAACCTATCAGATCATCTATGAAGACATCGAGGACGAGGAAATTCCTTTGGCAAGCTTCCTCGGCGATAAAGGACAGCTGCTCGATGCCGACGGAAATGCAGTGTCTGTAGAGACAACATCTCAAAGCAATGGATTTAATTGGATTCCAGTTGTAATTGCAGCAATAGTTGTAGTTGTCGGATTTTTCTTTATTCTTCTGTGGAAGAGAAGAAAAGAAGCAGATGAAGAAAAATAATGTGGGGTTAATACGCAGCTCAGTCGGATAGATTATGGTATAAAATATTTGCTATATTTCGATATGTAATATTGATGTAAGCGTCTTATAACCGACACGGTTTCTAACACCTCCGAATTTCACTTGATGGAATTCGGAGGTGTTTTTTATGCGAAAAAATATGATTGGGGCGAACTTTATGAAGAAATATGAAAGAAAAATCGAAATACGAAGAAATATGAAAGAATATGAAAGAAATATTGAAATATGAAGAAATATGAAATATAATGCTCGCGTATAAATGAGAATCGTTTTCACAAAATAGTAGGAGATATATGATATGAGTAATCCGTTTACACTGACATTTGGAAAGAAACCAACAGAATATATAATAAGAAATGAAAACATAGACCAGGTGTTAAATGCATTTATGGAATCGCCTGCCAGGTATCAGACATATTTAATTAGAGGTGTTAGAGGAAGTGGCAAAACGGTATTAATGACAGCTATTTCACAGAAGATAGAGCAGGATGATGATTGGATTTGTGTTGATTTGAACCCAACGCAAAATCTGATTGATGATTTTGCATATCGCTTGTCGGATGCTTGTCGAAATATTGGAGATTTATTTGAAAGAGGAGTAGACATATCTGTTGCTGGGTTTGGCATTGGAGTAGGCGGTGCTACTGAGAGAGATAGTGTTAGCAAGGCTGAAACAATATTGCGCGAACTGAAGAAAAAAGGAAAAAAGATTTTAATCACGATAGATGAGGTCGAAAATAATCAGGTTATGAAGCAGTTTGCAAGTCAATTCCAAATTTGGATTCGTAAGGATTTTCCATTATTCTTACTGATGACAGGACTGTTTGAAAATATAGATGCGATTCAAAATAGTGCTCAACTTACATTTCTATTGCGTTCACCAAAGATAACAGTTGGACCGCTTGGTTTGTCACAGATAGCAAGACAATACGAATCAGCTCTATCTATAACAGGGGATTTAGCATTGAATTTAGCAAAGCAGACAAAAGGTTATGCATTTGCTTTTCAAGCACTGGGAATGATTTATTGGGATAGTAAGGACGATGTTGAAGAGAAAAAATTGCTTCGCGATTTAGATAGCTTACTGGATGAATATGTTTACCATAAAATCTGGAACGACTTATCAGAATTGGACCAAAAAATATTAATGAATGTGCCAGATAATTGCTCGATTAAGACTGGCGAATTATGTGAAAAAGCTGGCATAACACCACAGGTATTTTCTAAATATAGAGAACGCTTGATAGGAAAGGGCTTGATAGTTTCAGCAGGGCATGGATATGTTGAACTAGCACTCCCTAGATTTGGAGAGGTGTGCAAGCTGTATAGAGCGATATTGGAAGAATAAAGAGTGATGACAAAAGAAACAATTGAGGAATAAATGTATAATGGAGGAAGAGATTATCTTTTGCAAAATGGACTATCGAAAACAAATGATATTTTAACTTCCTTTGCCTATGGCAAAGACTGTGAGAAGTCCGTGACTTCAAACCAATCAAACAGGATTAAAAATGAGACAAGTTGCCGGATGCGATGATCCATGAAAATGGATTATTGGCAGCGGGGGCGAAACTTGCTCTTAAAATACTTCGAAATTAAGAAAGAAAATGTAAGTCGGTATGAGTCGGCTATAAAAAATATGGAGGAAAAATAAGAGATGGCGGAACAGGAAAACAGCAAGGATTTAATTAGCGTATTATGGAGCGGAGCGGATATTCTTCGTTCTAAGATGGATGCCAACGAGTATAAGGATTACTTGCTTGGAATCGTATTCTACAAATACCTTTCAGATTCATTTTTGATCAAGGTATATGACCTTCTCTATGATGAGAAGCCAGGAAGCCTGACAGAGGCTCTTGAAGCCTATAAAGAAGCCCTGGAAGATGAAAGCGCAGAGGAATTAAAGGAACAGTTAGGGGACGAATGCCATTATGTCATCGAACCGGATCTCACTTATACAGCCTTTGCAGATGCAGCAAAAAATAATGTCTTCAACAGAGAGCAGTTGCAGAAGGGATTCAACAACATTGAACAGAGCGATCCTATCTTCGCAGATCTGTTTACGGATATTGATCTCTATTCCAATCGTCTGGGAACTGGTGATCAGAAGCAGAGCGATACTATCGCCAACCTGATTAAAGAAATTGACAAGGCAGATCTTCTGAATTCAGATGCGGAGATTTTGGGAAATGCTTATGAATATTTGATTGGTCAGTTTGCATCAGAGACCGGTAAGAAGGCAGGAGAATTCTATACACCACAGGCTGTATCAAAGATTCTGACAAAGATTGCCATTGCCGGTCAGGAAGATAAGAAGGGCTTGCTGGTATATGATCCTTGCATGGGTTCCGGATCTCTGCTCCTCAATGTAAAAAAATATGCGGCAGAGCCTAATTATATTAAATATTATGGACAGGAGCTGAACACTTCTACCTACAATCTGGCAAGGATGAATATGTTCCTTCATGGCATTGTGGCTGAGAACCAGAAACTTCGCAATGGCGATACTTTGGATGGAGACTGGCCGACAGACGAAGAGACAGACTTTAACATGGTTCTGATGAATCCTCCTTATTCTGCAAAATGGAGTGCGGCCGCTGGATTCTTACAGGATGAACGTTTCAGCGATTATGGTGTCCTGGCACCGCAATCTAAAGCTGATTATGCTTTCTTGCTGCATGGACTCTATCACCTGAAGAATAATGGAACCATGGCTATTGTCCTTCCTCATGGCGTTCTTTTCCGTGGAGCTGCAGAAGGAAAAATCAGAGAAAAACTGCTTCGTTCCGGTAACATCTATGCAGTTATCGGATTACCGGCAAACCTTTTCTACAATACGTCCATTCCGACCTGCATCATCGTGCTGAAAAAGCATAGAGATGGCCGAGATGTATTATTTATCGATGCTTCTAAGAAGTTTGAAAAGGGCAAGAAGCAGAATGCTATGACAGATGCTCATATTGATGAAGTGCTGGAACTTTATACCAAGAGAGAAACTGTGGATAAAGAATCTTACCTGGCAAGCTTTGAGGATATTGAGAAGAATGACTTCAACCTGAATATTCCAAGATACGTTGACAACTTTGAGAAAGAGGAAGGAGTTGACTTGGGCGCACTCTTAACTGATATGAAGAAAACAGACGAAGAACTGAGCAGGGTACAGGGTGACTTTGTTGATCTTCTGAAGGATCTCACATCATCGGATGCCAACATCATGACATCATTAAATGAATTGACTCACAAGATGGAGGGCTAGGCGATGGGAAAACCTAAAATTAGATTTAATGGGTACACCGAAGATTGGGAACAGCGTAAGTTCTCAGAACTTGTGACGATTGAGCGTGGTGGTTCTCCA
>CAVCUM010000031.1:0-17448 GCA_963605385.1 Lachnospiraceae bacterium
TGCTATCACTTGCCGAGGTGCTCATTGAAGTGCTTTCACTTGCTGAGGTGCTGTCACTTGTTGAAGTGCTATCACTTGTTGAAGTGCTATCGCTCGTTGAGGTGCTATCACTCGTTGAAGTGCTGTCACTTGTTGAGGTGCTATCACTGGTCGAAGTGCTATCACTTGTTGAGGTACTCTCACTTGCCGAGGTGCTCATTGAAGTGCTTTCACTTGCTGAGGTGCTGTCACTTGTTGAAGTGCTGTCACTTGTTGAGGTGCTGTCACTCGTTGAAGTGCTGTCACTCGTTGAGGTGCTGTCACTCGTTGAAGTGCTGTCACTCGTTGAGGTGCTGTCACTTGTTGAAGTGCTATCGCTCGTTGAAGTACTATCACTGGTCGAAGTGCTATCACTTGTGCTCGTTGAGTCACTTGTTGAAGTGCTATCGCTCGTTGAAGTGCTGTCACTTGCCGAGGTGCTCATTGAAGTGCTTTCACTTGCTGAATCGCTCATCGCAGCACTCAGGCTTTCAAGAGACTGGCTGTGCTGTGTGCTCAAGCTTTCAGATTCGCTGAAATAATTGCTTTCACTTGCTTCCAAGGATTCACTGCGATCAGTCGAAGCCTTCATACTGCTGCTTAAACTTTCATTAAAGTTTTCAGATACAGAAAGACTATTTTTTGTAGACTCCTCAATAGCTTCACTCATGCGATTGGAAAGTGAAGCACTCTCTGAAGCCTTCTCACTCATCTGAGTGGATGCTGAAATCAACTCCTTATGGTCTTGTGCGTATTTATCATTATTTTTACTATAATCAAACGTTGAATAATAAATATAGCCTTTTACTCCCAAGTTGCGATCATAAGAGTTGCCTTTTTCATCTTGGTATTGTCCACCTTCATTTGGTTTACAAAAATTCACTCCATTTATGAGCCAAGAATCACATCTTGTCTTCTTTACAACAGCAATTCCTCCAACTAGATTCGGGTTTTTAGTATTTTTATCCTCCGTATTCTCCTCAAACCCGCCAAAGCCACGCGCTGTATACATATCCTTCCCGTTTTTGTCTAATGTTACATAGTCAAAGTATTCGGTCTGCTCGTTTCCATCACTGTCTGTATACTTAACTTCAACGTAATTTTTAGCGCCATAAACATTAAATGTACCATCTAAATTTAATTGTTCGTGAAAATGAGAAGCTTGGGTTTCTTTAACGCCATCCTCCTGGTAAAACGTATAGTCAACAAGAAGCTCAGTCAGTCTTTGGCAAAGCTTAGTATAAGTATCTCCTAATTTTTCATTGTTGCCCTTACATTTTTCAATTTCTTCGTTAATAAGCCTTTGCTGCTCTTCAATCTTCGCTCTTAATCCTACAAGGTATTCATCTTCCTCGGTAGTCGCAGATGCCTCTGAAAGTGAATTATATACAGATGATGCATTGGAAAGCTCTTCTGATGTCGATAAGTTCTCACTTTCAAGGGGACTAATCGATTCGCTAAAAGCTGTCGAGTCACTTTCTAATGAATTACTATTTGACATAGATATCGAATTAGAAATCGACCCTAAGCTGTCACTTTCCGATTCAACACTATCACTTGCCGATGTTGAACCTGATAAAAGTTCACTATCCTCTTCAGAAATAATTGTTGAAAGGCTTTCTGATGACTCTGCGAGGTTATTCTCATCTTCGGTCTCTGTATCAACGTTCTCCGTAACGGTGGTCTCTTCGTTGACAGAAACCGGGTCTGCCGTCGATATAGCCTCGGCTTTAAATGTCGTACCAAAGGTATTAACGATTGAAGCAGGAGACTCTGACTCAGCGGTACTGTTGCTTGCAACAGTCTCTGATTCACTACTGTTGGTGCTTGCGGCCATATCTGACTCGCTCGCGCCGGTGTTTACAATTGTATCTGACTCACTGGTGCTAGTGCTTGCAGCTACATCTGATTCACTGGTGCTGGTGCTTGAAGCTTCACTTGTCTCAATGCTCGCACTATCAATTTGGCTTTCGGATTGATCACTATCCAATTCAGCAGCATATACCATATCGGTTCCCTGAATCGAGCTAACTCCTCCGATTGCAATTCCTGTGGCTGCCATGCCTCTTAAAATACTGTTAATTTTCTTTTTGTTCATACTTCGCTCCTTTGCAAGTTCCACCCACTATGTTTCTTTGAAATATGATAAAAAATAGTTTTTGCTTTTTATTCCCCGTATTGTATGGCAACCCCATTTACCAATAATTAACACCCATTCTTAAATTTCTATTCTCAACTCCACCGGGCAATGATCCGATCCGTATATATCGGTATGTATCAGCGAATCGCTTATCGCATCCTTTAGATCCTCGGATGTCAAAAAGTAATCTATCCGCCACCCAGCGTTTTTTTCTCGCGCCTTAAACCGATATGACCACCAGGAGTAGATATCCCTTGTGTCCGGATATTTGTATCTGAAGGAATCAATGAAGCCTGCATTTAAAAGCTCCGTCATCCTGCCTCGTTCCTCATCGGTAAACCCCGCATTCCTGCGATTTGCCTTCGGATTTTTAATATCGATTTCCTCGTGAGCTACGTTTAAGTCTCCGCAAACGATGACACTCTTTTGTCCCTTAAGCTTCATAAGATAATTTCTAAAATCATCTTCCCACTTCATACGGTAATCAAGCCTCTTTAACTCCTGTTTGGAGTTTGGTACGTACACATCGATAAAGAAAAACTTTTCAAACTCAAGTGTGATGACCCGTCCCTCATGGTCGTGCTCATCAATTCCGATTCCATAGGCGACATTCAAGGGCTCTTCCTTTGAAAAAACTGCCGTTCCGGAATACCCCTTTTTCTCGGCGTAATTAAAATATGTGTGATAACCGTCTACGTTCGTTTCAAACTGTCCCTCGGAAAGCTTAATTTCCTGAAGTGCAAATATGTCGGCGTCAAGCTCCTTAAATGTATCATAGAAACCTTTTTCGCACACGGCTCTCAAACCGTTAACATTCCATGAAACAAATCTTTTCAATATAAATACTCCATCGGAAAAAGAAATTTGTAATTGTTCTTTGCAAGAAACTTAAGTCCCTCTTTAAGTGCCTTTAAATTCTTACTGCTTTGCTCTTTGAGTAAAAGCGTTACGTTTCTGCACTCCCTGCCTCTCGGATATGGCTTTAAGCTCTCATAAAGGCTGTCGCAAGCATCTACAGTCCCATTTAATTTAAAGAAGAAACAATTGTTTTCAAGGCTGTAAAAGGCGCCCTCAGTTTTAAGCTTAAGGCTTGCATCCTCAGATAAACTATCCTTAACCTTCCCTTCTATATATAAAGACTTCTTAGCATCCGCAAAAGGTTCATTTTCGGATAAATAAAATCCTGTAAAATCATGTTTTTTTGCCATTTCAAGGATAAACTCTTTATCCGAAAGTTTGCTTCCCGGTAAAGCACAGGTATCTATGCTTTCCCTGCCCAAAAGTTTATAAAGCTTTAAATAACTATCTTCGTAATTATCGTTAAACACAGGTGAAAACCTTAGCCAGGAATTATTGCTTTTAAAAAAATCTATCTTTATTTCACCAGAGACTATATCCGCCAAATCCTCTTCATCCACGCAAAAAGAAACCTTCATGCCATATGTATCGTGAAGCTCTTTATAATAGGTAAGAATACCTTCGGTCTCATTATTGAAGATTCCGTTTCCGTATACCAGCAAATGGAATCGCTTGTCCCTGCCAAGCAAAAAAGGATGTTCTTTTCTATATTGACTATAAAGGTCAAATCGTTTCCTTTTTGTAAGCTTAAGAGATTCCAAGAGCCTCCACTCATCAATCTCGTCGTGTTTCCCTGTTAACAATAGCGATGGAGCCTTCTTTCCATGCCACTCTACGGGTCTCGTATATTGAGGATACTCCAAAAGCCCGCCATAAAAAGAATCCGTCTCGCCTGAAGCCTCATTGTGAAGAACACCCGGTATCATACGTGAAATCGCATCCATCATGACAACCGCAGGAAGTTCGCCACCCGTCAGCACAAAGTCTCCGAGTGACACCTCGTCCGTCACGATTTCCTCCAAAACCCTTTCGTCAATTCCTTCATAATGTCCACACAAAAAGATAAGATTTTCCTCCTGTGAAAGTTCTATCGCCATCTCCTGATTAAATGTTTTTCCCTTCGGAGACATAAAAAGGACACGGGCAGGTTTCTTTATCCTCTCCATAGCCGCTTTGTACGCTTTAAATACAGGCTCCGCCTCCATTAAAAGCCCCGCTCCGCCGCCATAGGTATAGTCATCAACCCGACCGTGCTTATCTTCGGAAAAATCTCTTATGTCAATGCACTCAAGATTTAATATTTTATTTTTACAAGCTCTCCCTGTAATGCTCGTTAAAAACGCATCCTCGATGAGCTTTGGAAAAAGCGTAAGGCAATAAAAATTCATCTCTTCCTCCTAAATTCAAAGCCCCTTTTTTTGTAATAGGTAATTCCATTGGGATTTCCTATTACATAAAAAGCCCTACCGGGCAGGATTCTTTGTTCAAGTTTACATAAGCTGAAGTCTACCGGCAATCCAATCACTTATAATCGCATGTGGCCGGATTGTTACATGCTTCAACTGCAGATTTACATAAACACTCCGATTGCTATTCCAGAGACAACTCCGAACACATATAGGAGTAATACGACCTTTGAGGTTCTTTTTACGGAATTTGATGCCCTGAGGAGTACGAGCCAGCCGACACCAGCACCGGTTAAGAGTCCTGAAATAAGTGAACCGAAAGAAAGCGCTCCGTCAAGGTAAAGCTCGGTAATGGCTACAGAAGACGCACAATTCGGAATGAGTCCTATCACACCCGCTATGAGGGGACCGAAGATCTTGTGATTGAAGACAAGCTCCTTAAGTGAATCGGTACCGACAAGCTCTATAAATACGTTTAGCGCAAGCGTGATCAACAATATGAAGGCCGCAATCTGAAGCGTATGCTTAACAGTAGAACCCCAAATTCCCTTATTACAGTTACAGTGTTCTTCCTCGCAGAGAGAATGAATATTTATATGCTCATGTGCATTTTCATTTCGAAAGAGCAGTAAATCCGTCATATAGCCCCAGAAAATGCCGAGCAAAATCTTTATAAGAAGGATTAGGAGGATCAGCTTTATCGGTGCTTTCTCGGAAATCAGTACCGGAAGCATTTCATCGGACGTCGAAAGATAGATTGCAAGTATCGTGCCAAGTGAAATAACTCTTCCCGCATATAAGGACGAAGCCGCAGCCGAAAATCCGCACTGTGGAACGGCACCTAAGAGTCCTCCGATAAGAGGGCCGAAATTTCCCGCTTTCTGCACCCACAAAAGTACCTTAGAGGAAGTCTTGTGTTCAAGATATTCCATTGCAAGGTAGGTTGCAAAAAGAAAGGGTATGAGTTTGAGTGTATCCTTAAGCGCATCTATTATTAAATCTGTCATATTGTCTCCAAAACACAATTGTAAACCAGGCCTAATGTACCGCTTAGTTTTTTTCCATCTTGGCAAGCTTTGCCGCCTGATCTGCAGCAATCAGGCTGTCAATAAGTTCGTCAAGGTCGCCGTCTAAAATTCCGTCAAGATTGTGACTCGTAAGCCCTATACGGTGATCGGTAACTCTCGTCTGAGGGAAGTTGTAGGTACGAATCTTTTCGGATCTGTCCCCCGTTCCGATCTGCGAGCGTCTCAAATCTGCCTGTTCATCATGCTGCTTTTGAAGCTCTATATCGTAAAGCTTCGCACGAAGTAAAGCAAAAGCCTTGTCCCTGTTCTGAAGCTGGCTCTTTTCGGTCTGTGAATAAACGACTATTCCCGTAGGATAGTGAGTAAGGCGTACGGCAGAGTCCGTTGTGTTGACGCACTGTCCGCCATTTCCGGAAGCTCTCATTACGTCGATACGAATATCCTTTTCATCGATTACAACGTCAACATCCTCTACCTCAGGCATAACCGCAACCGAAGCGGTTGAAGTATGAATACGACCGCCTGATTCGGTCTCGGGAACTCTCTGTACGCGGTGAACTCCGCTCTCGTATTTAAGCTTTGAATATGCTCCGTTTCCGGTAACGCAGAAGTTAACGTCCTTCATGCCACCGATACCGATATCGTCGATATTAAGTGTTTCGACCTTCCAGTGCTGCTTCTCGGCGTAATGCACATACATACGGTAAAGCTCGGCCGCAAAAAGTGCCGCTTCGTCTCCGCCTGCACCCGCACGGATTTCAACGATTACGTTCTTGTCATCATTGGGGTCTTTAGGAAGCAGTAAAATCTTAAGCTCTTCCTCAAGCCTCTCCACATCCGACTTTGCGGTCGAGAGTTCCTCTTTTAAGAGCTCACGCATTTCCTCGTCTGATTCTTCCTCAAGCATTGAAATTGAATCGTCGATGTCCTGCTTTGCCTTTTTGTACTTTTTATAGGTCTCGACTATTGGAGTCAAATCGCTTTGTTCCTTCATAAGGGCACGGAACCTCTTCGTATCGTCCGTAACGCCAGGAGAGGAAAGCTCTCCCATCAGCTCCTCAAATCTGATTAATAGATTTTCAAGTTTGTCAAACATACTTACTCCTTAACACAAAAATCCCTTTACAACACGGTCGTTTCCGCCGTAATCCTTTATTACCCTAACATCTTTAAACCCGGCCTCTTCCATAAGTTTGGAAACCGCCTCGCCCTCATCATTTCCTATTTCAAATGCAATCAGACTCCCGCGGTTTAAAAACTTCGGTGCATCCTCAAGTATCCTCTTGTAAAAATAAACGCCGTCCTCGTGCCCATCCAAAGCAAGTAAGGGATCGTGAAGTCTCACTTCAGGCATAAGGCCTTCTATTTCCGAGGTCTTAATGTACGGAGGATTCGAAACAAGTATATCAAATTTTCCGCTTACATTTTGAAAAAGATTGCTTTCAATAAACTCAGCACCGGTGATTTCAAGGTTTTTTGCATTCTTCCTTGCCACTTCAAGTGCCTCGTGGCTTATGTCTACACCTTGACCCGTACAGTCATTTGAATATTTCAATAGACTTAATAGAATGCAACCCGAACCCGTGCACATATCCAACACCCGCATTCCGTCGTGAAGATCTTTAAGCACCTCTTCTACCAGGATTTCCGTATCCGGACGAGGAACGAGTACGTCCGAGGTTACCTTAAAGTCAAGTCCCATAAAGCACTGTGTGCCCGTGATGTGCTGAAGCGGCACATGTGATAGTCTTTTGTATATGCATTCTTTGTACAAGGTTTCTTTATCATTTGAGACATCAAAGTCCGGATTTGTATAAAGAAAATTAAAATCCGTTTTGCAAACATATTCCAAAAGAAGCCTTGCATCAGTCTTCCAATCCGAAATATCGGCTGCCTTTAGTTTAAGACAGCCGAATTCATAAAGCTTACTGTATTGCATTGTCGTTAGTCTCTAAAGAAGTTTTTAAGGATTCACTATCTGCCCTTTGCTCTTCTTCTGAGTACCCGAACTTCTCTTTTAAGAAGTCCTTCCAGTCGAATACCGCTTCCACGGCAGCTATGGCAACCTCGACCATTGACTCATCCGGTTCTTTAGTCGTAATCTTCTGAAGTGCAAGTCCGGGAGCCGAAACAATCTTTACGAAGATATTGTTTCTTTTTCCCGCCACGCGTATGAACTCATAGGCAATACCTGCAATCACGGGAATGAGTAAAATCCTAATCACGACCTTCAGCAAGGGCGATTCGACACGGATAAAGAAAAACAAAACAATGCTTATCAAAATAACAAGAAGCATAAAGCTTGTACCACATCTTTTGTGAAGCCTTGAGGCACGCATAACATTTTTGACCGTCAAGGGATGACCATGCTCTATGCAGTTAATGCACTTATGCTCCGCCCCGTGATACCGGTAAACCCTCTTAATGTCACGACTAAGCGAAATAAGCAGGACATAAAGCACAAAGATAGCAACTCTTATGAAGCCCTCTATTAAAGCCGTGAGTGTGTCATTACGCACATTCTTTGTGATAAAAGACGTTAAATAATAAGGAAGCACAATAAATATTGCCACGGCAAATAAAATCGAAATAAATGTCACAATGCCCGAAAGAACTTTAGCGGTCTTATCCTTAAAAACCTTGTCCATCGCCTTGTCGAAGCGGGTTTCTTTATCCTCTTCGTCCTCGTAAAAAGAAGCCGAATAGTTTAATGACTTCATGCCAAGCGTCAGAGAGTCGATAAAATTGAAAATGCCCCTGAAGAAAGGAAGATTCTTGAGCAAATGATCCTTTGCGACGCCCGTATATTCATCTATATCTACTTCAATTTCCCCATTTGGCTTTCTGACGGCAACAGCATACTTGTCCTTGTTCTTCATCATGATACCTTCAAGAACGGCCTGACCGCCGATGCCCGAATAATAAGCCTTAATCTTTTTCTTTGCCATTTAAAACTCCTTTAAAGGAAAAAAGGTTGAGATAAAATCTCAACCTCATCAGTAAACTTTTTACTTTACGCCGTACTTCTTGTTGAACTTCTCGATCTGTCCGTCGGCTCTTGCGGTCTTTGTCTGACCTGTGTAGAATGAATGGCACTTGGAGCAAACTTCTACGTGGATTTCCTTCTTGGTTGAGCCTACAACAAAGGTATTACCACAGTTGCAGGTTACGGTTGCCTGATAGTACTCAGGATGAATTCCTTCTTTCATACTTCACCTCTTCTAAGCTGTATATTATTAAAATGTAGTGTTCTCATCCGTTGCTGCTTTCAAACAGCTATGTCATTGTAGCATAGGTTAATTTGCAATGCAAGAAGAAATTTTCTTTTTCCACTTAGTCTAAATATCCTGCTCTGGCCTTAATCGAAAATCTCTCTTCGAGAAGATGCATTTCATCATCGGTGATGGTATTTACTATAGGAAGATGCGCGATCTTCATATAGATTTCGGCTGCCTTTTCGGCTGTCTCAATGAGGCCGAAGGTCTCGTCAAGGTCCTTGCCAGCACCGTAAATTCCATGCTGCGACCAAACTACAAGACGTGCAGTCTCCATCTTCTTTGCGGTAGCCTCGCCTATCTCATTGGTGCCGCAGAGCATCCATGGAAGCACATTTACCCCGTCCGGGAATACTACGATGCACTCGGTGCACATCTGCCAGAGGGTTCTAGTAAACTCTCTCTCATCTAAAGAATGAACGTAAGTCATAGCAAGAAGATTTGTAGGATGGCAATGCATTACGACCCTATTGCCGGGGTCAACCGAAAGTCTTGCCGCATGGCTCATCATATGTGCAGGGAACTCTGACGTAAATCTTCCTCCGTCTGAAAAGCCCCAGAGAAGCTCTGCCCTTGTTCCATCCTCAACTAAATGCACGATACCCAAATTAACTTCGGGAGCGAATTCCACATTCTTAAAATATTTGCCTGTTCCGGTCACAAGAAAGATTTTGCCGTTAAGCTTAGGCGAAGCAAAGCCCGTATCCATCGTGCGGATGACCTTCTTAACGTCTACATAATCCTTAATCTCTTCCTCGTCAAGCATCAGGCTTACGTTTCCGCCGTTTCTCTCATCCCATCCCAAACGATACATATTCGTAACCGTTTTGATAAATTCAACCATAAATTTTGCTTCAAGAATATTTTTCATATCGGACCTCACTTTAACATATGTCAAATTTTATTCATAACCTTTGCAAGGCTTGCACAAAAAAACATATGAGTCTTCATTTGTGGGCTGTGGAGGTGAGACTCAAAATCGTGGAAGCCTCTGCTGAACATGATTTTACTTTAAGAGGCTCGCCGGAATGGTCGGCACACCTGAAAACGAATAGTTTTTGTGCAGGCACTCAATCAAGTATAATTATGGTACAAATCAGCGTTTACCTCAATAACCTCTTTTGAGCCCTTGAGTGTCCTCTTTTGCATTCTTTTTCTTTTTCCGTGTATATGGTAAAATTTTCGTATAAAATTCATAAAAAGGATGGTAAATAAATGAGGAAGACGAAGATTGTATGTACCTTAGGGCCTGCAAGTGAGAGCGAGGAAATGCTAAAGAAGATGCTTGAAGCAGGCATGAATGTTGCACGTTTTAATTTTTCGCACGGCACCCGTGAGGAACAGGGTGAGCGTTTAAAGAGACTTCGTAAAGTTGCAAAGGAGCTTGATACCACAGTTGCGGCTCTGATGGATACAAAGGGTCCCGAAATCAGACTCAGAGACTTCGAAGGCGGAGCCGTTATGCTTGAACCCGGAGAGCAGTTTATACTTACGACTGATGAGGTAATGGGTACGGCCAAGAGAGCATCCATCACCTATAAAGGATTAAAGGACGATATAAAAGAAGGCATGTCACTTCTTATAAATGACGGCGTCATCGAATTAAGAGTTGACAGGATTGAGGGAACTGAAATCATCTGTACCGTAATTGCAGGCGGAAAGGTTTCAAACCACAAGGGCATTAATGCTCCCGGTGCAACGCTTTCCATGCCTTATATTAACTCCGTTGACGAAGCCGATATCCGCTTTGCAGCCCGTGCCGGCTACGATTTCATCGCCTGCTCCTTTGTGCGCTGTGCAGAAGACATCTTAAAGGTCAGAAAGATTTTAAAAGAAGAAAACAGCCGCATGAAGATCATCTCAAAAATTGAGAACATGCAGGGCATCGACAATCTTGACGAAATCATCGAGGTTTCTGACGGCGTCATGGTAGCCAGAGGCGACATGGGCGTTGAAATTCCCATGGAGCAGGTTCCTATTCTTCAAAAGGATATGATTAAAAAGACCGTAGCTCAGGGTAAGCACGTAATTACAGCAACCCAGATGCTCGAGTCAATGATAGTAAATCCCCGTCCTACCCGTGCTGAGGTCACCGATATTGCAAACGCCATTTATGACGGCACCACCGCAATCATGCTTTCAGGCGAAACTGCTGCCGGCAAGTATCCCGTTGAGGCAATTCAGGCTATGGACAGAATTGCCATTGCAACCGAAAAAACCATCAACTACGTAGGCAGAATGCGTAACATTTCAGAAGAAGGCACCTTAGACATCACTTCCGCTATTTCCCACGCTACCTGCCAGACAGCTTTTGATATCGACGCAGCCGCCATCATAACGGTTACAATGTCAGGCTTTACAGCAGAGAAAATCTCACGTTACAAGCCGGTTGCTCCCATCATCGCCTGCTCGACTACGATTGAAGTATGCAGACAGATGAACATGCTTTACGGGGTTAAGCCAATTCTTATCAAAGAGGATGATACTTCCACCGAGCATCTCTTCCAGATGGCTATTGCTGCCGCCAAAAGAAACGGTTATGTAAAAGCCGGCGACAAGGTCGTATTAACTGCAGGGCTTCCCTTGGGGGTCTCCGGAAATACAAATATGATTGAAGTAAGTATAATAGATTAGCCTGTATATCATAGGAAGTAAAAATTGCTTCCTACAATCGATGCACGACGCATTTCATACGCCGTGCATCCGAATTTACCGTGTTGCTTTAGATAAGTTATATTTATAATTGAACCGTCACTAAAAAAACCGCTTGGAATTCACTCCCAAGCGGGTTTTTTGTACAAAAATGCTATAGTAAAAGCTTTATAACGCTCTTAGCATCTTTACTTAAATAGATCAGTAAAAGAGTTAATAGTTCTCGCTATGCACTTCGAAGTAGCTCTTCGGATGCGCACATACCGGGCAAACCTCGGGAGCCTTTGTGCCTACTACGATATGTCCGCAGTTACGGCACTCCCAAACCTTTACCTCACTCTTTTCAAATACCTTTGCGGTCTCGATATTGTTTAGTAAGGCTCTGTATCTTTCTTCGTGATGCTTCTCAATCTCTCCTACGGCTCTAAACCTGCGTGCAAGCTCAGGAAAGCCTTCTTCCTCGGCGGTCTTTGCAAAGTCTTCATACATATCGGTCCATTCGTAATTTTCACCATCTGCTGCAGCCGCTAAATTTGCCTTTGTGTCACCGATGCCGCCAAGCTCCCTAAACCAAAGCTTTGCGTGTTCTTTTTCATTGTCTGCAGTCTTTAAGAAAAGCTCCGCCATCTGCTCGTAGCCTTCCTTCTTTGCAACCGAGGCGAAATATGTATATTTGTTACGTGCCTGGGATTCGCCTGCAAAAGCCGCTTCGAGGTTCTTCTCTGTCTGTGTACCAAGATATTTGTTTGCCATTTTCTTCCTCCTTTATGGGTTAATGCATTATAACACTATTACAATTGCATGAACACTTAATTTTCTATAAAATCCTCATATTTAAAATAGTCAAAATCCGCAGGCTTTCTGCTGCCTGTTCCGCCGTTGTTTGCGTAAATCCCGACCAAGGTTCCTGTATGACGTTTCGGATCGTCCGGTACTCCTTCATCGCACAGGAATGTGCAATCCGTAACCTTTCCGACCTCCGTCCAGCTGTCACCATCATAGCTAAAGAAAAAGCTTCTCATCTGTTTTCTTACACAAACCTTTAAATATATCGGGCGATTCTCAAGTTCATTTATTTCGCTTACAAGCTCTTCGCCGTGATTGCGGTTTATGACAAGCTCAAGCTTTCTGCTGCCTTCATGGCATAGTGCAAAACGAATATAAGTCTTAGTGCTGTAATAGCAGGTAAGCCCCGCCTGTTCCCCGTCTGTGTCCGGATAAAATTCAAGCAGAGTTTCTGCGTCATATGAAAGCTCCTGCTCTCTACGCACAAGAGTGTTCTTTGCCCTGATTTCGGAAAGCTCTCCGTCGCGTGTCCAAATGCGTGCAAAGCCCGGTCTTTCGGTAAGGGAAAAAGAACCCATATCGGGATTTCTTACAAACTCCCAATCAAGATTAAGCATTGTATCGTCAAAATCATCGAAGGTGTTTCTTTCAAAAGTAACCTTAGGTAGTTTGGGAGCCTTCTGTGTAAGGCTCGGGCCTTTCCCTTCATTTACGATGAACCACCCGTCTGAAGTCCAGGTAACAGGATCCAAAGCCGATTCTCTTCCGATTGTCGTATAGTTTCCCTCGTTCCTTCGTCCGCAAAGGTAGTACATCCACCAGTCACCGTTTGAATCCTCCACCAGTTTTCCATGCCCGGTTCTTTGAATCGGTGCATCCGGGCTTAGCTGCCTCATGACAGGATTGTATGGTGACTCCTCGTAAGGACCTCGTAAAGCTTTACTCCTTGCAACACTGACACGATGTCCGTAGCCCGTCCCGCCTTCCGCAAGTATCGCATAATAATAACCATTATGTTTCATAACGTGCGGTCCTTCCGGGCATCTCTCTCCTGTGCCTTCCCAAAGGGTAAAAGCATCGCCCGTAACCTTAAATCCATCGTCCGATAAGGGAACGGCTCTTACACCCTTGGCTATTATCATATACTTTTGTTTATCATCGTCGACAAATAACGACGGATCAATATCATCGACTTCGAGACAGACAGGCTTACTGTACGGGCCCTCCGGCTTTTCGGATGTCATGATTATCTGTCGTCTTAAGACGTTTTTGTTTCTTTTTCCGTCTCCGTTTAACCGTAAGGTCGCAATTATCGTAAACTTACCGTCTATATACTCAATATCCGGAGCCCAGATGCCATGTGAATCTTTAATGTCGCTTAAATCGAGCCATTCGGGATTCGTAACAGCATGCCCGATTATGTGCCAGTGAACCATATCCTTTGAATGCGAAATCGGAATAGCAGGAAAATACTGGAAGCTCGAATTGACCATGTAATAGTCTTCACCGACCCTTATTACCGACGGGTCCGGAAAGAAGCCCCTCTGCACCGGATTATGATACGTGTAGCCTTCCATAGATTTATGTCCTTTACGAAAGTGCCTTCCTGTACTTCTCAACTATATCAGCATATTCATCTTCGGTTAAAAACCTGCGCTTCGGGTTCATTTCGAAGACGCCGCCCCATTCATATTCGCCTTCATACTTTGGAACAAGGTGAACGTGAAGATGGTGGCCGGTATCACCGTAGGCTCCGTAATTGACCTTTGAAGGATGAAAGATTTCGTGCATCGCATTTGAAGCCTTTGCAATGTCCTCTATATAAGCAGCTCTTTCCTCAGGTGTAAGCTCGATTATTTCACTGACATGCTTTTTGTGTGCAACAATAATTCTTCCCAAGTGACTCTGTTCTTTAAACAAATAGACCTTCGAGCTTGAAAGCTCGCAAATCTTTATGCCAAATGCCTCTACCAGTTCGCCTTCCATGCAATATGCGCAATTTAAATCTGTCATTTTTGTCCTCTTTTCTGTAAGCTTAATACTCTTCTTAACACGTCGATACTCAGATCAAAGAAATTCTACACTCTTTATTCGGAAAATGAAATACCCCAAAAACCTTCACTTTACTATAATAAAAGGAGCCGCTATGTAAGCGGCTCCCGATAGAATTTTAAGCTACTGAACATCAAATGTTGTGCCCAATTTGCTTTCGCTCCAGTAATCGTACAGTCTAATTGCTACAGGAGACCCTGTATCATGGAGTGAATAGCACGTTGCAACCGTGATTGTTTCTCCAGGCTGAACATCTGTAAAGCCGTTATTGTCCTCCGCTACAGATTCATTTGGCATATCCGATTCCAATCCGATTCCATCCTGCATTGCCAAAACAGAGGCTGCTCCGGTCCAGAATGTGGTTGTTTCTTCTGAGTTGTTGGTAAAGTCAAAATATACACGAATTACCTTTTCTCCGTCATCCCAACCGTCTACTACTTCACTTTTCGTGATGCTGATGTAATAATTTTCATTATAAATGCCTTCCGAAGGACAATTCTCCACCAATGCATCACTGCCGCAAGGCTCGATTACATAGTCTTCTGCCGGACGTCCGGGCAGTGCTTTCGGGTCAAAGGTCATCGTTGCGCTTTCGCCGCTGATACTTTCAGTCATTGTGAACTCAATCTCGCCACCGTCAGGCTTGAAATTGTACTCAACAATGCAACGAATGGTTATTCCAGGAAGAATATCATGGTAGCAGTTATCTGCCTCTGCAACCTTTTCGTAAAACGAGTTTGCTGCAACAAGCTCATAACCCTCCTGATATGCAGCCGTATCACACGCAAAGAAAGCTGAAACCTCTTCGTCAGAATTGTTGGTAAAGTCATAGTAGAAGCGAATAGAATCAGTTTCATTGTCATCCTTAAACTGCTCCGCAGAAAGGATTGTAACATGATAGTCGCCCAAATCGACGGATACCGACTCCGTACCGGCAGTTTCGGTCTCGTCTGAAACCGCATTGCCACTATCCGTCGAAGTAGCCTCGACTGATGCTGCTTCAGTTCCGGTTTCCTCTACGGATGCAGATGTACTTTCCTGCTGAGTGGATTCGCCGCAGGCGCAAAGTCCTACCAACATTGTAACAGTCAGTAGTACAGATAACAGTTTTTTCATAATTGTCCCTCACTTTATCAGAATATGTCGGAGATGTCAGGTATTCAAACGTTAATTTTTCCGTCTCTCCGCTATCTGAGTATGATATCACGACTGTTATCGCAATTCCCCCGCCAATCGGATAGGTTTTCTCATTAACCTTTCCGAAGAATGTCCCATGTTTTTTTATGACACAGCAATCACCGTTAGAAATCTGCTCATACTATGGTTGTTTCCAAAGAAAACCCGTGCTAAAATAGACGGGTTGATTTTTTAGGAGCAACATTATGAAAAAAATAAAAATCTCAAGTGAGGGGGCCTACTTAATTGCATTGGTTCTCTTATCGCTGGCTGTTGCGATTTTGACACAGACGAATTTCGGAGTGTCAATGGTAGTCGCGCCGGCCTACCTGTTAAGTTTAAAATCAGGAGTCATAACCTTCGGTCAGGCCGAGTACATCGTACAGGGAATATTATTTATAATACTTTGCATAGCTCTAAAGAAATTCAGGCCTATATACCTTATGTCGTTTGTGACCTGCCTGATTTACGGATTTGTCCTTGATTTATGGAGAAAGCTTCCGTGTTTTAACTCTTTGGCAACTCCGCCTGAAAGCATTCCTTTTTTTGTACGAATTGTAATGTATGCAATCGGGATGCTTCTTACCTCTTTTTCAATTGCCTTGTCCTTTAAGACATATCTGTATCCGCAGGTTTACGATTTCTTTATAAAGGCTGTTACTCTAAAATACGACGTAAATCTTTCACTCTTTAAGACCTGCTTTGACGTAACGATGCTAATCATCAGTGTGACAATGAGCCTTTGCTTCTTTAAAGGCTTCACCGGAATCGGTGTCGGAACCATGGTGCTTGCCGTATTCAACGGATTCCTCATCGGTTTCTTTTCAAAACAGCTTGACAGGTACTTCGTATTCAAGCCTATTTTCAGGCCTCTCTCAAAAAGATTCGATCTTAAGGTTTAACCCAGTTAGGAATTTGCGCCACTAAAGCTGCAGTAAGGGTGCAATTATACCAGATAATCCTCGTTGATCAAAAGTATTTCTGTATTTTCTCTTGCAATATCCATCATACGCTGTGAAAAGCCGCCTGATTTCTTGTTAAAACCAAGCGGCTGCGTATAGAATATTTACCTTAAAAGAGTGAAATCAAATCATCCATACAGGGATAATATATGTGCTGCTGTCTATTGCGCTTAAGGCCTCTCTGAGACAGATGATTGCACTCGTGCCTCTCGGCACTGAGGCCTTGTCAAGCAGCTTAAACGCACCTGTAAATGGGAATAATTGATGCCAAATTTCGTCAAATTTCCTCATCAGGATCAGGCTTTTGGAGCATGAAAAAAGCCCGGAAATGACGTATTTCCGGGCTTTTGAGCATTTCGTAAGAGAAATTATCTCTTTGAGAACTGAGGTGCTCTACGTGCGGCTTTGAGACCGTACTTCTTTCTTTCCTTCATACGAGGATCTCTGGTCAAGAAGCCTGCTGCCTTTAATGCAGGTCTGTAATCTGCATCAACGGTGAGAAGCGCACGTGCGATTCCATGACGTACAGCGCCTGCCTGGCCTGTGAATCCGCCACCCTTAACAGTTACGATTACATCGTACTTGTCAACGGTTTCAGTAAGTACAAGAGGCTGACGAACGATAACCTTTAAGGTTTCAAGTCCAAAGTACTCATCGATGTCTTTCTTGTTGATAGTGATGTTGCCCTTACCGGGAACTAAATATACTCTGGCAACAGAGGACTTTCTCCTGCCTGTGCCATAAAACTTTGCTGACTTAGCTGCTTTAGCCATTTGGGTAATCTCCTTTCAATCCTCTTAGAATTCCAATACTTCAGGTTTCTGAGCTTCATGCTTGTGATCGGGACCTGCATAAACAAAAAGCTTCTTGTACATCTTGCGTCCGAGGGGTCCCTTGGGAAGCATACCCTTAACTGCGATTTCAATAACCTCTTCGGGCTTGGTAGCAAGCTTCTCGGAAAGAGGCATGGTTCTTACGCCGCCTACATAGTCTGAATGACGGAAGTAGTTCTTCTGCTCCATCTTCTTACCTGTAACGGAAATCTTCTCAGCGTTAATAACGATTACATAATCGCCTGTATCAACATGAGGAGTG
>CAVCUM010000032.1:0-15002 GCA_963605385.1 Lachnospiraceae bacterium
ACATAAAACCCTCCGAAAACTAATTATATTATAATAAGGAAAATAAAATTTAAATTCTAAAAAAAATCTATACTATATCTTAAACCAATAGCTTAAATAATTCAAACATATATTTATCCACAAAAATGGTATAAGTTTATCCACAATTTGTGGATAAAGTAAAATTACAAACATACATTTGATGTTGTTTTAAATGGTATGTTAATAAGTTGATAAAAGTTATCAAATGATTAATTAAGTTTAATTTTCAATGATTTCTCGTATAATTATATAATATATACATCCTCTTATCCACATTTTATTAACTTTTTGTGGATAAATTATGAGGATAATATAACATATAAACTTTTGCACAATCTATATGTTGATAAATAATTTTTATTAAATACATGATGTAGAAAACAAAAACAAAAAAATAAAATTTATATGGTTAGTTTACGTTTTTCTTGACTTTAAAAGGCTTTTCTAATACAATCGTATTGCTGTTTTCCAAGTAAATAACAGCCTTTTAAGGTTTTAAGTAAGGAGGTGTTTTTAATGAAGATGACATTTCAGCCTAAGAAGAGATCACATTCTAAGGTTCACGGATTTAGAGCTAGAATGAGTACTCCCGGTGGAAGAAAGGTTTTAGCTTCCAGAAGAGCAAAGGGAAGAAAGAAATTATCAGCTTAGGCCGCAGAAATGTGGCCTTTTTTCTAATTCAATTTTATGGTTTATACGGAATCTTTAAAAAAGAATAATGACTTTCTTTATGTTTACAGAAATGGGCGGTCTAAGGCAAATAAATATTTGGTAATGTATGTTGTGGAAAACGGCTCTGATATTAACAGACTTGGAATTTCTGTTTCTAAGAAAGTAGGCAACAGTGTTGTAAGACATCATTTAAAGCGATTAATAAACGAAAGTTACAGATTACACGAAGCTATGTTTAATAGTGGTTTAAACATTGTAGTCGTCGCAAGGGTAAATGCAAAAGACGTATCATATTTTGATATTGAAAAAGCACTTTTACATTTGGGAAAGCTTCACAAGATAGTAACAAAATAATCATGATGAAAAGAATATTAATATTTTTGATAAAATTTTACAGAAAATATATTTCACCTATGAAGATTTCAAAGTGTCCATATTATCCTACATGTTCCACATACGGACTTGAGGCAGTTGAAAAATATGGAGCTCTTAAAGGCGGTGCTTTGGCTGCATGGAGAATTCTTCGGTGTAATCCTTTTTCAAAGGGAGGATATGATCCTGTCCCTTAAATATGTTTCATTAAAAATAATATATGTCTTTTATTTTTTGGAGGATACCAGTTGGAATATTTAGTTTTGACCCAGTACACAGGTAAGATATTAGGGCCTATTGCAAAATATATCCTTGGACCGATTTTAAACGGAGTATTTATATTTCTTGATTGGTTACCATGGAAAAATTCAGCCAATGTTGGCGTAGCAATCATTCTTTTTACAATTGTTATTTATCTGATTCTTTTGCCTTTAACCATTAAGCAGCAAAAATTTTCAAAGCTTCAGTCAAAAATGCAGCCGGAACTTCAGGCAATTCAGGCAAAATATAAGGGAAAAAAGGATCAGGATTCTCAGATGGCCATGAATCAGGAAACGCAGCAGGTTTATTCCAAGTATGGCGTTTCACCTACGGGAAGCTGTCTTCCTTTATTGATTCAGATGCCTATTCTTTTTGCTCTTTACAGAGTTATTTATTCAATACCCGCTTATGTTCCGATGGTAAAGAATGCTTACACGGATATTGTAAACGGTTTAATTGAAAAAGAAGGTTCTTCCGAATTTATTCAGGGATTGTCGAGTGCCACAAACTTTACAAATCAATTTTCAGATGAAGCTTTTACTTCGGGAGATACGGAATATGTTTCAAACACGTTTATTGATGTATTGAACAGAGCTTCCGAATCAGATTGGCTATCAATTTCTGAAAAATTTCCCGATTTGTCATCGATTGTTGATTCTACGATGACAACTCTTAAAGGATTTAATAATTTCTTCGGTATGAATATAGGATATTCTCCGAGTGAAATAATTAAGACAGCATTTGCAGATAAAAATTTACTAATTTGCGTAGCTGCTGTTTTGGTTCCTGTTCTTTCTGCAGTTACACAGTGGATAAATGTAAAGCTTACTCCCGGTTCAAACAATAATCAGAAGACCGGAAATGAGCAGGCGGATCAGATGGCTTCTTCTATGAAAGCCATGAATACTTTTATGCCTATAATGTCGGCAGTTTTCTGCTTTACACTTCCTACCGGTATGGGTATTTACTGGATTGCAGGTTCTGTAGTAAGAAGTGTTCAGCAGGTTCTTATTAATAAGCATATTGATAAGCTTGATCTTGATGCCGAGATAAAGAAAAATGTTGAAAAGAAAAATAAGAGACTTAAAAGAGCCGGGATTGATCCTGATACTCTTATGGCAAATGCAAATCGCTCGACAAGATCGATGGCTTCTAAGGCAACGGTTAATACTTCTTCGGAAGTTAGTACTAATGTAAATAAGGGTAAGGTAGTTGATAATACTGAGTATTACAACAAAAATGTTTCAAAGCCGGGTTCGATAGCCGCTAAAGCCAATATGGTAAAACAGTACAACGAAAAAAATAATCAATAGGGGTATTAAGATGGAATATAAAGAATTCAGCGCCAAGTCGGTAGATGATGCTATTACCGATGCGTGCACAACCTTTTCCGTAACAAGTGATAAACTTGATTATGTAGTAGTTGAAGAAGCATCGACAAGTTTTTTTGGACTTAAGACAAAGCCCGCGTTGATAAAAGCAAGATTAAAAGAAACAGAAGAAATAAAAGAAACAAAAGAAATAAAAGTAATAAATGAAACAGAAATTTGCATAGATCAAAAGGTAGAAGAATTTTTATCTCAGGTTTTAAAGGCAATGTCTCTTGAAGCATCAGTAAAGATTGATTACAATGAAGCTGAAAAAGAAATGGACATCGAGCTTTTAGGGGAAGACATGGGTCTTTTGATCGGAAAGCGCGGAGCAACTCTTGATTCTCTTCAGTACTTAGCTTCTTTGGTAGCAAATAAGGAAGCCGGTGAATATATTAGAGTAAAGTTAGACACCGAAAATTATCGTGAGAGAAGGAAAAAAACTCTTGAAAATCTTGCAAAGAACATGGCTTTCAAGGTTAAGAGAACAAGAAGATCGGTTTCTTTGGAGCCTATGAATCCTTATGAAAGAAGAGTTATTCATTCGGCACTTCAAAATGATAAATATGTAACTACTCACAGTGAAGGCGAAGAACCGTTTAGACATGTTGTTATTACAATGAAGAAGTAGCATTTTAGAGTGTCTTGAGTAATAAACTTAAGACACTCATTTTTTTAATCTATATGGATACCAATACTATTGCTGCAATTTCAACCGCTTTATCCGAAGGTGGAATCGGTATTATCAGAGTAAGCGGTGAAGATGCCTTTGAAATCGTAAATAAAATATTTAAAAATAAGAAGGGTGAGCAGAATCTCCTTTCTTTTAAGAGCCATACCATTCATTATGGTTTTATTTTTGACGGCGAAGAAACAGTCGATGAAGTAATGGTTTCTGTTATGAAGGCACCCAATACTTTTACAAAAGAAAATGTCGTCGAAATTAATTGTCACGGCGGAATTTTGGTCTGTAAGAAAATTTTAAATCTCGTTTTGAATAATGGTGCAAGACTTTCGGAGCCCGGTGAATTTACAAAAAGAGCTTTTTTGAACGGACGTATAGATTTATCCAGGGCCGAGGCAGTCATGGATTTAATTTCGTCAAAAAGCAATGCTTCGTTAAAGAATAGTATTAATTTAATTGAAGGAAGGCTTTTTAATGAAATTAAAGATTTAAGAGATGAAACTATTTATGAAATTGCATTTATAGAATCGGCTTTAGATGATCCCGAACATATAAGTCTTGACGGTTATCAGGAACGATTAATGGTTAAACTGAATAGTTTAATTAATCGTACTTTTAAATTGTATTCTTCTTCAAAAAACGGAAAGTTTTTAAAAGAAGGTATCAATACAGTAATTGTCGGTAAACCCAATGTCGGAAAATCATCTTTGCTGAATGCGCTGATCGGTAGTGAGCGTGCAATCGTTACGGAAATTGCCGGAACGACCCGTGACGTTATTGAAGAACAAATTACCTTAAATGATATAGTATTGAACCTGGTTGATACTGCGGGTATCAGGGAGACAAGTGATAAGGTTGAAAATATCGGTGTTGACAGAGCAAAGAAATATGCCGATTCGGCTGACCTTGTTTTATTTGTGATTGATGCTTCCCTTCCTCTTTCCATTGAGGATAAAGAAATTTTTAATCTTATCAAAAATAAAAATATCATTATTCTTCTTAATAAATCAGAAAAAAAGACAGTAACACAAAAGGATGATATTTTTAAGTCTTTCGGCGATAAGTTTAAGGTCCTTAATATTTCCTGTAAGGATATGTCTGGTTTAAATGATTTGGAAGTATTAATTGAGAAGATGTTTCTTAACGGAACGATATATTCCGAAAATGAGCTTTATATTACCAATATACGTCAGGCCGAAGAGTTAAAGAGTGCTTACGAATCTTATAAATTAGTATTAAACAGTATTAATGACGGCCTTCCGGAAGACTTTTATTCCATAGATTTGATGAATGCATACAGTTCTCTTGGAAGAATAATTGGTGAAGATGTGGATGACGATTTAGTTAATGAGATTTTTTCTAAATTTTGCATGGGAAAATAGTTATGTTTGATATTTCTAACAATCATTCAAAATTTTACACGGACGTTTGTGTGGTAGGTGCGGGTCATGCCGGCTGTGAAGCGGCTCTTGCGGCCTCAAGACTCGGACTCGAAACTGTTATTTTTACTGTAAGTGTTGACAGTATTGCATTAATGCCATGCAATCCGAATATCGGAGGTTCTTCCAAGGGTCATCTCGTAAGAGAGATTGATGCACTTGGAGGAGAAATGGGAAAGAATATTGACAGAACCTTCATTCAGTCAAAAATGTTGAATGTATCCAAAGGTCCTGCCGTTCATTCTTTAAGAGCTCAGGCTGATAAATCTGAATATTCAAGGTCTATGAGACATATTCTTGAAAATCAGGATCATCTTACCATTAAGCAGGCTGAAATTTGTGACCTTGTAATTGAAGACGGTACGGTCAAAGGTGTCATCACCAATAACGGGACAACTTATTTTTGCAAAGCCTGTGTTCTTTGTACAGGGACATATTTGAAAGCAAGATGTTTAACCGGTGAATCAATCACCTATACTGGACCGTCAGGACTTCAGGCCGCCAACAATCTTTCGGCGCATTTACTTGCATATGGAGTAAAGCTTCGCAGATTTAAAACAGGAACTCCTGCAAGAATGGATGGTCGAAGTATTGATTATTCTAAGATGGAAGAGCAGTTTGGTGATGAGAGGATTGTTCCTTTTTCTTTTTCAACGGATCCTAAGTCAGTACAGAAAGAACAGGTTTCCTGCTGGCTTACCTACACCAATGAAGAAACTCACGAAATTATACGTGCCAATTTAGATCGTTCACCGATTTATGCGGGTATTATTGAGGGAACCGGTCCGAGATACTGTCCTTCAATTGAGGATAAGGTAGTAAAATTTGCGGATAAAGAAAGACATCAGGTATTTATTGAACCTGAGGGACTATATACAAATGAGATGTATATCGGAGGAATGTCTTCTTCTCTTCCGGAGGATGTTCAGACAAAAATGTACAGAACAGTACCCGGACTTGAAAATTGTAAGATTGTGCGTCCGGCTTATGCAATCGAATATGATTGTCTTGAACCAAATCAGTTGCTTCCGTCTTTGGAACTTAAAAATATATCCGGTTTGTTCTGCGCCGGTCAGTTTAACGGAAGTTCCGGTTATGAAGAGGCGGCAGCTCAGGGTATAATTGCGGGAATTAATGCTTCCTTAAAAATAAAAGGGAGGGATCCTCTTATTTTGGACAGATCCGAAGCTTATATTGGTGTACTGATTGACGATCTTGTTACAAAGGACAATCGTGAGCCTTATAGGATGATGACTTCAAGAGCAGAATACAGACTTTTGTTGAGACAGGATAATGCAGATTTGCGTCTTCGTCACTTCGGTCATGATGTCGGTTTGGTAAGTGATTCCGAATATGAGGAAACTTGTAAAAAAGAAAAGCTTATAGAGGAAGAAGTTTCAAGGCTTAAATCCACTATAGTCGGTGCCTCCAAAAATGTGCAGGACTTTCTTATAAGTAAGGGAAGTTCTCCTCTTAAGACGGGAATAAGTATTGCAGATTTGATGTGTAGACCGGAGCTTGATTATGAAAGCTTAAGTGAGATAGATGTTTCAAGACCCAAGTTACCTGAGGCTGTTATTGAAGAAGTAAAAATTTTTATAAAGTATGAAGGCTATTTGGAAAGACAGAAGCAGCAGGTAAAGCAATTTAAAAAAATGGAAAAAAAGCTTATCCCTGATGATATTAATTACGATGAAGTCGGAAGCTTAAGAAACGAAGCCAGGCAAAAATTAAAGCAGTTTAGACCTTTAAATGTAGGACAGGCATCAAGACTCTCCGGAGTAACACCTGCAGATATTTCGGTTTTGTTGATTTTCCTTGAACAATTATCCTACAGGGATAGGCACTAAAGGTTATAGATAATGATTTTAGATAAAGAAACATATATTATAGATAGTGCGTCAAAGCTTGGTATTATTCTTAATGATTCACAGATTAAAAAGCTAATTAAGTATTATGAGCTTTTGATTGAGTGGAACGAGAAGATTAATCTTACCGCAATTACAGATTTTGAAGAAGTTTGTTTAAAACATTTTATTGATTCTTTTTCCGTTGTTAATTTATTTTCTTCATATGAAGATGCAAACGATTTCTTCAGTGGCAAGAAACTTATTGATGTGGGAACCGGAGCAGGATTTCCCGGGGTATGTTTGAAGATTCTTTTTCCAAACCTTCATGTTACGTTAATGGATTCTCTTGATAAAAGAGTGAAGTTTTTAAATGAGGTCATTATTTCGCTTGAGTTAACCGGTATTTGTGCCATACATGAAAGAGCCGAAAAAGGTGCTCACAGTGAGAAATACAGAGAAAATTTTGATTTTTCAGTTGCGAGGGCGGTTGCTTCACTTCCGGTTTTATGTGAATATTGCATTCCCTTTATAAAAACCGGCGGATATTTTATCGCATATAAGTCCGAAAAAGCAGATGAGGAAATAGAGGTATCAAATAATGCTCTGGAAAAGCTTGGCGGAAAGATTTTAAAAAAAGTTTCTTTTTCACTCATAGACAGTGATTTGCAGCGAACCCTTATTCAGATTGAAAAAGAAAAAGGCACTCCGGAGGTATATCCCAGAAAAGAAGGCACCCCTTCTAAGAAACCTTTGTGAGAAAGGATTGAGTTATGGCGGAAAATAACGTCGAAGACATCTTATTAGATTTAAAAAAGAGTTTTTTTGACGAGAAAAAGAACATACAGGATCAGATTGTTGAAATTGAAGTCAGGATAAAGCAGAGCAAGGAATTTATCGATTCTTTAAATAAGAAGGACGACTGTGATTTTAATTTGTTTTCTCCAAGGTCTGCATCCAGGGTTTATAAAGATCAAATATATGAAAAGAAAATTGAAATAGAAGAGCTTGAAGATCAACTTCGCTCGCTTTATGTTAAGCTTTCTGGTGTTACGAAGAAAATCGATTCTTTAAATAAATTAAAGCTCGAAGAGTTAAAGCCAATATCCGAGGATGTAAATTCGGAGCCTGTTAACAAAGACAGCATTTTAACCTTTCAGGAGGCAGACAGACAAAGAATTGCTGCAGATCTGCATGATTCCGTTTTACAAAATCTTTCGCTTGTTATGCATAATCTTGAGCTTGCCGAAAAGTTTATAGATTATGATATGGTGCGTGCGAAGCTTGAGCTTGAATCAAACAGAAAAATTGTCAAGGAAACCATAGACGATATCAGATCAACCATTTATGATTTAAGACCAATGCAGTTTGATGATTTTGGATTTAAAAAAGGTATTGAAAATCAATTGAATGGATATAAGAATCGTACTAATATGGAAATATCCTATCACATTGAAGATATCAAATCGGATGACAGTATTCTTCTTCTTTCAATTTTTAGAATTGTTCAAGAATTGGTTCTTAATTCAATTAAACACTCAAAGGGTTCAAAACTTGAAGTTAAGGTTATTGATGAGGGTTCCCAAATTTACATCGAGGAATCGGATGATGGGGTCGGTATCAGCAAAGATATTTTGGTTAAGCCCAACCATTATGGGTTAAGTATTTTAAGAGAAAGAGTTTCTATGCTAAAGGGTTCGTTTCAGCTGGCAGATACACTTGCAGGTGCAAGAATTATCATAGAAATTCCGGTGTGATAAGGGAAATATATGGATATTAAGGTTTTTTTGGTCGACGATCACAGATTACTAAGAGAAGGAATTAAGCAGCTTATTGAGTTAGATTCGGATATTACCGTTTGCGGCCAGGCATCAAACATAAACGAATGTCTCACAGAACTTCCTAATGTACAATGTGATGTCTGCCTTTTGGATATCAACCTTCCGGATGGCTCCGGAATGGATTTAATAAATGATATAAAAAGAATCAACAAGGGTATCAGTGTTTTAATGCTTACAATCCAAGATGACGTTGATTACCTACTTGAGGCAATGGATCGCGGAGCCGACGGTTATCTCTTAAAAGATTGCGATTCGACAGAGTTGATCAGAGCTATAAAGAGAGTCTATATCGGTGATAAATATATTCAGGTTGACTTGATTCCCTTGTATAATTCAAGAATTCTTCAAAGGGATGTCGAGAGAGAAAAGAAACTTATATTGACAAAAAGAGAGAAAGAAATTCTTATTAATATTGCTACGGGCATGTCAAATAAGGATATAGCCGAGAAATATGATATTACCGAACGAACAGTAAAAAATCATATTACTAATCTGTTTAAAAAAATCAATGTTTCGGACCGTACACAGGCTGCGGTCTATGCAATAAGGAACAATTTGGTCAACGTTTAATGTTTCACGTGAAACATTATGTAAAACCAAGAGAAAAAGCCCAAAATATGTTTCACGTGAAACAATTTCACCCCAAGATATTGATAAACAAGGGTGTGAAACATGAGAATTAGCGGCGTGAAACATTAAATGGGTGATTTAACCGAAAAAATTCTCTTGTAAAAAAACAGTGACGATGTTTTTTCTTTTGACCTTGGTATTGTTCGTGTTATAATCAAATTTGAAAAGGACGAGATATATTAATGGGAAGAGTTATAGCAATAGCAAATCAAAAAGGTGGGGTAGGTAAAACAACTACCTCAATCAATCTTTCGGCAGCATTGGCTGAAAAAGGTAAAAGAGTATTGGTAATAGATGCAGATCCGCAGGGAAATACCACAAGTGGATTCGGGATTGAAAAAAACGAGCTTGAAAATACGATTTATGAGCTCCTTCTTGGAGAATGTTCCGTTCAGGACTGTCTGATAAAAAACACGGTTCCGGGAGTGTCAGTTATTCCGTCAAATGTTAATCTTGCAGCTGTAGAGATTGAGCTGATTGATGCGGACAGCCGTGAGTTTATACTGAAAAGAGAAATTGAGTGGATAAAGGATGACTATGATTATATCATGATCGATTGCCCTCCTTCACTCAGTATGCTTACCATAAATGCAATGACAACAGCAGATTCGGTTTTGGTACCCATTCAGTGTGAGTATTATGCATTGGAAGGGTTAAGCCAGTTGATTCATACCGTTAATCTTGTAAAAGAGAGACTGAATCCTGGACTTGAGATGGAAGGTGTTGTCTTCACTATGTACGATGCACGTACAAATCTTTCAAACCAGGTCGTTGAAAACGTTAAAAGCGTGCTGAATCAGAAAATTTTTGATACGGTCATTCCGAGAAATGTACGGCTTGCCGAAGCTCCCAGTTACGGCATGCCGATCTGTAAATATGATCCTAAATCAGCAGGTGCTGAAAGCTATTCTATGCTTGCTGAAGAAATTATCAAAAACAGGAGGTAAATACTATGGCAGCCAGAGGATTGGGAAAAGGCTTGGATTCAATGATCCCGAAGTCGGTTAAGGCAGTTCAAGAAGACAAAATCGTAGAAAAAGAGCTTGAAAAAGGCGGAGAAAATGCCAAAGAAACTCTTGTAAAGATTACCATGGTTGAGCCTAACAGGGATCAGCCCCGTAAAAATTTCGATAAAGAAGCGTTGGAAGAACTTGCGGCTTCAATTAAGGAACATGGATTAATTCAGCCGATTCTGGTTCAGGATCGGAAGACATACTATGAAATCATAGCGGGTGAACGTAGATGGAGAGCCGCCAGGATGGCAGGTCTTACCGAAGTACCCGTTATTATCAGAAATTATACCGAGCAGGAAATTGTCGAGATTTCTTTGATTGAAAACATCCAGCGTAAGGATTTAAATCCAATAGAAGAAGCTCTGGCTTATAAAAAGCTTATGACGAGCTTTAATCTCAAACAGGATGAGGTTGCCGAGAGAGTATCAAAGAGCCGTTCAAGTATTACAAATTCAATGAGACTCCTTAAATTAAGCGAAGCAGTTCAGAAAATGCTTGTAAATGGGAGCATCTCAGAAGGACATGCAAGAGCTCTTCTTTCTATTGAAGATACAAAGGCACAGGATGAGATTGCTAAAAAAATTGTAAACGATAAACTTTCCGTTCGTGATGTTGAAAAGCTTGTAAAGAGCTATGGTAAGCCCATTAAGAAAAAGCCTGAATCAAGCAGCGAGTATGATGTTTTCTATAAGGATATTGCAGAAAATTTAAAGAACGCAATCGGCACAAAGGTTTCAATTTCCGGTAAAGGTGACGGAAGCGGAAAGATTGAGATAGAGTTTTATTCAAATGATGAACTCGATCGCATTATAAGAAGGATAAAATAATAAAATATTCAGCCGAAATAAGAATATATGTAGTCATATAATTTGACTGATACTTAGAGGATAATTGATATATGAACAGTGATTTTCTCGCAAAATGTGGACTGAACGGCATGGATATCGGAATAGTAATTCTTGCACTGTCGATATGTATGCTTGTATTAGCAATAATTTTAATCATAGTTTTAGTATCACATCTTAAACTCAAGAAGAGATACAATGTATTTTGTCAGGGAAGGGATGCTAAAAGTCTCGAGGGCGAAATCAGCAATCTTTTTAAAGAAAATGCAGCCATCAGGATGCAGACTGACAAAAATAAAAATGATATCAGGGTTCTTTATCGCAACTTTGAGAAGGCTTTTCAAAAAGTCGGACTTGTTAAGTACGATGCCTTCCCTCAGATGGGCGGAAAGCTCAGTTTTTCTTTATGCCTGCTTAATGAAAAGAATTCCGGATTTATCATAAACTCCGTTCACGGAAGTGACGGCAGTTACACATACTCAAAGGAAATAAAGTCTGGTACATGCAGCTTAACCTTGGGAGCCGAGGAACAGGAAGCATTAAATATTGCAATGGGCAATTAAAAATGGGATATCTTAGATGAAATTATGTAAAGTAAGCGAACTGACCGGGAGCGAAAAGCTCGCCAGGCCGATTATGACACTTGGCTATCAGGAGCTTTTGGCAAAGGGCACGGTTATCAAAAAAGAATATATTCCTAAAATTCTTCAGCTTGGTATTAACGAGGTTTTTATCGAGGATGAAGGTCCGAGTCCTGAACAGGTTGCCATACTCAAGGAGAGTGTAGGGGAAAATTTCAGTAAAAAGGTTAAGTCAGTCTTGGAGCGACACATATATACTGACAGTGCGAGCTTAAAAGAGCTCACCGAAACCGCGGATTCCATCATAAAGAGCATTCTTGAAAATGACAATTTGGTCGAGCAGATATACGACATAAAGGAGAGAAGCGCTGATATATACGAGCATTCCGTCAGTGTTTGTTCTTTATCCGTGCTTGTTGCGATAAAGTTAAAGCTTAAGAGATCGACGATACATGATTTGGGAGTGGCAAGTCTCTTCCATGATATAGGCTTGCGTTATCTGGATTTTGACTACAAAAACAAGTTTGTAAAGGATCTTTCGGAGAAAAACTTAACAGAATTTCATAAGCATCCGGCTTTTGCATATACATCCCTTGAAAAAGAAAAATGGCTTTCAAGCAAAGCAAAAACGATGATACTTCAGCATCATGAAAGGCGTGATGGAAGTGGGTATCCATTACATGTCAGGGAATTTGAAAAAGAAGCGGAAATTTTACAGGTTTGTGATGCCTTTGATGAAATGATATGCGGAATAGGCTGTGAAAGAGCCAAAGTTTATGAAGCGGTGGAGTTTTTGAAAGTTTCAAAATATGAGAAATTCAGTGCGGATGTAGTGGATACGCTGCTTGAATTTACAGCTGTATATCCCGCAGGAACTGTGGTATTATTAAGTTCTGGTGAAATGGGAGTTATCATCAGGCAGAATAAACAGTTTCCGGAAAGGCCGGTCGTAAATATCATTAGAGATAAAGACGGAAATAATCTGTCTGCCGAACGAATTTGTGATTTACTTCAGGAATACAGTTTATTTATAGAGAAAGTAATAATGTAAGGAAAAGGAGCCTTTGTTATGATAGACATTAAATTTTTAAGAGAAAATCCCGACGCAGTCAAGGAAAACATCAAGAAGAAATTTCAGGATGAAAAGCTTCCCTTGGTTGATGAAGTAATTGCCTTAGATGAAGAAAGAAGAAAGACTCAGCAGGAAGCAGACAATATCAAGGCCGAAAAGAACAAACTTTCGAAGGAAATTGGGGCCTTGATGGCGCAGGGCAAGAAAGAAGAGGCCGAAGTCATAAAGAAAAAGGTAGCCGAAAGCGCCGAGAAGTTAAATGAACTTGAAGCAAGGCAGAAAGAACTTGAAGAAAAAACCACAAAGATAATGATGGTTATACCTAATATTATTGACGCCTCAGTACCGATTGGTAAGGATGATTCGGAAAATGTCGAAGTCACGAAATATGGCGAGCCGGTTGTTCCCGATTATGAGATTCCTTATCATACAGAGATAATGGAGAAATTCAACGGTATTGATATTGATGCCGCAGGACGTGTTGCAGGAAACGGCTTTTACTACCTGATGGGTGATGTTGCAAGACTTCACTCTGCAGTTATAGCTTATGCAAGAGATTTTATGATAGACAGAGGATTTACCTACTGTGTTCCTCCATTTATGATCAGATCAAACGTCGTAACGGGCGTTATGAGCTTTGCTGAGATGGATGCAATGATGTACAAGATTGAAGGTGAAGACCTTTACCTCATTGGTACATCCGAACACTCGATGATTGGTAAGTTTATCGACACGATTACTCCCGAGGAACAGCTTCCCTTGACCTTGACCAGCTATTCACCCTGTTTTAGAAAAGAAAAGGGTGCTCATGGAATAGAGGAAAGAGGCGTATATCGTATTCACCAGTTTGAAAAGCAGGAAATGATTGTAGTATGTAAGCCGGAAGATTCAGCTGCCTGGTTTGACAAGCTCTGGCAGAACACGGTTGACCTTTTCCGTTCCATGGATATTCCTGTTCGTACCATCGAATGTTGTTCCGGAGATCTTGCCGATTTAAAGGTTAAATCCTACGACGTTGAAGCATGGTCACCCAGACAGAAGAAGTATTTTGAAGTAGGTTCTTGCTCCAATTTAGGTGATGCTCAGGCGAGAAGACTTCATATCAGAGTAAAGGACAAGGACGGAAATAAGTATTTTGCCCATACCTTGAACAATACTGTAGTAGCTCCTCCGAGAATGCTGATTGCATTTCTTGAAAATCATCTTCAGGCAGATGGAAGTGTTACAATTCCGGAAGTATTACAGCCTTATATGGGTGGAAAGAAATTTTTGGGTAAATAAAAGTAATGCATAGATTTTTGAGAGCAGTCGGTTTTTCAAAAATTGAGTCGAGAGCAGACATTGTCAGGTTGATACAGGAGACGGTTGATAACAGTACGGAGTGCAAATTTTCAACCTTTTACGAAAACATTCTTTACGGTGATTATATTCGTAATGTCGGAGAAAGAATGGGACTTGTCGTTTGCGGGGAAACCGATGAATATGACGAATTCTTTCCGGAAACGATTTATCCGTACTTTACAGCCGGTCAGGTTACGACCCTTGAGCGGTCATCCATAGACAAGCATATTCAGACTGATACTTTCGGAGGAGTGTGCGAGGACAGCAGGATAGCGATATCAATTATATATTTTTTACAAAACAGAATTGACTATATGCGACACTGTACATGTGATGACGAGGGCTTAAGAGGAGTTTCACTTTCTTTATCCGGTTTGTCCGACAGCGGTATGATTATGATGCCGATTGCCAAGGATGAAAATATCAAAAAAAAGGTCTACAAAAGTGAACGTAAACGTGATAAACTAATCAAGGCTGCCAAGGATGGCAATGAAGAAGCAATTGAATCATTGACGCTCAAAGACTTGGATATGTATGCAAGCATTTCCGAGAAGATTCACAAAAGCGATCTCTACACGATAGTTGACACGTACTTCATGCCATACGGGATAGAGTGCGATTTGTATTCCGTAATGGGTGAGATAGAGGAACTGAAGCTTACGCAGAATATTCTTACTGGTGAAGAAGTTTACCAGATGAAGCTTCAATGTAACGGAATACTGCTTGACGTATGTATTAATAAGCTCGATTTATACGGAGAGCCGGAAGTAGGCAGACGATTTAAAGGAAATATTTGGCTTCAGGGGAAGCTGAATTTCCAATGAAAAAAATATGATAAGAAAACCGAATTATGATTTCTTTCATGATTCGGAGTTTGTTCTCTTAGTTAAATGGATATAACAATAGCCTCCTAAGCTGTAGTTGTGGGTTCGATTCCCGCAGGGAACGTGTGTTTATGTGGTAATGATAGAGATGTCATTACCACTTTTTTGTGTCTGAAATAAAAGGAAGT
>CAVCUM010000033.1:0-14547 GCA_963605385.1 Lachnospiraceae bacterium
ATGGAACACAAATTCATCACAATGGGCGAGATCATGCTGAGGCTGACAACACCCAGCTACGAGAAGATTCGAATGGCGCATACGTTTGAGGCGAGCTACGGCGGCGCAGAGGCCAACATTGCTCTGGCCCTTGCGAATCTGGGGATCGATTCTACGTTTTTTTCGGTGGTGCCGGACAACAGCCTTGGAAAGAGCGCTGTGCGCATGCTGCGCTCGAATGATGTGCACTGCAGTCCGGTAATTCTGTCCACCAAGGAGGAGACACCGACCCATCGCCTGGGATGCTACTATCTGGAGGCCGGCTTTGGTATCCGCCAGAGCAAGGTCATCTATGACCGCAAGCACAGTGCGATCACGGAATATGACTTTTCCAAGGTGGACCTGAAGGCGCTGCTATCCGGTTATACCTGGCTGCACCTGAGCGGCATCACGCCGGCGCTCTCAGCCAACTGCCGGGACCTGATCATGAATGCCCTGAAGGCAGCAAAGGAGCTGGGACTGACGGTGAGCTTTGACGGGAATTTCCGCAGCACACTGTGGACCTGGGAGGAGGCACGGGATTTCTGCAGCGAATGCCTTCCCTATGTCAATGTGCTCTTTGGCATCGAGCCCTTCCATCTGTACAAGGATCCGCAGGACCCCAGTAAGGGAGATGTCAAGGACGACATTCCGTTCCAGCCGAATTACGAGCAGCAGGATGCGGTCTTTGCTGCATTCCAGGAGCGCTACCCCAACATTACCACCATCGGACGGCACGTGCGCTATGCCTACAGCGGCAGCGAGAACAGCCTGAAGGCCTTTTTGTGGCATGAGGGCCGAACATACGAGAGCAAGCTGTTCACGTTCTCAATCCTGGACCGTGTCGGCGGAGGAGATGCCTTTGCCTCCGGCCTCATCTATGCCATGATGCAGGGATATGAGCCAATGGATATGATTAATTTCGCCGTGGCGAGCAGCGCCATTAAGCACACGATCCGCGGCGATGCCAATATTACGGACGATGCGACAACCATCTGGAATCTGATGAACAGCAGCTTTGATATTAAGAGGTGAGCGATGCAGTATTACATGCCGGTGAAGGTGTATGAAGAATCGGACTGCGTGAAAAGCCATAAAGAGGTGTTTGCGGCAGCAGGAGAGAAGGCCCTTCTGGTGACGGGACGCCATTCAGCAAAGGCAAACGGGTCGCTGGAGGATGTCACCTCCGTTCTGGACGAGGCCGGCATTGGCTACGTTATCTATGATGAGGTGGAGGAGAACCCTTCCATCGAAACGGTCATGAAGGCACGGGATCTGGGGATGGCAGAGGGTGCAGACTATGTTGTCGGAATCGGCGGCGGCTCCCCGATGGATGCGGCAAAGGCCATCGCTGTCATGATGGCCCATCCGGAGGAAGGGGCGGACTACCTCTATGATGCCGAAAAGGCAAAAGAGGATGCAGATCCTCTTTCGGGTGGCACAGCCGTGCATCTGCCGCTCATCCTGATCCCGACAACCTGCGGCACCGGCTCTGAAGTGACCGGTGTCAGCGTACTCACCATTCATAAGAAGAAAACCAAAAGCTCCATCCCGCACAAGGTGTTCGCTGAGGTCGCCCTGATCGATGGAAAGTATCTGGCGGCTGCGCCGGCTGCAATCATTCGGAACACGGCAGTGGATGCGCTGGGGCACCTCTGGGAGAGCTATTGCAACAGCGGTGCAACAGCCTACAGCAGAATGTGTGCTGAGGCAGGGCTTAAGGCCTGGAGAAGGATCAAGGGCATTCTCCTCGAGCTGGAGAAGAGACCTCTTACCAACGAGGAGAGCCTGCAGCTGATGCGCGCATCGGCACTTGCCGGGATGGCGATCGCACAGACCGGGACCTCTATTCCGCACGCATTGTCGTATGGTCTGACCTATGATCTGCAGATGCCCCATGGCATGGCCGTCGGGATGTTCGAGGCTGGGTATCTGCGGGAGATTCCGAAAGAGGAGAGAGATACCGTGCTGCAGCTCGCGGGCTTTGCAGACCTTGCAGAGTGGGAAGAGTTCTATACCATTGTCTGCGGGAGCGTTGTGATCCCGGAGGAGGTCCTGGAGAGAGGTGTCTTTATGGTGGCGGCCTCACCTGCCCGCATGGCCAAGGCACCGTTTGAGTGCAATGAGGAAGTACTGAGACGGATCGCGATGCGTTCCTGATACCTTCGTACATGGACAGCGAAAGAACCAACAAAAAGAACCAGCAATCGAGATAAAAAGTGTACAGAAGGAAGGAGCCGTGACCGCCATGCGTGTTGCGGCTCTTTCTCATAGGTAAAGAAATGGTAACTGCCTGACAATTTCAATCATGAATCCGTCCACAAGTGGCCGATTCATGTTGAAATTGACAGGTGCTAAACAGATACAAAATCTTCAAATGATATAGTCTGAATTTATAATGCGTGCTATACTGTGTCAGATGGGTGTATCATGAAAATATGATAATATTGAAAGCATACGGTTACTTTTGATAAAACTCCGGCGAGTAAGGTCCATCAATGGCAAGGGCTTTCCGTTCATACACTGTAGGAACGAGAGGACGGGGGCGGCTGGATGTGTAAACAGCGGCTTTGAGTGGTCAGAGCGGTTTTGAAACAATGGTAAAATAACGTGAAGGAGACAACCGTTGAAATTCGAATGGGATGACGAGAAGAATTCAATAAACAAAAAGAAGCACGGAATCTCATTTGAGACGGCATCAAAGGTATTCACAGATCCTTATTACATTGAGGTTTACGATTCTGAGCATAGTGTTGAGGAAGATCGATATATAGCAATTGGCGCGGTTGAAGATGTTTTGTTTGTTGTATTTACGGAGCGAAGAGAAACGATTCGGTTGATTTCTGCAAGATTGGCGACAGAAAAAGAAAGGAGATTTTATTATGACAGTGAAATATAGCATAACTCCTGGACAGAAGCTGACAGAAGAAGAAAGAGAAGAAGTAAGGAATGCTAAGAAGCTGGAGCCACAGTTTGATGAGGATTGTCCGGAAATGTCTGAGACAATGCTGAAGTCATTAAAGGCAGCCGTGCGTAACAGAAACAGGGCGATGGGACTTAAGAAGGCATAGGATTTTCGAAAATGTCTAAAGCATCCTAAAGATGAGTCAAAGTGGCTTTAGATTTTTTTGATGTCCTCGCCCCTCCAGAGCATCGGAGCACATAATATCAAGGCTTTCCGTTCATACACTGTAGGCGCGGGAGGACAGGGTATCGAGGTGATCTCTGCTAAGGCATGGACGGGTTAGGTGCTAAGGGGGCAGTGGAGTTAGGTGAACATGGCCTAAGCGAAATCTGAGTGGAAGATACGATCTGAGCGGACGGATACGAGCGTGTGGATACAAACACGACCTGAGCTGAATACATGGCCTAAGCGAAAATACGACCACACGATGACATTGGATTTGAAGATTAAACACAGTTCGATGAGGGCTGTGATTTAGATAGATAAGCGTTTTACGAGAAACAAAATTTGCAAGGGATGTCAGGTCCTTTGCGGGGGAGATAGAAAAAGTTATGGAGTCCAAGGATATACAACATGTATATTTGGTGGGCGCTAAGAGCTTAGCGGCATACGGAGGTTATGAGACCTTTGTGTACAAGCTCACGGAGCACCATCAGAATAAAGAGAAAATCAAATATCATGTTGCATGCAAGGCTAATGGCGTGGGCCACATGGATGAAACTAAATTCCAGGGTGTGACCAGACTGAATGACCATGAGTTCGAACTCCACAATGCGCATTGCTTCAAGATCGACATTCCTGAAAAGCTAGGTTCTGCACAGGCAATCTACTATGACGTAGTTGCGCTGAAGACCTGCTGTGACCACATCAAGAAGAACCATATTCAGCATCCAATCGTGTACATTATGGCGTGCCGCATTGGACCTTTCATGGATCACTTCTATAAAAAAATTCATAAGCTTGGTGGCAAGGTATATCTCAATCCGGATGGACATGAGTGGATGAGAGCAAAGTGGAGTATGCCAATTCGGAAATACTGGAAGATTTCTGAACAGATGATGGTTAAGAACTGCGACCTCGCTATTTGTGATTCTAAGAATATCGAGAAGTATATCCACAAGTGCTATGACGGCAAGGGAATCAAAGGCAGAGATCCTAAGACTACATTTATCGCCTATGGCGCTGATCTTGAGCCGAGTAAGCTGGCTGACGATGACGCGAAGCTGGTGAACTGGTATGAGGAGAAGGGACTGACGAAGAAGGGGTATTACCTGGTTGTTGGTCGCTTCGTACCGGAGAACAGCTTTGAGGTTATGATTCGTGAGTTCATGAAGAGTAAGAGCCAGAGGGACTTTGCAATTGTTACAAATGTTAATGACAAGTTCCTGAATGAGCTGGAGGATAAGCTGCACTTCAAGAAGGATAAGAGAATCAAGTTCGTTGGTACGGTTTATGATCAGGAGCTGCTCAAGAAAATTAGAGAGAATGCCTATGCGTACTTCCATGGTCACACAGTTGGAGGTACGAATCCCAGCCTGATCGAGGCGCTTGGGAGCACGAATCTGAATCTGCTAGTTGATGTTGGATTTAACAAGGAAGTGGCTGAGGACTGCGCACTGTACTGGAGCCGCGAGGATGGAAGTCTAAGGGATCTTATTGATAAGGCAGATTCGATGGAAGAGAGCGCAATCGAAGAGCTTGGAAGAAAAGCCAGGAAAAGAGTGGCGGAAGAATATACGTGGGATAAGATCTGCAGGATGTATGAGGATGTGTTTACCAACTTGGAGAGCTAATTATGAAAATATTGGCAATACATAATTATCATAGAAAAGGTTCGGCAAGTGGTGATGATCAGGTCTTTAAAAGTGAAACTGCGTTACTGGAAAGTCATGGCAACCAGGTGATCAGATACACTGTATCAAATGATGAGTTCGATAATGTTGGAATAGTTGGAAAAATATCAGCCACAATTGGAATGCTCTGGTCTTCAAAAAATTACAAGTCGGTACAACAGCTGATAATGAAAGAGAAACCAGATATTGTTCATATTCATACGTTCTTTCCGTTACTTTCACCGTCGATTCTTTACGCTGCGAAAAGATGCGGTGTAAAGGTTGTTGCAACACTACATGATACTCGCTTTGTTTGTCCTTGTTCGACTTCTTTGCGTGGAACGGAGCTGTGCAATGAATGTGGTGATGGAAGATATTTCCGTATGTGCAAATACGGATGCTTTAAGAATTCCAAGCTGCAGAGTTTTATCGTGGCTGGAATTTTTTCGTATCATCGCATGAGAAGGAGTTTTTATAAGCAGATTGATCACTATATTTGTTTAAACGAGAATCAGATAAGGCTTTTAACGGAAATTGGATTTGATAGAAATAAAATCACGAAGAAATATAACTTTGTGCCTGATGCAGAAGCAAATCTTCAGGCAATGAAAGTCGATGGTCTCCCGAAACGATACGTGGTTTTTTATGGACGTATCGGTGAAGAAAAAGGAATTCGTATCTTGATGAAGATGTGGGATAAACTCCCAGATATTCCGTTGGTAGTTATGGGCGGAGGCCCATGCGAAGAAGAATTTAAGCAGTGGGCAGAAAGACATGATAATGTCCATTTTCTCGGATACACACCACATGATAAATGCCTTTCGATTGTGAAGGGCGGAGAATTTGTGGTATTTCCGTCTATATGGTATGAAGGCTGCTCCATGGTTGAAATTGAGACAGAAAGTCTTGGAAAAGGACTGATAGCCACCGATTTGGGATTCTCTTCGGAGGCTATTGAGGACGGATTTAATGGCTATAAGGTTAAGCTGGGGGATGTTGATTGCTTCAGAAAAAAAGTGGAAGTTCTCTGGAACAATCCGTCTTCGTGCGAAAAATTAGGTCTTAATGCCAGAAAAGATTATGAAAATAAGTATATGCCTGAAGATAACTACAGGCAGTTGATGAAGATATATCAGAGTTGTTTGGGAGTGTAGCAGTGAATCAATCAATAACAGCCTTGGATAAATTTATTATTTATAAGAATACAGGGATGAAAATTATTCGTGGGTTGTATAAAAGGCTGTTCCTACAAGAGGCACACGGATTATTTCTGGTAGGAAAGAATGTGCAGATCACGCATGGAAGGCATATTCGTTGCGGAAAGAATGTTAAATTTGAGGATTTTGCTGAGATCCATGGACTGTGCTCAGAAGGACTTAATTTCGGGGATTATGTAACAATTAGTCGTGGCGTCATGATACGCCCTTCTAGCTATTATGGAGGTGATTATGGAATTGGCCTGACGATTGGAGAGCATAGTTCAATCGGCCCATACGGATATGTGGGCTGCTCCGGAAGAATTACTATCGGCAAGAATGTGATGTTCGGACCCAAGTGCAGCCTTTTTGCAGAAAACCATGTGTTTTCTGATACGGAAAAGGATATTAAAAGCCAAGGAGTATCTCAGAAAGGAATTACCATAGAAGATGACTGCTGGATTGGTAGTAACTGCATCATTCTTGATGGCGTGACAATCGGGAAAGGATCTGTTATTGGAGCTGGAACGTTGGTGACGAAGAATATTCCGGCTGGCAGTGTGATTGTGGATAAGAGAAACTCCTTAATTAGGAGTAGATGATATTGGAGTTGTCAAATGACTGGTATACGATTTGCCGCAGTAATTTTGGTGTTGTTGCTAGGGCTGTTTTGTCTGAAAAAGAAGAAAATTAATGCATATTTGGATTCGTCAGTTTATTACTACTGTTGGGCAATAATGCTGGTCAGTAATCTAGGATTTCCTAGTTCCATTCAATATGCAACCCGCATATTGGGAATAGCAATAAGTTGGTTTTTTCTATTATTTCAATCAAAAGGCAGGCTGCTGCTAAAGAAGGTTATGCCTGGAGAGCTTTTGCTGATTTATCTTATTATTTGCGGCTTATCGACGGTATGGTCTGTTTCACTATTGCAAACTTTGGTGAAATCAGTGGAATTATTTACGGATTTGATACTGATCTGGACCTTGTACACATTCGAAGATCCGAAACAATTTGTCATAAAAATATTAAATGTCATGGTGGTTGTTTTTGGCGTGTTATTGGCTGTGACATTGGTTGGTTTTATAGTGTGGCCTTCTTATTTTGCAGATACCGGAACTATGGCGTCTCGATCTGCGCTAGGAATTCGATTAGGAGCTGGCTTACTAGGTGCAAATAAATCCAGTGCACTTGCAGCGATTTGTGTTGCATGGTGCCTTCTCATTAATTATGAAAAAAAATGGTCGGTATATTTACTGTTAGCGCTTTGTGCGATTGTGATGTGGTTTTCTCAATCCAGAGCGTCCTTAGCTATGATACCCGTAATTTTACTTTTTAAATTACACAAGCCTAAGGATAAATATAAATTGTTATATATTGGCTTGATTATAGTTGGTATTGCTCTAGTGATAACGAATTTTAACACGTTATACGTATATTTATTACGGGGTCAAACGGTAGAGCAGCTTCAAGGAGGAACTGGCCGAGTAAATATTTGGCATGCAGCAATTTCCTATATAAACAAGAAACCTATTTTGGGGTATGGCTTTGGATCAGGAGGGGAACTTGTTGCGAAAAATCTATACGGGATAGCAACAATGCATAGTGCTATATATGAGACATTACTCGGTACAGGGTGTGTTGGATTATTTCTTCTTTGTACTCAGTATATGTATGTAGCGATTAGAGTTGTTAAAAATACTCTTAAGTATGGGGTCAAAAATAATTTATTTGATTTATTTCTATTGATTTATTTCCTTATAAGATCGCTAACGAGTGTTGGTATCGGAAATTGGCACTCACAAGAGGTGATGCTGTGGTACTACTTTATGTTTGCTGTGAGTAGAAGTAGCATTCAGATGGTCTATAAGAATGAAGTGTATGGGTAAATGTTATGGACAGACAGGATAAGCAGTTAGAGAAATTAAAACATACTTTAACTGAAATTCTAAAAGAAATAGATGAAGTGTGTGAGAAAAATGATATTCCGTATGTACTGGTGGGGGGAACTTTGCTAGGCGCTAAAAGGCATGGAGGTTTCATTCCATGGGATGATGATTTGGACATTGCTATGCTGAGGAGCGATTATGAACGCTTTGAGCAAATTGCAGAGACAGAATTTCCGGAAACATTGTATTTTAGAAATTTTCACACGGATAAAAATTATTATCTTCCCTTTGGAAAGGTATGTAAAAAGGGAACGTCTTATATTACAGATATAGATTCGGATCAAACATCCAATAATGAAATATTTATAGATATTTTTCCGTTGGATTTTGCAGAAAGGGAAAGGTCATTTTCACAAACTGTTCAGGCTGCAATTGTCAAGGGACTTAAGTCTGTTGTTATCAGAAAAAGAGGGATGAAAGTAAAGAAGACGTCTTTTTCAGTGAGGATTATGCAATTACTATGCGCAGGGTTTTCAATCCAAACGCTCATGACATGGCAAGAAAAAACCATGAAATTGTGTAAGGCAGAATCAGCAAAATATCTAGTGAATTTGGGCAGCAATTATTCTCATATCAAACAGACAATGCCTAAGGAAATTTATTTTCCGACTTCAAAGATGATGTTTGACGGTGAAGAATTTCAAGCTCCCGCAAATGTGGAGTATTATCTCGAACGGATATATGGAGCAAATTATATGGAGTTACCCCCAATAGAAAAACGAAGAACACACGGCATTATTAAATTGGATTTGGGAGACTAGCTATGACTAAAATAATGGATTTAAAGCAGATACAAAAAAAAGAGACAGAGATGCTGCGTTGTATTGATGAAATTTGTACGAGAAATGATCTTGTATATTATTTGGTATGTGGAAGCGTGTTGGGTGCGATTCGACATAATGGACCGATACCATGGGATTATGACATAGATATTACGGTACCACTGCCGGAGTTGTCACGGTTTTGTGAAATCATGGAAAGGGAACTTTCTAGCACACAGTATCGAATTGTCATACCGGGAGATACAAAGGAAAAAGATAATATCACTACATTTCCTAGAATCACGCTCAAAGGCATTAACCCCAGAAAAATGCACATAGATGTTTTTCCGCAAATTGGAATTACTAGTGATAAAGAGGAGCAAGTAAGATTCACAGAGCAACTGACAAAAGTAAAGACGTTATACAGGGATAAAAGGGTGGCATACACGAACACCGGTGAGTGGTGGAAGCGACTCGCGAAAATGACCGTGATGCGTTTTAAACTAAGAAATGTAAATGCGGAAGAAAAATTAGAGGAATTCAACAATCTCTGCAAAAAATATCCATATGAAGAGGCTGCGTATGTTACAAACCCATGTGGTCATTATGGAGTGAAAAACATTGTTCCCAAAAGCTATTTTGGTACTCCCAAAAGGGTTCCATATTTAGATATGATGCTCCCTGTTCCGGAAAAAACAGAGGAATATCTGGTGCACTACTACAAAAATTATATGGAGTATCCGCCTCAGAATCAGATAGATAAAATGATGGCGTACACAGTTGTGTTAGAGGATGATTAGAGATGGAGAAAAAATATAAAATCGGGTATACAACAGGTGTCTTTGATTTATTTCATGTCGGCCATTTAAATATTCTGGAAAAAGCAAAGGAACAGTGTGAGTATTTGATTGTTGGTGTAAGCACGGATGAACTTGTGAAAAACTACAAGCATAAATTGCCAGTAATACCTTACGAGGATAGAGTTAGAATTGTTGGCGCAATACGGTTCGTTGACAGGGTGGTTCCTCAGACAAGCATGGACAAAAGAAACGCGTGGGATGAGCTTCATTATGATGTAATGTTCCATGGAGATGACTGGAAGGGATCAGATATGTATAACGAAGAGATCCGTAAATTGAATGAGGTGGGAGCAGATGTAGTGTTTTTGAAGCATACGGATGGAATCTCTACAACTGAAATACTACAAAAGATAAAGGAAAGGTAATATGTATTTCAATAGCCATAATAAAAGCGAATGCTGTGGTTGCGGTGCATGCTCTCAGGTATGTCCCAAACAATGTATAACAATTGTTCCAGATGAAGATGGTTTTCTCTTTCCGTGCATTGACAATAGTAGATGTGTTCATTGTCATTTATGTGAAAAAGTTTGTCCTGTAGAAAACGTACCAATAAACCTTGAAACACAGGGGGAGCAATGGATTGTTGCGGCGAGATGTAAAGACGAGGATTCGGTTAAGAAAGCATCTAGTGGAGGAGCATTTGGAGCAATCGTTAGAACGCTTCGAAAAAACAAAGAGTGGATGGTATGGGGAGCTGCATTTGATGATAATCTACAAGTAGTTCATCAATGTTCAAAAGACAAGAACGATTTAACAGCATTACATAAATCGAAATATGTACAGAGCCAATTGATGGATGCTTTTCCGAGAATCCGGCAACAATTAAAGAATGGAAAAAATGTTGTCTTTTCGGGGACACCATGTCAGGTGGCTGCGTTACATAATTATCTTCGTGACGATAACATAGAAAATTTGTTTTGCATTGATTTGGTATGTCACGGTGTCCCAAGTCAAAAAATGTTCGATAAGTATGTGTTTGAGGAAGAGAAGCGATTGAATGATAAAATTCAATCAGTTGAGTTTCGATTTAGAGTTTTTAATAAAATCAGAAAGAACTGGAATTCGCGAAATATTCGACTTGTAACAAAAAGTGGAAAAGTGAAAATACTAAATCGGTATAATAGTATTTTTCTCAGAGCATACCATTCTTTTTTATTTTACAGGGACTCTTGCCATGCGTGTAGGTTTGCAACATCAAACAGACAAGGTGATCTAACAATTGGAGACTTTTGGGGAATACAACGCTTCTATCCTGAACTTGATGCTGACAAAGGAATCTCTCTAATTCAGTGTAATACTACAAAAGGAAAAAGAGTTTTTGAAGAATTGTCGGGTGAGATGACAATATACTCGATTGATCGAGAAAAATATTTGTCGATGACGGGCGGAGCAATGGTTGCCGCAACCCCAAAAAACTCAAGGAGAGAAGCTTTTTTGAAGTATTCTAGAACACATTCTCTTGTAGAATCTATTGACAAATACGTCCCTAAATATAAGGAAATATTTAAAATAGAGATCGCCCGAAAAATTAGCCCGGAAACAAGAAGAAAAATAAAACGATTACTAAAACGATAACAATATGGCTGCAAAAAAAAGCATAAAGAAAAATTATTTATATAATCTGACATATACATTACTAAACACGGCATTACCATTGCTTACAGCTCCATACTTGGCTCGCGTGGTTGGAGCGGAAGGCGTTGGAACGTATGCATATTATTATGCGATTGCGCATATATTTTATATATTTGCCAAATTAGGCTTAAACAATTACGGGACTCGGTGTATATCTGCAGTTCGAGATGATAAAAGATTGTCAGGTGTTTTTTCAAGTATATATTATCAGCAGATTTTTACTGCCTTTTTTGCCAATGTTCTGTATTGGCTTTTTTGTTTTGTTTTTCTAAAAAATGACGAGAATCAAATATATGCAATCCTCCTGGGTATCATTGTTTTGGCCAGCTTTTTTGATATTGATTGGCTGTTTTCTGGCCTTGAATCTTTTGCGTCAATTTCTCGCAAAAATATCATTGTTAAAGTAACATCTGTTTTTTTGATTTTTGTACTTGTAAGATCAAGTGCTGATTTGTGGAAATACGTGGCTATTATGTCATGCAGCATGTTTTTTGGCTACTTATCAATGTGGATTAATTTGAAGAAAGTAGTGCACTTTGAGCCAGCCACTTTAAAAGATATTTTAGTTCATCTAAAGCCAAATATTATTCTTGTTATTCCGGTTTTTTCGATTAGCATTTATCGCCAGATGGATAAAATCATGCTTGGGGCAATGACAACCCTGGCGGAAACTGGATTATACGAAAATGCAGAAAAAGTCATCTATGCCTTGTGTGGATTTATTACGGCTTTTGGTACTGTTATGATGCCGAGAGTTTCTAATATGATGTCAAACGGGAAAGAAAAGGAAAGTTCGAAGTATATGATTTATTCCATGCAGTTTATGGAATTTATGATGTTTGCAATGGCGTTTGGGCTATGTGCTGTGGCTAAACCGATGGCTATTGTCTTATTTGGAAAAGATTTTGAAGGTAGCGGAGTGTTGATGGCGGCATTGGCATTCACGCTACCGATGATTGGATGGGCGAATGTTATTAGATCGCAGTTTGTTATTCCAAAAGGGAAAGATTATATCTACATTGCAACAGTTATTACGGGGGCAATATTGAATGTTGTGATAAATTCAATTTTTATTCCGCAAATGGGAGCGATGGGAGCTGTAATAGGAACCATTGTTGCGGAAGGGAGTATACCTATCACACAATTTGTATTGCTTCACAAAGAGATACCTTATGGTATTTTGCTAAAAAAAAGTATACCCGCATTTGTATGCGGCTTGATTATGTTTTTTATAGTAGAGTGTGCTTCGTTTTTTGCTTATAATTCAAAGATTACGACTCTCATTGTGCAGATTGTAGTTGGAGTCATTTCTTATGGTGTAGTAGCGGCGATGTACTTTTCTGTTTTTGAAAAGAATATATTTGGAAAAATGCTGCGAGAAATAAAAAAATAAGGCGTCAATTGACTGTGCACTGTCCCACACCACGCTCTGAGCGGAGTAAACGTCGAATTATTTTCGGCAAATCCGCCTACTGCAACGTGTAACTATCGGAACAGATGATCTCGATCACACTTAATCCCTGATCACAACTGGTCGGGCCGGTCGTGTTTTGCTTTGTGGGTATCCGCTCGGATATAGTTCACGTAAGGAGTCATTCCCGTGGATAGAAGCCAATCCTATTAGGAGTTATCATGGATAGGAGCCAATCCTATTAGAAGTCATTATCACATAAGGAGCCAATCCTATTAGGAACCATCATGGATAAGGATCATTGCAGAGAAGAGTCACTATGGATAATCACAACATTGTGGATAATCACATTATTGTGAATAATCACAACATTGCGAATAATCACACCGTTGTGGATGGTTTCATAAATTCCTTCACCACTCCTGCGATGATAAAGATTTACCTGTGGGTGTTCCTTATTATCTTTATTGCATTCTTAATAAAACTTCTCACTCCTAAGTTCAAGGGTAAGGCTGGGGAGGCCGCGGTGGGAGTGCTGCGGTGGGAGTGCTGCTGCAGCGGCTGGACAAAGAGAAGTACCGCGTGATCAACGATGTGATGTTGGAATCTGATGGAACGACCAAGATCACGAAGGCTACCACGAAAAGCACGCAGGTGGATCATGTGGTTGTTTCGATCTACGGAATCTTTGCCATTCACTCCCCACACGTCTCTCAAGCGTGGATGGTCACACAGATGGCTGGCTGAATCGTTGTTTTGCATGTGGAAGAATCAGCACCGCATGTGGAAGAATCAGCACTGCATGACGAAAATTGATTTTTCTTTACATTTGTGATATGACAAGCACATAGAATAACATGCAGTTCGGGAGTGGGGGACCTGGAGGACTATATGATGAAGAGACAGAAAGACAATGACTTCACATCAGATAGCAATGGTTTCACATCAAGCAAGGGATTCACATTGGCAGAGCTCCTGATCGTTGTGGCGATTATCGGAGTTCTTGTGGCGATTAGTATTCCGATCTTTGCTGGGCAGTTGGAGAAGGCGAGAAGAGCTGTGGACATCTCAACTGCGCGGAGTTTGAGAAGCGCAATGACGCTGGCATTGAATCAGGAAGATTTACGGATAACAGATGATACCACAGAGATCGTATTGCATATTAGTGCCAGTAAGATCGACGGTGCAGTGAGCGGAACTATGGATCATGTGTTTATTGAAGGCGTTAGATATCCTGGCTACAAAGCAATGTGGAGTTTGTTTTCTAAATACGGCATTTCTGATCAGATCAGAATGAAGCAGAAGAGCAACGGTATAGAATGGTATGCGGTGTCCATCAATGGAAAGGGAGAATGCTATTACTACGAAGGCAAAGGTAGTATGATGGACTATAAGAATCCATCCGTTGCCACAAAATATGATTGGAGTGAGTTGAGTAACTAAGTGAAAAATCAAAGTGCCATTTCCGGATGGGAGTACTGTTCCGGGATGGCACTTGTGTTTGACTTGCTGACTTTAGTAAATTAACGTGGTGAACTATGACGACGGGCACAGATGGGCACATGGTTTGCATGCGGCAGAAGGTTTGATGGGATGATCACAACTGGTGGTGCCGGTCGTATTTTTACTGTGACGATCTGCGGATGTACCTGGTGGTTGGTTTCAAAACGTTTGCTCATCCACAAGGCTAACGGTCATTCACAGGGCTATTATTCATTCACAACTTGATTATTCCGGGGTGGCAGAGCCACCCATTCCGATAAAATAGAGCCAATGAATCCGATGTTCAGAGCCAGTGGCTCGATTGTGGGAGCCGCCCAGAGGCGGATCCTTATTGTACGAGAGATGCAAATTATCATTTTCTGAAGGCAGATGATTAACACAAAGGTGCCATACTAGAGAGGATGGATTTCTCCGGGA
>CAVCUM010000034.1:0-14241 GCA_963605385.1 Lachnospiraceae bacterium
TGGCGTCATTTTCATTGGCATAATCAACCCATACCTGAAGCTCATCCTTAGTAAGAGTAGCCCCGGTAGGATTGTTTGGAAAGCAAAGATAAATAATATCAACATGCTCGTCGGGAATTAACGGTGTAAATCCGGTTTCCTCCGTACAGGGCATGTAAACGATATCATTCCAGGTGTTTGTGCTTTCATTGAAGGTTCCTGCTCTTCCCGCCATAACGTTTGAATCAACGTAAACAGGATAAACAGGATCGCATACGGCAATGACATTATCCTTTGAAAAAAGTTCCTGGATATTGCCGCAATCGCACTTCGCCCCATCGGAAACAAAGATTTCTGATGGATCTATATCACAACGACGAGCCTCAAAATCATGCTTGGCGATGGTTTTTCTTAAAAATTCGTATCCCAAATCAGGAGCATAGCCTTTAAATGTTTCCTTTTGGGACATTTCATCTACCGCACCGTGCAAAGCCTTGATAATTGTAGGTGCGATAGGCTGTGTCACATCACCTATTCCCATTCTGATAACAGGTTGCTTTGGGCCTTTTGCCTCAAACTCCCTTACTCTTCTTGCAATGTCCGAAAAAAGATAACTTCCCCTTAACTTCAAATAATCCTCATTTACCTTTGCCATATTACCTCCGATTAAACTTCTACACTTCCCTTAAATACGGTTTCTGCGGGTCCAGTCATAAATATGTGGTTACTTTCTGCGTCCCAATTTATGTCAAGCTCCCCACCAAGTACTTTCACCTTAACGTGACGACCGGTCTTCTTATTAAGAACCGACGCAACTACAGTAGCACAACATCCCGTACCACAGCAATAGGTTTCTCCGGTTCCACGTTCCCAAACACGCATACGAACCGTATCCTGACTCAAAACATCTACAAATTCCACATTTACACGGTTCGGAAAAATTTCGCTTGTCTCTATTGCCTGACCATACAATAAGATTTCATCAGGATTGTAAAAAGAAACAGCATGCGGATTTCCCATTGAAACTGCCGTCATATGGAAAACCTTTCCGGCTATACTGACAGGCTCGTCAATAAAGCTTTCTTCGGAAGAAATAACGGGAATACGCTTCGATTCAAGAATCGGCTCGCCCATGTCGACCGTGACATTTTTTACAAGGCCATCTTCTGCATATACCTTGATTAGCTTTCTTTTTCCCATACTCTCTACTACAAATTCCGACTTGTCCGTCATCTTATTGTCATAGACATATTTGGCAACGCATCTGATGCCGTTTCCACACATTTCTGCTCTTGTGCCGTCAGCATTATACATCTCCATTTCAAAGTCGGCAATTCCCGACGGATTTATGAAAATCAGTCCGTCCGAGCCTATTCCGAAATGTCTGTCCGAAAGCTTCCTTGCAAGCTCAGCCTTCTTGAATTTATCAACTGAAACCTCGAACCCGTTTACATAAATGTAGTCATTCCCGCATCCATGCATTTTTACAAAATCCATCTTCATAACTGTGCCCTTCTATCTGTTTAATATTAGAATCATCTGTGCCGATTCAACCATGCTTCTTCCCGTATCCATACTGCACTTCTGAATGTACCTGAATGCCTCAGGTTCCGTCATTCCGTTTCTGTCCATGAGAACAGCCTTTGCCTCGCTTACGACCTTATCCTGCATATGCGTCCGCCTCACCGGTCCGCCTGTCTGTTTCTTTATCCTGCGTAAAAAGAATGAGGACATCATCTCTATTGTCGAAACAAGCTCTCCCGGTTTAAACGGCATCATAAGCTTCACAATCCTGTCAGAATAGACGTCAAGTGCCATATCCTTGGTAAGGATTATCATTCCGAAAAATTTTGGCAGGTATTCGGAAAGTTCGAGTGCGCTCATGTCCTTTAAAGCTTTCGTGCAGACTACGATTCCGAAATCTCTGTCATTTGATATCTGAAGCACCTCCGATGCCGTCTGACAGATTTCAAAGTCCTCAAGTACCCCGTGACTTGATAGAAGATCCTGCAAATGAACAGAGTCATCATATTTGGGCATAGCAATTAGTATGCTTCCCATAGGACCTCCTACATCTTAATAAGATACTTTTCGATCTCCCAATCCGACACCTGTGTCATATATTCTTTCCATTCCTTTTCCTTAGAATGAATATAGATATATGAAAAATCTTTTCCCAGAGTTTCTTTTATAAGTTCATCCTCATTCATGATTTTAAGCGCATCGCTCAAAGTCAAAGGAAGAGGCCTAACATTTTTATCATCCTTAATAAGCTTTTCATTGATACCGTTTAAACCTGCCTTAATACAAAGAGCAATTGCAAGGTAAGGGTTTGCAGCGCTGTCGGGGAACTTAATTTCAAGTCTTGTCTCACCGAATGATTCTCTGATACGTGATAGACAAGCATTCTTGTCAAGGCTTGCGATAATGCGCTTGTATGAATTGACAATCGGGTTCGTAACGGCGCACATTCCGCCTGCATGCTTTAAAATTCCCGCCTCAAACTGCTCTCCGAGGCTAAAAGCGTTTTTATTTGAAAAAATGTTGACTCCGTCCTTGTATACTGCAAAATTCAAATGCATGCCGGAGCCTGCATGTCCCGTATGAGGCTTCGGAAGAAAGGTTGCGTAAAGTCCGAACCGCTTTGCAATCGACCTTACCGCAAATCTGAAAGTCATTATGTCGTCCGCACATTTAAGCGGATCGGAAGCCCCAAAATCAATTTCATGCTGAGCGGGTGCTTCTTCATGATGGGAGGATTCAACCTCAAATCCCATATCTTCAAGGTTAAGCACCATGTCTCTTCTGCAGTTTTCGCCGAAATCAATCGGTCCTACGTCAAGGTAGCCTGCCTTTTCATGAGAAACAATGGTAGGCCTCCCGTTCTCGTCTGTATTAAATAAGAAAAACTCGCACTCGGGATTTACCTTGAAGGTAAAGCCTAAGTCCTCTGCTTCTTTTATAGTCTTCATTAAAATAGTACGCGGGGAAAAAGAAACCGGACTGCCATCCGAATATGTCACATCACAGGTCATCTTCCCAACCTTGCCCTGCTGTGGTCTCCAGGGCAATATCACAAACGAATCAAGGTCCGGAACAAGGAAAAGTTCATCGTTGAAATCGGCTTTTCCGTCAAATAACGCCGAACCGTCAAAAGGAAATTTGTTGTCTGAGGCCTTGTCAATCTGTCTCGGGGTAACGGCAATATTCTTTAAATTGCCCCATGCATCGGTAAACTGAAGTCTGATGAATTCAATATCCTCTTCTTCTATAAGTTGTAAAATGTCTTCGCGAGTATTCATGTCCGTCCCTTTCCATAAAGTTAAATAAAAAAGTATGCGCAAGCGTAATGTGCAGCATTATTTTCCATGCCTTAAGCTGCGCATCGTTGGCACGCAGTACCTTTTTGCTATATGTGAGATTGCAAAGAAATTTTCTATATAGCAACTAAAAGGGCGCAGGTACGACCTGCACCCTTATTAATATACAACGAATTTGAAATATTCAAAATGTTTTTTAACAAATGCCCTGTGCCTTCATTGCGTCTGCAACCTTTAAGAAACCTGCAATGTTTGCGCCTGCAACATAGTTGCCTTCCATTCCGTACTTCTTTGAAGCATCATCAAGATTGTGGAAGATGTTAACCATGATATCATGAAGCTTTCCGTCAACCTCTTCAAAGGTCCATGAAAGACGCTCTGAGTTCTGGCTCATTTCAAGTGCCGATGTAGCAACACCGCCTGCGTTTGCAGCCTTACCAGGTACGAAGTAAACACCGCTCTTCTGTAAATATTCGGTAGCTTCCAAGGTGGTGGGCATGTTAGCGCCTTCGCAAACTGCAATTACTCCGTTTGCAACAAGGTTCTTTGCATCATCAAGATTAAGTTCGTTCTGAGTTGCGCAAGGAAGAGCAACGTCAACCTTGATAATCCACTGGTTGTTCTTTTCGGTCGCCTTGTCATGATACTGAGCCAAAGGACGCTTAGCTGCGTACTCTGTAAGACGAGCCCTCTTAACTTCCTTAACTTCCTTAAGAAGATCAACATCAATTCCTTCGGGATCGTAAATCCAGCCTGTTGAATCAGAACAGGTTACAGGCTTAGCGCCAAGCTGAAGAGCCTTCTGAATTGCATAGATTGCAACGTTACCTGAACCGGATACGGCAACTGTCTTACCTGCAAGCGCAACACCGTTACACTTAAGCATTTCCTCTGTCATATAAAGAAGTCCGTAACCGGTAGCTTCCGTTCTTGCCAAAGATCCGCCGTAGCTTAAACCCTTACCGGTTAAAACACCTTCATAAAGGCCTGTAAGTCTCTTGTACTGACCATACATATATCCGATTTCACGGGCACCCGTACCAATATCACCTGCAGGAACATCGGTGTCTGCTCCGATATACTTGTGAAGCTCTGTCATAAAGCTCTGGCAGAATGCCATTACTTCACGGTCCGACTTACCCTTGGGATCGAAGTCCGAACCGCCCTTACCGCCGCCGATGGGAAGACCGGTTAAGGAGTTTTTAAAAATCTGTTCAAAGCCTAAGAATTTGATAATACCTAAGTTAACTGAAGGGTGAAGTCTTAAACCTCCCTTGTAAGGTCCGATTGCGGAGTTAAACTGTACTCTGTAAGCATTGTTAACCTGAACCTGTCCCTTATCATCTACCCAGGGTACTCTGAAGAGAATCTGTCTCTCTGGGGTGGTGAGTCTTTCAAGAAGAGCATCTTTCCTGTACTCATCCTCATGTGCCTCGATTACTACACGAAGTGACTCAAGCACTTCCTTTACTGCCTGATGAAATTCAGGCTGTGCGGGGTTTTGGTTTACGACTCTTTCGTAAATCTCGTCAACGTATGACATAATGAATTCCTCCTATTGTATAATAAGAGGGCGACTTAAATAAAAAGTGCTTTCGCATTTTTCTTTAAGACGCCCTTGTCCTCGAAAGGAAGTATACAAGAATACAATTCAAAATGCAAGTACCAAAATTAGAGATTTGTATATCCCATTAAAGACTTATCTACCGCACGTGCCACGTTTCTGCCTTCGGCTATTGCCCAGACTACCAAAGACTGTCCTCTGTGCATATCGCCGGCCGTAAAAATATTTTCCTTGTTGGTTTCGTATTCCCCATCTTTTGTGAGTACGTTTGTCCTTTGATTTCTTTCAACCTTAAATGCTTTTGTGACATACTCTTCGCTTCCCAAAAAGCCTGCGGCGATGAGTACAAGATCGGCTTTTATTTCTTTTTCGCTTCCCTTTACCTCTTCCATTATAAAATGCCCGGTTGATGCGTCCTTCTTTGAATCAAGCATGACCGTTTCAACACCAGTTAAATTGCCGGATGCATCCTTTATAAACTTCTTAACGGTTGTCTTGTAAATCCTTGGGTCATTTCCGAACTTGTAAATTGCTTCTTCCTGGCCGTAGTCGGTCTTTAAGACCTTCGGCCATTCGGGCCAGGGATTTGAAGGAAGTCTTCTTTCCGATGCGGGCGGCATCATTTCAAGCTGTACAACATTTCCCGCCATAAGCCTTATGCTTGTACCGACACAATCATTTCCCGTATCGCCGCCTCCTATGACCACTACTGACTTACCCTTAAGAGAGCCGAAAGAAAAATCCGTGTCATTTATTAACTTTTCCGAATCGTAATCAAAGTCCATAAGCTTCTTACTTACTTCCTTTAGAAAATCGACCGCAAAATAAATTCCTTTTGCATCCCTGCCTTCGGTCTTTATGTCCCTTGGATTGGAAGCTCCGCAGCATAGAATGATTCTGTCAAATTTCTCTTCTATCTCTGAAGCCTTAATGTCCTTGCCGACATCAACACCCGTCTTAAACTCCACTCCCGCTTCTTCCATAAGCTTTATGCGTCTGTCAATCAGATGCTTGTCAAGTTTCATATTAGGAATGCCGTATCTTAACAGTCCACCGATTCTGTCGCTTCTTTCAAAAACGGTTACCTTGTGACCCCTTCTGTTTAACAGCTGAGCTGCTGCAAGTCCGGAAGGACCGCTTCCGATAACGGCAACGCTCTTTCCAGTTAAAACTCTGGGCTTTTCTTCGGTTACAAGCCCATGCTCATACGCATAATCGATAATAAATTTTTCATTATCCTTGGTTGCAACCGGTGCATCCAAATATCCGCAGGTACATGCTGCCTCACAAAGTGCGGGGCATACACGCGATGTAAATTCCGGAAAACTGTGCGTCTTCATTAAACGAATGTATGCCTGCTCGAAATTTCCCTTATACACAAGCTCGTTCGTCTCCGGCACGAGATTATGAAGTGGGCACCCCGAGGCCATGCCGTTTATCATCATTCCCGCTTGACAGAAGGGAACTCCGCAGGCCATGCATCTGGCTCCCTGAAGCTTTTGTTCGTCTAAAGAAAGGCTTTGGTGAAACTCATTAAAGTTCTTGATTCTTTCTTCACATGGAGTTGTAATCTGATCTTTTCTTAAGTAATCCAAGAAACCTGTAGGTTTACCCATCTTACTCACCTATGCCCTTTCCTTGAGGCTTTCATAGAATGCCTCAATCTGTGCTTCATTGATATTCATGCCTTTTTCGATATAATCCTCCGTAAGAAGCACAATCCTCTTGTAATCCGAAGGAATTATCTTCTTAAACTTAGGCAGATACTCATCAAAATTTTCCAAAATCTGTTTTGCTTTAAATGAGCCGGTATACTTAACATGCCTTGTAAGGAGCTCCTTAAGTTCCGCTTTGTCGGTCTTATGCTCAATCTTCTCCATTAAGACCATTTCTTTGTTTAGGTTTCTGTATAAGGCATTATCCTCGTCAAGTACGTAAGCAATTCCGCCGCTCATACCTGCCGCAAAATTCTTGCCGGTACTTCCGAGCACGACGCACACACCGCCGGTCATGTACTCGCATCCGTGCTCACCGACGCCTTCAACCACACACTTGGCGCCCGAGTTTCTTACCGAAAATCTTTCTCCCGCCATACCTGCGATATAAGCTTCTCCGCTTGTAGCACCATACAGTGCAACATTTCCTACGATTATATTGTTTTCGGCATCGTATCCTGCATTTGAAGGTGCATGCAGTATGAGCTTTCCGCCTGACAATCCTTTCCCGAAATAGTCATTTGAATCGCCTGTGAGATTGAGTGTAAGTCCTTTCGGTATAAAGGCTCCAAAGCTCTGACCTCCTGCACCCACACAGTTGATTGTAACCGTATCGTCCTTCAAACCTTCATGGTGAGCCTTTGTGATTTCCGAGCCTATTAACGTTCCGAAGGTCCTGTCGGTATTTAAAACACTTGTATCTATTTCAATACTTTTTCCTTTTTCTATTGCTTCCTTAAGGCCCTTTTCCTTACTTAAAAGGATGGCATCCTTGCGCTTTGAAAGCATGAAATCATAGGCTTTTTCTTTATTGAAGGTGCAATTATCGGACTTTGCTCCCAAAATCCTGTCTAAAGAAATTTTTGATGCTCCGTCCGTAAGAGTATCTTTCTTTTTAATGAGATCCGTGCGCCCCACAAGCTCGGTGACCTTTCTTACACCGAGACGCGCCATGTACTCTCTTAATTCTTCGGCTATGAAACGCATGAAATTTTCCACATACTCGGGTTTCCCGGTAAATCTCTTGCGAAGCTCCGGATTCTGCGTTGCAATACCCATGGGACAGGTGTCAAGATTGCAGACTCTCATCATCACACAGCCCAATGTTACCAATGGTGCCGTGGCAAATCCGAATTCCTCTGCTCCGAGGATTGCTGCAATGGCAACGTCCCGTCCGCTCATAAGCTTTCCGTCCGTTTCTATCACGACCATGTCCCTAAGGCCATTTTGTAGTAGAGTCTGATGGGTTTCTGCAAGGCCTAACTCCCACGGAAGACCCGCATTGTGAATCGAGCTTATCGGAGCGGCTCCCGTTCCTCCGTCGTATCCGGAAATCAGTATTACCCCGGCACCTGCCTTGGCAACGCCTGCGGCTATTGTACCGACTCCCGATTCCGAAACAAGCTTTACGGAAATTCTTGCATCCTTGTTTGCATTTTTAAGGTCGTATATAAGCTGAGCCAAATCTTCTATTGAATAGATGTCGTGATGAGGCGGAGGTGAAATCAGACTTACGCCCGGTGTTGAGTGTCTTGTCTTTGCAATCCAAGGATAAACCTTCTTTCCGGGAAGATGACCGCCTTCACCGGGCTTTGCACCCTGAGCCATCTTTATCTGAATTTCCTTGGCGCTGCACAGATATCTGCTTGTTACGCCGAATCTCCCTGAAGCTACCTGTTTTATGGCAGAACTTCTGTCATGGTCGGTGCCTGCACTTTCAAGCCTTTCATCGCTTTCACCGCCTTCACCCGAATTTGATTTGCCGTGCAGGTGATTCATGGCGATTGCCAGGGCTTCGTGAGCCTCTTCTGAAATTGAACCGTAAGACATAGCTCCAGTCTTAAAACGTTTAACAATTTCATCTACGCTTTCAACCTCTGAAATATCGATTCCTTTTTCCGGAAAATTAAAATCCATAAGGCTTCTGATATAGCCGGTTTCCTCTCGGTCAACCATGTTCGTATAGAGCTTGAATTTCGAATAGTCGCCTTCCCTGGTAGCCATCTGAAGCATATGAATGGTCTTCGGATTATATCTGTGGTCTTCCTTGCCCGAGCGCATTTTGTGACGTCCCATGGAATCAATCGTTAAATCCGTTGAGAGTCCAAGGGGGTCGAAAGCCTTTGAATGCTGCTCGTCCGTTGCCTTTGCGATATCATCAAGGGTAATGCCTTCTATCCTTGATACCGTTTTTGCAAAATACTTGTCTATTACACTCTTTGATATTCCGACAGCCTCGAAGATTCTGCTTCCCTGGTAAGACTGAATGGTTGATATTCCCATCTTTGATGCAATCTTTACAATGCCCTGAATAACGGCATTGTCATAGTCATCCGCTGCGGCATAGTAATCCTTATCAAGATTTCCGTCCTTAATAAGCTTTGCAATGGTGGCATGGGCGAGGTAAGGATTTACCGCACATGCTCCGTAACCAAGCAGGGTTGCGAAATGGTGCACCGTTCTCGGCTCTGCCGTCTCCATAATAAGTGACATTGCCATGCATTTCTTTGTGTCAACCAAATGATTGTGAACGGCTGCAACACACAGAAGCGAAGGAATCGCAACGTGGTTCTCATCGACGCCGCGATCGGAAAGGATCAGGATATTTGCCCCATCCTTGTAAGCTCTGTCGACCTCGACAAATAAATGATCGATTGCCCTCTCAAGCGGCGTACTCTTGTAATAACATGTTGAAACCTTTAAAACCTTAAGTCCCGGCTTCTTTAAATGAGATATCTTTAAAAGGTCCAAATCCGAAAGAATCGGATTTCTGATCTTTAATACATTACAGTTTTCAGGCTTTTCGGAAAGCAAATCTCCGTTCTTTCCGACATAGACGGTAGTTGCCGTAACGATTTTTTCCCTGACTGCATCAATCGGAGGATTTGTTACCTGGGCAAAAAGCTGTTTGAAATAGTAATATAAAGGCTGATACTGCTTTGAAAGCACAGCTAAGGGCGTATCTACACCCATAGCACCTATTGCCTCAGTTCCGTTTAATGCCATCGTCAAAATCTGATCCATGCAGTCTTCATATGTATACCCGTAAGCTTTCTGAAGACGGGCAAGCTCTTCATCTAAATAGGTCGGAACCTTGATATTCGGAATCTTAATATCCTTTAAATTGACAAGGTTACAATCAAGCCACTCGCCGTAAGGCTCTCTTCCGGCATAGTACTCCTTTAGCTCCCCATCCTTAATTATCCTGCCCTTCTTGGTATCCACAAGTAACATCTTTCCGGGATGAAGTCTTTCTTTTTTAAGGATTTTATCTTCGTCAAGAGGAAGCACGCCTACCTCGGAAGAAAGAATCAGCCTTCCGTCCTTCATCACATAGTATCTCGAAGGTCTCAGTCCGTTTCTGTCAAGGATTGCTCCCATACAATCGCCATCCGAAAAAAGAATCGAAGCAGGTCCGTCCCAGGGCTCCATCATTGTTGCATAATACTGATAGAAATCCCTTTCTTTTTGCGAGATTGTATCATTGTGTTCCCAGGGCTCGGGAATCAAAATCATAGCCGCGAGTGCGGGATCGCATCCGCCCATAATCATAAATTCCAGAGCATTGTCAAGCATTGCCGAATCGGAACCGTCCTGTGCGATTACAGGGAGAACCTTTGCGAGGTCCTCGTCGCTAAAACAGCTTGTCTGCATGGTCTCCTCACGGGCAATCATCTTGTCTACATTGCCGCGGATAGTATTTATTTCTCCGTTGTGAACCACAAATCTGTTGGGGTGAGCCCTCAGCCACGAAGGATTCGTATTCGTCGAAAATCTTGAATGAACCAGGGCAATCGCTGACTCATAATCCTTTTCCTGAAGATCCTTAAAGAAAACCCTTAACTGATTTACCAAAAACATACCCTTATATACAATCGTTCGGCCCGACAAGCTCGGCACATAAGTGTTGTCGTTTGACTGCTCGAAAACGCGCCTTACAACGTAAAGCTTTCTGTCAAAAGCCAAATCATCCGTAATTTCCCTGGGTCTTCTTATAAATCCCTGATAAATCTCCGGCTTTGACAAAAGCGCCTTTTCGCCAAGGCACTCTTCCTTAGTGGGAACCTTTCTCCAACCGAGAAATTCAAGCCCTTCTTTTTTTACAATAATCTCAAGCATCTTCATGGCACGGCTTCTTTGAAGCTCGTTTTTAGGGAAAAAGAACATGCCGACTCCGTATTCTCTTTCTTTCCCGATGTCGATACCAAGCTCTGAGCAGACACGGGCAAGGAACTTATGCGGAATCTGGGTAAGTATTCCGACGCCATCGCCGGTCTTTCCTTCCGCATCCTTGCCGGCCCTGTGTTCAAGGTTCTCGACAATCTTAAGGGCATCATCAACAATTTTGTGACTTTTCTTTCCGTGTATGTCAACAATGGCTCCGATACCGCAGTTATCATGTTCAAAAGAAGGATCGTATAAAGTTTTTTCCATATTGTTACTCATGCGTGCTCTCCTCCTGTCTCTTAAGTGAAGCCTCTATAAATCCCTTAAACAATGGGTGAGGTGCATCCGGACGTGATTTAAACTCCGGATGTGCCTGGGTTGCGACAAAGAAAGGATGTCCCTTTAATTCAATCATTTCGACTATTCTTCCGTCAGGTGAAAGTCCTGAAAGAACCATTCCATTCTTTGTAAGAATCTCTCTGTAATCATTGTTTACTTCATATCTGTGTCTGTGTCTTTCGGAAATATTAACGCTACCGTAAAGTCTGTAAGCTATAGTATCTTTGGAAAGAACACAGGGGTATGCACCGAGTCTTAGAGTTCCTCCTATATTCTCAATGCCTTCTTTATCCGGAAGTATATGAATAACAGGGTTTTTTGTACCCGGTTCAAGCTCGCAGCTTGCTGCATCCTTTAGGCCACAAACGTTTCTTGCAAACTCGACTATCGCAAGCTGCATTCCAAGGCAAAGACCCAGATAAGGAATCTTCATGGTACGGGCATACTCACAGGCCAGAATCTTTCCTTTAGTTCCTCTCTGACCGAAGCCTCCGGGAACCAAAATTCCGTCCACATCATGTAAGTACTCTGCAAAATTCTCTCTTGTAAGCTCTTCCGCATCGACCCATCTTAGGTTTACCTCGGTTTTGTTTGCGATTCCGCCGTGCTTTAATGCCTCAACGACGCTTAAGTAAGCATCATGAAGTGCCACATACTTGCCGACGATTGCAATCGTTACCTTGTGCTTTGGATTTTCAAAGTCCCATACGAGCTGCATCCACTGCTTTAAGTCAGGCTCTGGACATGGAAGGTTTAAGCATTCGCAAACCGCACCTGCAAGATTTTCTTTTTCCATTAAGAGCGGAACCTCATAAAGCGATTTCGCATCGAGGTTCTGAAGGACGTGTTCCTTCTTTACATTGCAAAACAACGCGATTTTCTCACGCATCTGATCATCAATCGGATAATCCGAACGACAAACCAGGATATCCGGCCAAAGTCCCTGACTTTGAAGAGTCTTTACACTCGTCTGTGTAGGCTTCGTCTTCATCTCGCCCGAAGCCTTTAAGTACGGAATTAGCGTTACCTGAATGATAATCGCATTCTCTCTTCCGACCTCAGCCTGAAACTGTCTGATGGCTTCAAGGAAGGGCTGCGACTCGATATCTCCGACCGTTCCGCCTATCTCTATGATTGAAATGGTTTCCTCATCCGGATTTTTTGCTTTGTAAAATTTATCCTTTATTTCGTTTGTGATATGCGGAATCACCTGAACGGTTCCTCCGCCGTAATCACCGTGACGTTCTTTATTGAGTACAGACCAGTAAATTTTGCCGGTCGTAACATTTGAATTGTGATCCAGGCTTTCGTTTATAAATCTCTCGTAGTGCCCTAAGTCCAAATCAGTTTCCGTTCCGTCATCCGTGACAAAAACCTCACCGTGCTGAATAGGGTTCATAGTTCCCGGATCCACGTTTATATAGGGATCGAACTTCTGCATGGTCACATGATACCCTCTTGCCTTCAAAAGTCTTCCCAAGGACGCCGCCGTAATTCCCTTACCGAGACCCGAAACAACACCGCCCGTAACAAATACATACTTAACCATCTTTGACTCCTTATCCTTAATCCCTATTGCTTACTTACCGCTGTCTCCGTAGTTAGAAAGAACTCTTGCCGAGGGGTCGTCTACGTTGCAACCCTCCCACTGTTTGTTGGGCATCCAGAAATCCTTAATCATTTCTGCCTGACCCGGATAGAATTTTTCAAAAAGTTCTCTGTAAAGAAGAGATTCTTTTGTGAACGGCATTGCATGTGTGTATTTTTTTCTTTTTGCCTCAAACTCGTCATCCGTATACTGACTGTTAGCATACTCCTTAAGGTAATCAACCATTGAGTGACCTACGGCATCGGAAAAAGCAGCTTTCTCACGCATCAGAATGTCTATAGGAAGATAATCGCCTTCAAAAGCATGCCTTAACAGGTATTTACCTTTCCCGTATTTGTTTAGCTTCATCTTTGGATCGATACTCATTACATATGAAGCAAAGTCCAGATCTCCGAATGGAACACGCGCTTCTATTGAGTTTACGGAAATGCACCTGTCCGCTCTTAAGACGTCATACATGTAAAGCTCTTTGACTCGCTTACTCGCTTCCTTTTGAAATTCCTCTGCGCTCGGAGCAAAATCGGTATATTTATATCCGAACAGCTCATCAGAAATCTCGCCTGTCATTAAAACCCTGATATCGGTAGTCTCGTGAATTGCCTTGCAGACAAGGTACATACCAATTGAAGCCCTTATGGTGGTGATATCAAAGGTTCCGAGTAAATGAATAACCTCGGGAAGTGCCTTTATGACATCATCCTTTGTAATGATTACCTCCGTGTGATCCGAGTGAATGTAATCGGCGACTTCCTTTGCATACTTTAAATCGATTGCATCGGTACTCATTCCTATAGCAAAGGTTCTGATAGGCTTTTTAAGAATCTTTGCTGAAACCGCACATACAAGTGAGCTGTCCAGACCGCCGGAAAGTAAGAATCCTAACGGTGCATCCGCATCAAGTCTTTTTTCAATTCCCCTCACAAGCTTGTCATGAATGTTTTTGCAAACGACTTCAATGTCGTCCTTTACGAAGTCAGCAACACTTGTTACATCCCTATATGGAATAAATTTTCCTTCGATGTAGTAATGTCCGGGAGGGAAGGGATAAATCTTATCGCATAAGCCCACAAGGTTCTTTGCTTCACTTGCAAAAATAATCTCTCCATCCTTCGGATAGCCGTAAAAAAGAGGTCTTATTCCAATCGGATCTCTGGCTGCAATTAATGTTTTCTTTTTCGCATCGTATATGACGCAGGCAAACTCCGCATCCAAGCGTACAAACATGTCGGTCGAATACTTTTCATACATTGGAAGAAGCACTTCACAATCTGACTCGCTTTTAAATGTATAATCCTTTTCAAGCTCTTCTTTTAACTTTTTAAATCCGTAGATTTCACCATTACAAACAACCATATTATTGTTTAAAGAAAAAGGCTGCATACCGCTTTCCGAAAGTCCCATAATGGAAAGTCTTTCAAAGCCGAGCACTCCTTCCTTAAATTCCACGATTTTCTGCATGTCGGGTCCCCTTGAAATCGTTTCGTCAAAAAACGGTTTTAAGGAATCCTTACTTAGGCTTGTTCCTAAATAACCCATGATTGAACACAT
>CAVCUM010000035.1:0-13530 GCA_963605385.1 Lachnospiraceae bacterium
TGGTTACCAAATGTCTATGCCCAACGAAATGCAAGCATTTCTTGGGCATAGCCGCCGCTTACTATCGCTTTTGCATGAAAGCCGATTGCTCCGCGCTTCGCGCTCCCGCAATCGCCGCCGACATTCGTATTCCGGGCTTTCGCCCTCCATACTCATGTCGTCTTGGTTACCAAATGTCTATGCCCAACGAAATGCAAGCATTTCTTGGGCATAGCCGCTTACTATCGCTTTTGCATGAAAGCCGATTGCTCCGCGCTTCGCGCTCCCGCAATCGCCGCCGACATTCGTATTCCGGGCTTTCGCCCTCCATACTCATGTCGTCTTGGTTACCAAATGTCTATGCCCAACGAAATGCAAGCATTTCTTGGGCATAGCCGCTTGGTAACGCTTTCATGCAAAAAGAGACAGCACATCGTGCTGTCTCTCGGCATCCATTAAGAAGATATTGCAGTTTAAACTCTTGAAAGATATTCGCCCGTACGGGTATCAATCTTAATAATATCGCCCTGGTTTACAAATAGCGGAACCGCTACCTGTGCACCTGTTTCAACGGTTGCGGGCTTTGTAGCTCCCGTTGCGGTATCACCCTTAAATCCGGGTTCGGTCTCTGTGATCTCAAGCTCTACGAAAAGAGGAGGCTCTACCATGAATACTGAGCCTGCATGAGAACAAACCTTACACATTTCATTTTCCTTTACAAATTTAAGTGCATCACCGATTGTATCGATATTTATAGCAACCTGCTCGTAGTTCTCTGTGTTCATGAAGTAATATAAATCACCGTCATTGTACAGATACTGCATATCTGCTCTGTCAATACGTGCCTGTGGGAACTTCTCGGTAGGTCTGAATGTACGTTCTACAACGCCTCCGTTAATAATGTTCTTAAGCTTAGTGCGTACGAACGCAGCTCCCTTACCGGGCTTAACATGCTGGAATTCGATAATCTGAAAAATAGCGCCATCTATGTCGATAGTTACACCATTTCTGAAATCACCTGCAGAAATCATTTTCTATCCTCCTAAATATATACACAAATAAATTCCTGTTTATTCTAAACTATTAATATTATTTTTTCAAGAACTTTTTATGGCAAAAAAAAGGAAATCCTTTCATATAATCGGATTTCCTCTGTATGCGATGTAATTACTTCATGAGTACCAAACCGTCCGAATTGTCGAGTAACTTTGTAAGATCCTCTGAAGATCCTACAAAGAACTGATAATCCTGCAAAAGCTTATCCTTATGCATATCGGAAATTGCCTGTTCCATATCGGGGTTGTCGATATTCAAATCAGAACCGATATAGGAGAAGTCGTCTCCTTGATTGAAGGTAAGAGAAACATTTTCAAGGTCTGCAATTCTGGATCTAGAGTCAACCGAAGTCTCAAAAACCTTCGATGCACTTTCAATAACCTTCGGAAGAGTTTCCTCTTCCTGCTGCTTTAAAAGGTCCTGTGCCTCAACCGTCTTTGTATCTACATAAGGAATATTATTTGGTCTGTAGCTGTTGTAAAACCCGCCGTAATCAGAAAAAAGATTTATGGCCATCTAAACATCTCCCAACAAAAGCATCATCTCTATGCTTAATTTAAACTAATTCTTTAACTTTGTATAAAATATATCGGCAGATATTTATTTTACTTAACCTTTAGATAAAATTTTAGTTTGTCAGAACACTCTTAAGCTCATCCATAAAGGTGTTTATATCTTTGAATTCCCTATATACGGATGCAAAGCGCACATAGGCAACCGCATCTATATCCTTAAGCTTATTCATGACAAGCTCACCAATGACTGAACTGTCTATTTCTTTTTCTTCGAGCGAAAAAATCTCGGTCTCGACCTCGTCGACAAGGGCGCTGATCTGAGAAACACTTACTGGTCGCTTATGGCAGGCCCTTAAAATTCCGCCTTCAACTTTGGCTCTGGAATAAGTCTCTCTGCCGCCGTCTTTTTTTATGATAATAAGCGGAATCGTCTCAACGTTCTCGTATGTAGTAAATCTCTTGTTGCAGCTTGAGCACTGTCTCCTGCGTCTAATCGACGCATTGTCATCTGCGGGTCTTGAATCAATTACGCTTGTATCGTCGTTGCCGCAATAAGGGCACTTCATACTTCCACCTCCAAATCGCTATTCCCTTTTAAGGCCACTATAAGTCGCCTGCGACGGATTCGAGTCTGCCTTAGCAGACATCTGCCTCTTCGAATCTGTGCGCATCCAGGTAAAGCTTTTATCGTTTCAGGAAAGGAGGAATTTCAAGACTCTTTGTCTCTACATTGCTCCTAAGCCTTTCAGGCTGACTTGTAATCTTGGATGTGTCAATCGGTGTAAACGGAAGACCCGAACCAGAAGCAGGCTGAGCCTGTGCAGTCTGAGGCTTTACACCCATAGAAGATTTAAGTCCCATGACTTCACGTGCAACTGAAAGTCCCGTTGCAATAACCGTAATCTTACAGCACTCCTGCTCTTCCTTTGAATAAAGTGCACCGAATATAACATTGACATCATCACCGGTGAGCTCTCTTACGTAGTCTGTTGCATCAGCAACATCTGCCATTGTAATATCACCGGAAATATTGATAATAACATTTCTTGCTCCGTTGATGGTGGTCTCAAGCAATGGAGACTCAACTGCCATCTTGACGGCATCCATAGCCTTGTCGTCGCCTTTACCCTGACCGATACCGATATGAGCAATACCCATACCCTTCATAACGGTCTGAACATCCGCAAAGTCAAGGTTGATAAGTGCAGGTGCATTTATAAGGTCCGTAATTCCCGATACAGCCTGCTGCAACACTTCATCGGCTTTCTTCAGAGCATCCGGGAAAGGAGTACGCTTATCGATAATCTCTAAGAGCTTGTCATTTGGAATGACTACAAGAGTATCAACATTATCCTTAATCTTGTCTATGCCGCTCATCGCATTGATCATGCGCTGCTTTGCTTCAAATCTGAAGGGCTTTGTAACAACGCCTACGGTCAGAATGCCAAGCTCACGTGTAATCTTTGCAATAACGGGAGCTGCACCTGTTCCGGTTCCGCCACCCATACCGCAGGTAATAAACACCATGTCGGCACCCTTGACGCAAGCTTCAATAGCCTCTATACTCTCCTCGGCAGCCTTCTCGCCAACCTCCGGCTTTGCTCCGGCGCCAAGACCCTTTGTAAGCTTCTCTCCTATCTGTATGAGCTTAGGTGCTTTACATAACTGAAGTGCCTGCTTGTCGGTATTAACTCCAATAAACTCAACACCCGATATTTCTTCATCTATCATTCGATTCACGGCATTATTGCCGGCTCCGCCCACACCGATTACGATAATCTTTGCAGCGGATTCAGAATCATTATTAATAATTTCCAGCAAGGTACTTCCTCCTTCACGTCTTCCTGAATTTAAGACTTAACATCATTAATCATACGATTATTTCAAATAAATCGCAACAAAAAAACATCAATTTTTCATTATAAGCTCTTTAAAACGATCACCGCGTTCTTCAAAATTTTTAAAATATCCGTAGCTCGCAGCCGCAGGGCTGAGTAAAACTGCTTCTTTCGCACAGGCATTTTCCTTGGCAAGCCTTACAGCCTCACCTAAATCTGTACAAAGAAGAGCTTTCGGTGACGATTCTTCTTTTTCTTTATCCGCATACATCGAATAGATACGTTTGCCCGACTCATACATGCAAATTATAAGCTTTAATCTTGAATTTGCCAAATATTCGACAAGGCCTTCGTACTCAATGTTTCTTTCCATTCCCCCGACTAGCACAATCTTTGCATTTTCAATACTTTCAATCGCGCAAATCGTAGAATTCACCGTAGTGGAAATCGAATCGTCTATATATTCGACTCCGTCTATAACCCCTATGCTCTCAAGCCTGTGTGGAAGTGTCTTGAATGTACAAACGCCTTTAACAAATTCCGAATCCGTTATGCCATACAGTCTGCAGGCTTCATACGCAAAGGCCGCGTTCAAAAGGTTATGCTCGCCGCGAAGCGAAACTCCGTCAAGCTCATCAAAGCTTTTAAAGGGGAGAGCCTCCTTTGAGACAAACTTTGTATTCGATTCTCCCATTCCCCACTCGTCAAGTGTTTCCTTTGTCGTAAAAAGAAAATCGCTCTCACATTGGTTAATATAGATATTCTTCTTCGCAAGACCGTATTTTTCTCTCGTTCCGTAGTGGTCCAAATGATCCTCATATATATTAAGAAGGATTGCCACATGTGGTGAAACTTTTAAGTATTCAAGCTGGTGGCACGACATCTCTATGACAGCGATTGTGTCGGGATTAACTTTATCCGCAAATTCAAATACCGGGACTCCGATATTTCCCGCCAAAAAGCAATCTCTTCCCGCCCTCTTAAGAATATTGTAAATAAGGCTTGACGTTGTACTTTTTCCCTTTGTGCCGGTAATTCCGCAGACATTTGAGCCGTAACAGGATAAAAAAGCTTCCATCTCGGAGGTAATATTGCATGAATAATCCTCGATAGGCTTATTTAATACAATTCCCGGACTCTTAAATACTAAGTCAAAGTCATTAAGAGAATCCTGATAGTCACTCCCAAAAATAACCCTGCATTCCTTACTTACTTCTTTCGTAACATCTCTTGAGTCAATCACGGCGATACATTCGTATCCTCCGACTTCAAGCAAAGCCTTTAAGGTGGCCTTTCCCTCGCGACCGAAGCCCAAAACCGCTATTTTTTTTCCATTAATTACTTTCCTTAAATATTCGTACAGCTTATTCATTTCCGCTTGCTGCCTCAAAAGAAACTCTCTTGGTCGTTTCGTCGTAATTCTCCATTTTAAGAGTTCCCTTCTTTCCGTCGAGCTTATCAAGTATCGACTTTAAATTCATGATTTTAACGTCAAGATTATCATCTTTACCAAGATTAACAGTAATATCGTCCTTAAAAAGCCTAATCTCACCGTTATCGGCAAAATACATTTTCTCGCAATAAACGTCATATTTTGTCATCAGCTTGGTAATGTTAAGTACTTTTTTAAAAAGTTCCTCGTCGGTTGCGGGTAACGGCTCATAAAGAATCACATAATCAAATTCGATACCGACAACCTCCGGAACGCCTTCCGTCTTGATATTGGAGCTTTCTACAACAATGCCGTCCTTGTCAAAGTAAATATAATTTCCGAGATACTCTATAAATCCCGCCAAAGCTTTCTCATGCACCGTTATCTTCACTGTATCCTTTGACACGATTGAAACGTCTATCGTTTCGATAAAGGGAATTCCGGTAATTTCTTTATTCTTGTAATTAGCCGATACCAAAAGAGAGTTGTTCAAAAACTTCTCATCAAGTACAAATTCTTCTATCTCGTCTTTTGTATAATGGGTGTTTCCCTCCACCAAAACATTCTTTATGTCATAGCTTTCCTTTAGATAAAGCAGCGCCCCGCACACCAGAAGTGTCATAAAAAGAACGACAAGCGACACTCTAAGAAACTTTCCGGCTCTTCTTTTCACAAATTTCCTTCTCTTACTCATCGTCACCTGATTGCGTATTTAAATTCTTTGTGGGGTGATTCCTCGTATCGGCGAAATTTGCCTTCTTTGCTACGTTCATCACCATACCCATTTCAGCAAGGAGAAAAATAACACTCGACCCGCCGTAGCTGATAAACGGAAGTGAAATACCGGTATTCGGAATGGTATTCGTAACAACGGCAATATTAAGCACCACCTGTATTGCAATGTGAACGAATACACCAATCACACAGAGATTACAAAAATAATTCTTCGTGGCCTTCGAAATATCAAATATCCGATAAAGCAAAAGTGCAAACATAAAGATAACCGCAAGTCCTCCGAAAAGGCCAAGTTCCTCACAGATGACGGAGAAGATCATATCATTGTTTGCTTCGGGAAGGAAGCCTAACTTCTGCATGCTCTTTCCCAAGCCTTTGCCGAAAAATCCTCCGGAACCTATTCCATAAAGGGCCTGCAGCGTTTGAAATCCAGTTCCGTCGGCATATCTTTCCGGGTCAAACCAGGCAAGAATTCTTTCAAAACGATAGCTTAGGCTTGTAATCTCATCTCCTGATGAAACCTTTATATACAGATAAAGAACAACGGCACCCCCAAAAAGAAGTAAAATGCCAAAAATTAAATAAGCCTTATAGCATTTCGGATTTGAAATAAGAAGCATCACATAGGCAATTCCGCCTATTATTATCGCCGAACTCAGGTTGGAAGTGATTACCAGAATCATCATGGCACCCACAAACGCCGGGAACAGTATAACTGCAATATATTTAAAGCTGTTTTTTGCTTTATCCGAAAGATTTTTCCACCCGTCAATTAAATAAGCCGTAATGATGATTACCCCGACCTTTACGATTTCTGCAGGCTGTACTGAAAATGATTTGTAGCGGAGCCACCTTCTGGCACCGTTTGCGGTATGTCCGAGCGGTGTGAGTATTAGCAGAACAGAAATAATCGAAATAAGATATATGATAATTGCAACTTTTTTGTACTTTTCGCAAGGAAAGAAAAAGGCAAAGGTCATTGCTGCGAAACCCAAAGCAGTAGAAATCATCTGGCGCTTTAAATAGTAAAAGCCGTCTCCGTCAAAATCAAGTGACGCGGTATAATAGCTTGTCGAATATATCATGACAAGTCCAAAGGCAATCAGAAAAATGAGCGTCAGAAAAAGGGTGAAATCGAAATATGTTTTTTTCTTTATTCCTGTTGATTTATTTATGTTCATCAAAAAGAATCCTTAAAAAATCCCCGTGGGTATAAATATAAGCATAAAAGCACAAATCATAACCGTTACCGTTGCAAACACGGCCACAACCTTTGCTTCCGAAAATCCGCTTAGCTCAAAATGATGATGAATTGGTGCCATTTTGAAAAAGCGTTTGCCATGTGTTGCTTTAAAGTACAACACCTGAATGATTACGCTCAAAACCTCCGCAAAATAAATAATTGCAAAGAAGGGAAGGTAAAGCTCAAGCGAAAGCGCATAGGAAAGGCCCGCAACGAGTCCACCTAAAGCAAGAGAACCCGTATCTCCCATAAATACCTTTGCCTTATTTACGTTAAACATCAAAAATCCAAGTAAAGCCCCCACAAAAATTGCGGGAAGAACTTCCATTCCGCTCTTCATTCCAAGTGCACAAACAAACAGGAAAGTAAGAATTGCCGAGGTAACCGTGGTTTCAAGTCCGTCAACTCCGTCGGTAAAGTTAGATCCGTTTACAGTTCCCACTATGATAAATATGCATAAGGGAATATTAAACCAGCCAAAGTTTACGATTTTATCACCCGCAAATGGCACGTATGCATCAAAGGAGAATACTCCGCCATAATTTATGTATAGAGCAAATGCCAAAGCCACCACAATCTGAAGTGAGAACTTCTGCCACGCCCTAAGCCCAAGTGATCGTTTCAAAACAACCTTGATAAAGTCGTCAATAAAGCCTACTGCCATAAAACCAAGAGTCACCAGCAAAACCGGAACAATCTTCGGATAATCCTTGATAAAAAACAATGAAACCAACATGGCGGAAATCAAAAATATAAATGCCCCCATTGTGGGTGTTCCGTTCTTTTTAAGGTGTTCCTTCGGTCCGTCATCCCTTTCGGTCTGGCCTGCCTTGATGCGCCTAAGCAAAGGAATGATTGCGGGTCCCAATAATATGCTGATTACGAACGCTGCCAAAAAAGCTGTTATAAGTGATGTCTTCATCTTTCTCCTCCGAGAATAATTTACGGTTCCCCTGTCTTAATTTCCGTTGTTTCCATACTCTCTGTTGTTCCCATACTCTCTGCCGTTTCCGTACTTTCCGTCGATTCGTCGTTTTCAGAAACAGTTTCTTTTTCTTCGCGGTTAGTATATATGGAAAGTTCGAGATCCATTAGCTCGCTCTTTTCTTCATCCGTTACCTCTTCTGTCATAGGAATATTAAGATAAGGCAGTATATCGGTCAATATTTCTTTTGAAACTATCGAGGAATATTTTGCATCCTCCTGAACTTCAACATTCGGCCTATCGATTACCACATAGCATATGATCTCCGGATCGTCTGCCGGTGCATGACACATAAAGGAAACAACATATTCTCCGTTGCCTCTCGGAACGGTTTCGGCGGTACCTGTCTTTCCGCCTACGGCGTATCCCGCGGGCTTTGCTCTCCAGCCGGTGCCGTCCGTTACTACCGAATTGCAGTACTCCCTTATCGTATCCGACGTTTGTGAAGAAACAATCTGTTTGATAAGTCTGGGCTCGATATTTTTAACAGTTGATCCCGAGGGGCTTAAAATCTTTGATACCACGTGAGGCTCATAGTAATATCCTCCGTTTATCAAGGCTGCATATCCGGCAGCCATCTGAACCATGGTTACGTTAAAACCCTGTCCGAAGCTTGCCGTTGCAAGCTCCGTCTCATTTAATGTTTTTTCATTGAATACAAGACTGTCCGTTCGGCTCTCGCCTGCGAGATCTACATTCGTCTTAAGTCCCAAATTAAATATATTCTGATATTCAAGGAATTTATCTTTCCCCACGAGGTCCGCAACCTGCATTAGGACTACGTTACAGGACTTGGCAATCGATTGCTCCAGGGTAAGCCACCCGTCACCGTCGGTATTGTGACAGGGAATATCATAATCTCCCACCGTAAGGTAGCCTCCGCAATAATACGTTTCATTGCCTGTAAGTATACCCGATTCCAAAGCCATGGCCATGGTAAAAGGCTTCATAACCGAACCAGGCTCATACGTATCCGTAATGCAGAAGTTTTTCCATAAAGAATCATAAGCATCGGAAAGGGTTCCTGCTTCCTTCATTGCTGAAATTTCTTCATCCGTATAATATTCGGAAATATCGGTAGGATTATTTAAATCATAACTAGGGTAGCTTGCCATCGCAAGAATCTCCCCGGTATCGGCCTTCATCACAATGCACCCGATATTGTTGGCACCGAGCCCGTCTCTGGCATTATCCTTGTACTCGTCGCTAAATTCTTTTAAATGTTTCTCTACGATCTTCTGAATGTTTGAATCGATTGTCGTAACCAAAGTATTTCCATCCGTCGCGGAAATTGTGGTCACTTCCATTGTAGAATCACCGTTCAAATAGCCATACTTTCTGCCCTCGGTTCCCGAAAGAGTATCATTGTAATACTCTTCAAGACCGTATGATGCCTGACCCTCCGAAAGTGAAAAGCCTATTAAATCGCATGCCAGCTCGTTTTGCGGATAGTATCTCGTATAGTACTTTTCAAACCAAACACCTTTTACATTTTCATTGTAAAGACTGGTCTTGCTCTCTTCCTCGCCGGCTTTTGTAGTAAGAAGGGTGAATTTTGACATTTCATCATATGAAACACCCTTTTTTACGACATAGTAGCGTGAATCGGGAACTGTATTTATATAATCGCTCACAGCATCCCTGTCAACGCCAAATATGCTGACAAGTGCATCAAGAGTTGCATTTTTGCACGTCGGAACATAATTTCCGTCAGAGTCTGTATCAGCAGCAACCAAGGCCTTAACATCCAAAATAACGTTGTAGCTTTCCTGACTGGTTGCAAGAACTGTTCCATTTGCATCTAAGATTTCTCCTCTTTTTGCAGTAATAGTCCTTGAATCGTAGGTCTGTTGAGAAAGAATCTTTTTCTGATAATCGTTATTGTTGTCTTTTGTAATAAAAATAAGGCGAACGCCCAGGAGTGCGAAGGCTAAGAGAACTATCACAAAAAAAGCTCTTAATCCGTCAGCAAGTCTGTAGGTCTTCACCTTACGATTTTTCTTTTTGCCAATATGTTCATTAGAAGATGACACTTTACACCTTTAATCCGATAAGTCGCTTAACTGAATTACATAATCGCTGTTTTCGCGCTCGTAAGAAATAATCTGATCCTCCAAAGGATAGACCATGTCAAGCTCTTCTATCGCAATCCGTCTTATTTCGTCCAAATCAATCACGTTACTTATTTTACTATACTCGTCATCATTTGCAAGGGTTAAGTTGTCAAGCTCCGATTCGTAAGCTGAAATGTTGTCGACAAGCTTTGTGATATCCGACTGAAGCCTTAGGTAGGTAAAAAGCAGATATCCCATTATTGTCAGGGCTGCAAAAAGAAAAACAATGTAAGCAAAGCTCATATTCATTCTTTTTGCCTTTTTCTTTTCATTCTCAAGAGCATAAAGATTTGAATAGGAAGGAGCCTCCTCCATGAGTCTTTTTGTATCATCGCGGCTTACTGCTGTCCCTCTTATGTATGAATTTTTAAATTGTCTTCCGTGACTTTGTTTCATAGATATTTCCCCGTTATATTCTTTCAAATACCCTAAGCTTTGCACTCTTGGATCTTGAATTTTCATTAAGCTCTTCTTCCGACGGTAAGATCGGTTTCCTGGTGATTACCTTTCCTTTCGAAACATTTCCGCATACGCAAACCGGAAAGTTCTTGGGGCAGGTGCAGGGATCCTCGTTCTTTTTAAAGCAGGTCTTTACTATTCTGTCTTCCAGAGAATGGAAGGTAATGATTGCGATTCTTCCGCCGGGATTTAAAAAATCAATCATCTCGTCAAGTGAATCCCTTAAAACATCAAGTTCATGATTGCATTCGATTCTTAATGCCTGAAAAGTCTGTTTTGAAGGATGGCCGCCCGTTTTCCTGATCTTCATCGGGATTGCTGCTTTTATGATCTCGTTGAGTTCAAAGGTTGTTTCGATTTCCTTTTTTTCTCTTTCGGAAACTATATGCTTTGCAATATTCTGTGCAAAATCATCTTCCCCGTAGTCTCTGATGATCCGTGCCAGATCCTTTAATGAATATGTGTTTACGATGTCCTTTGCAGTAAGCCTTTGGCGAGTATCCATACGCATGTCCAAAGGTGTGTCGTATTTGTAGGTAAAGCCTCTTTCAACGGTATCAAGCTGGTAAGACGAAACGCCGAGATCAAGCAGTATTCCGTCTGCACCGGTAATGCCCTGCTCCTTTAGCAGTCTCACTGCATCCTTGTAATTGGCTCTGATAATCGTCGTGACATTCTTAAAATCTTTAAGCCTTTCTCCTGCGGCTTCTATTGCTGCCTCATCCTGATCGATTCCGTAGAGATGGCCTTTATCTGAAAGTCTCTTTGCGATTTCGAATGAGTGCCCCGCACCGCCTAAGGTTCCGTCTATGTAGATGCCGTCCGGCTTTATATTCAGTTCATCGATTGTTTCCGTAAGCATTACGGAATAGTGGTTAAATTCCATCCTATATACCGAGATCCGCCATCTTTTCGGCTATTTCATCCATGTCAGATTCATCAAAGGAAGCATTATCCCATTTTTCTTTGTTCCAAATTTCGACACGGCTCGCAACGCCTATCAGCACAACATCTTTGTCAAGCGATGCAAAGCTTCTTAATATCGCAGGAATTAAGATTCGACCCTGCTTGTCAAGTTCCACCATTGCCGCACCTGCAAGCATATATCTTGCAAAAGCTCTCGCGTCCTTATTGGTAAGTGGTAAGGCTCTTAGCTTTTCCTCGAGTATCTGCCACTCTTTCTTGTCATAGACAAACAAACATCCGTCCAAACCCTTTGTGACTACGAACTCGTTTCCAAGTTCCTCTCTAAACTTTGAAGGAATAATCAGACGTCCCTTTTCATCAACCGTATGGCTGTATTCACCCATGAACATCTGAAAGGCCTCCCTTCGTAAGTTTATCTACCACTTTTTACCACATATCATCCACTGACCACCACTTTTACCCACATTTTATATCAAAAGGACCTATATTACAAGGCTTTTTAAATAAATTCTTAATGATTCCTTAATGGAAATAAGCACGAAAAAAAGACGTTCCGTAACCGGAACGCCTTTTTTACTTTATGTTGTGGTTTAAATTTTTGCAGCTACATTATCTGTGTTTCAGACATTGAATCTAAAAAGGATAACATCTCCGTCTTTTACAACGTAATCCTTACCTTCAATGCCTACAAGGCCGAGTTCTTTCGCCTTTGCGATTGAGCCCTGCTCCAATAGATCCTTATAATTAATGACCTCTGCTTTGATAAAACCTCTTTCAAAGTCAGTGTGAATCTTTCCCGCAGCCTGAGGAGCCTTTGTGCCCTTCTTAATGGTCCAGGCACGGCACTCATCCTCGCCGGCAGTCAAAAAGCTCATTAGGCCGAGCAGATCATAGCTTGCCTTTACAAGCTTATCAAGGCCCGATTCCACAAGTCCCAAAGCATCAAGATATTCTGCCTTTTCGGAATCGTCAAGTTCGGAAATTTCTTCTTCAATCTTTGCAGAAACTACGAAAACCGCACTTCCCTCCTTCTTTGCAAACTCTCTTACCGCTTTTACCATGTCGTTAGATGCTCCGTCATCGGCAAGATCGTCTTCTGCAACATTTGCCGCATAAATAACGGGTTTGTAGGTAAGAAGGTTGTATTCTTTCATGCAAAGGAGCTCATCCTCATCGGTAATCTCAAGGCTTCTCGCCGAAAGTCCGCTTTCAAGATGTGCCTTCAGTCTTTCAAGAAGTGCCTCCTCTTTCTGAAGGGTCTTATCCATTCTTGCTGCCTTGTTAACCTTCGAATACCTTCTCTCAAGTACCTCCAGATCAGCAAAAATTAGTTCAAGATTGATAACCTCTATGTCCCTTACCGGATCCACGGAGCCGTCCACATGAATTACGTTGGTATCCTCAAAGCATCTTACAACGTGCACGATTGCATCCGTATCACGGATATTTGCTAAGAACTGGTTCCCGAGTCCTTCACCCTTTGAAGCGCCCTTTACGAGCCCCGCAATATCCACGAACTCAATTGCTGCAGGCGTTACCTTCTTTGTATGGTAAAGTTCTCCCAAAAGCTTTATTCTTTCATCCGGTACCGGAACGACCCCTACGTTTGGATCAATTGTACAGAAAGGAAAATTAGCGGCCTGCGCGCCTGCCTTTGTAAGCGAATTAAACAATGTGGACTTTCCTACATTCGGAAGTCCGACGATACCTAATTTCATATTGATATATCTCCGTTAAAAGCATTTTAGATGACCCCGTTTTTTTACGGAGTCATCTAAAGATTTTAATCTTTATAAACTTCTATGTCAAACCGTTGTTTTAGTAAATTACTTTGATGGCCGCAACCGTGAAATCTTCACGTTTTTCAGAAAGATACCCTTCCGACTTCCGCACGTTTCGTGAGAGTACTGATTACAATGGACTCAAAGGGCTGCTCCTTCATCATTTTCATGAGCGTGTTCACTATCTGAGTTCGGACATATTGGTTCTTTTTCTGATTATTCATGCGATGAGACACCTCTCATATGATTGTCTCGTTTCCGTTGAGACGATTGACACGTCAATAGCGAGATGATACAATTGCCCCGTTAAATTGTCAAGAGGAAATATTGGAGGAAGGCTGCTATTATGGCAAAGGAAAAGAAAAAATTCCGGATTGGTAAAGTTATATTGATCGTGCTGGCAGTTGCAGCTGCCGCTACGGTTGTTGCCCTAAAGGTTGTCATCAATAAAATCGCAGACGGCGCT
>CAVCUM010000036.1:0-13059 GCA_963605385.1 Lachnospiraceae bacterium
GGTCATCTTCAAAGATGTCCATGAACCTATTATCTCAAGAGAGGATTTTGAAAAGATACGCGCTCATAGCCAAAACAAAGCGTCGTGCGCAAAAGCCGCATAACGGTGAAAAAAGCATCTTCTGTGATTTGCTGTGCTGCGGAGATTGTCAATAGAAAAATCGAGTATTCATAAGCCAAATCCCTTATGAATACTCGATATAATCGGAGTGACAAGACTTGAACTTGCGGCCTCCACGTCCCTAACGTGGCGCTCTACCACCTGAGCCACACCCCGATAATAGCGAGAGGGGGATTCGAACCCTCGACACCGCGGGTATGAACCGCGTGCTCTAGCCAACTGAGCTATCTCGCCATATTATTTAATTTGTCGGAATAAATGGGGCCTATAGGGCTCGAACCTATGACCCTCTGCTTGTAAGGCAGATGCTCTCCCAGCTGAGCTAAGACCCCGCGTTTCAACCGACCTGATAAGTATACAAAAGTGCCCTCGGAATGTCAAGCATTAAATTAAACTTTTCCAAAGACGATTAAATAAAAAACGCATTGTATGGAATTAAGTCTTACACCCTGACTCATATGTAGTATTCTTAAATTTTTCCAAAGACTCTCCGATTTAATTTTTCACCTGTGCACAGCCTCCGCAGGATGCACAGTTTGAAAAATCCTTAAGGTCCTTTATCGATCCGAGCAGGCAGACCGCATGTGCAGAAATTCCTTCTTTCCTGCCTGTAAAGCCAAGACCCTCTTCCGTGGTTGCCTTGATGTTTACATCATCAATTGAGATTCTTAAGACATCGGAAATCTTCTTTCGCATTTCATCGATGTAAGGCCGCATCTTCGGAGCCTGAGCCAAAATCGTAGCATCGATATTTTCAACATAATACATATGCTCTTCCAAAAGATTTCCGACCTTTTCCAATAGCTTCAGGCTGTCTGCGTCCTTATACGCCTCATCCGTATCAGGAAAATGAAGTCCTATGTCTCCAAGTGCAGCTGCACCAAGCAATGCATCCATTATCGCATGCGTCAGTACATCCGCATCGGAATGTCCCAAAAGCCCCTTTTCGTACGGAATATTTACACCGCCGATTATAAGCGGACGCCCTTCCGTGAATTTGTGAACATCGTATCCGTGACCTATTCTCATTTACATCCTTTCGGGCGCACTAAAGCCCAAAACATTTATACAGGTTTCCAAAATCCTGCGTGTCAGATCGATAAGTGCGATAAACTGAGCTTTCTTTGCCTCGTCCTCGCACGAAAGAATCTTCGTCTCATGATAGAAGCTGTTCAAAGCATTTGCCAAATCATATATGAAAGCACAGATCTTATTAGGAGCAAGCTCCTCATACGCTGCTTCCATGGTAGGTGCAAAGAAGGTCAGAGCCTTCATGAGTTCTTTTTCCTCTGCGTTAACGGGGTACCCTATCTTGCATAAAGAAACATCCCCACCCTGCGCTTTATACTTTTCGATGATTGACTTTATACGTACGATTGTATAAAGAATATACGGACCGGAATTTCCCTCGAAAGAGGTGAAACGTTCCATATCAAACACGTAGTCCTTGGAGGGTTGGTTTGAAAGGTCGCCGTATTTCAATGCGGAAAGTCCGACAATTTCAGCGGTCTTCTTAGCCTCTTCGTCGTCAATTTCCTTATTACCCCTGATCTTTTCGTACATCTGATTGTTAATATCGCGAATCAGGTACTCTAATCGCATAACGCCGCCGTCACGCGTCTTGAAAGGCTTTCCGTCCTTGCCGTTCATGGTGCCGAGCCCTATGTGAAGGAGCTTTGTTTCTTTATCCGCAAGTCCGGTCTTGTGAGCACAGCGAAATACCTGCTCAAAGTAAAGATCCTGACGCTTATCCGTAACGTATATAATCTTGTCAGGATGATACTTTTCCTTTCTCTCCATGATGGTAGCGAGGTCTGTCGTATTGTACAAAGAAGCACCGTCCGATTTAAGTATCATGCAGGGTGGCATTTCCTTTGTATCAGTGGGCTCCTTTACGTCAACGACCAAAGCGCCGTCAGATATATAAGCATAGTCATTGTCTTTTAGGTACTTTACCATTTCCGGAATTGCATCATGAACACTCGATTCACCGTTCCAGAGGTCAAAGTGTACGTCGAGTTTGTCGTAAATACGCTTCATGTCATTTACGGAAACATTGATGATATGGTTCCATAAAGCCCTATAGCCCCTGACTCCAGACTGAAGCTTGAAGGTGCATTCCATGGCCTTTGCCTTATAGTCGGCATCCTCTTTGCTCTTCTTTGAGGCGGTCGGATAGATTTCTTCAAGCTCCGATACAGTGAAAGGAGCTTCGGTTGGGTATTCACCGGAAAAAGAATCGTCAAAGTAAGGCAAATCCGGCTTACGAAGACTGAGTTCATGCATTACAAGTCCCATCGGCTGACCCCAGTCACCCAGATGAACGTCACCGATTATATCATTACCAGTATAAGCACATATTCTTTTTACCGCCTCACCTACAACTGCGGGGCGAAGATGCCCTACATGTAAGGCCTTTGCAACATTCGGTCCGCCATAATCAATGACAATATGCGCGGGTACTTTTGGTTCCATTAGTCCAAACTTTTCAAAGGTTGCCATTTCACGTACGTAGTCGGCAACAAATTCTTCGGAAATACTTAAATTGATAAAGCCCGGGTTCACTGCCTCTGCCTTTGATATCACCTTACTTTCCGAAAGCATTTCCGTGACCTTAACGGCAATCGCAATCGGAGCGCATTTAAAGGTTTTTGCTAAGGCCATGGCTCCGTTACACTGATATTCGCAAAGATCCGGGCGGTTTGACACGGTTACCTTTCCGGCTTCCCTGTCGTACCCCGCCTTTTCAAAGGCATCCTTAACTTCATCCGCAATTATATCAAGCAACTTCTTCATAAATTGACTCTCTTTCCTTTAAAGCTCGGCGGAATCTCTTTTTGAATACGGACATCCGCAATAATTCTGCCTGTAAAGTCCGTACTTTTTCGATAGCTCCACCGAATCCTTATATCCTTCTTTTTTCTTGAAATCGGAAGGCAGCCACTTAATGCCCTCCTCCTTCGATATCTCCTCGCCTATCCTGTTAATAAGCTCGGCATTTTTAAGCGGGCTTATCGTAAGCGTGGTCGTAAAGTAATCCGCGCCTATCCTTTTAGCCTCTCTTGCAGCCTCTTTAAGCCTTAGCCTAAAGCACTTTTCACACCTTACCCCGCCCTCGGGAGCACTTTCAAGCCCCTTTGCGGCTTCTAAAAATTTCTCTTTGTCGTGCGGACCTTCGGAAAAAGAAATTTGCGCTTCCGGATATTCCTCGTTTAAGATATTTACAAGTCTTTCAAGCTCAGAGGATCGCTTATTAAACTCAGAGTCTTCCACAATATTGGGATTGTAGTAATAGACAGTGATTTTTATTTTTCCTTTGAGATAGGTAAGGCAATGGCTTGAACAGGGTGCACAGCAGGCGTGAAGCAAAAGCCTCTTTTCCTTCGTACCTTCCTTTTCAAGTTCTTTGTCCATAAGCTTATGGTAATTTTCCATTATTTAAAATATTTAACTCCGGATTCAAAAATCTTAATATCCTGATCTCCGTAGATATTGATTTGAACGCTTTCTCCGCATCTTTCGGAGTGTGCCATCTTACCAAGCACCCTTCCGTCAAGGGATGTGATACCTTCTATTGCATAGTACGAACCATTTATATTGTATTCTTCATCCATTGAAATATTTCCGTCAGGATCCGAATATCTGGTAGCAACCTGTCCGTTTTTGAAAAGCTCCTTAATAACCGACTCGGGTGCCACGAAACGACCCTCCCCGTGTGAAGCGGGATTGCAGTATACCTTTGAAAGTTCGGCCTCACGCAGCCAGGGTGACTTGTTGCTCACAACCTTCGTGTAAACCATCTTCGAAATATGACGGTTTATGGTATTAAAGGTAAGCGTCGGCGAGTCTGGTGTCTGCTCCTTAATAATTTCGCCGTAGGGTACAAGACCTAACTTTATAAGTGCCTGGAAGCCGTTGCAGATTCCGAGACAGAGTCCGTCACGCTCATTTAAAAGCTTCATAACGGCTTCTTTGAGCTTTTCGTTTCTGAAGGCGGTCGCGAAGAACTTTGCTGAGCCGTCCGGTTCGTCACCTGCGGAAAATCCGCCGGGGAACATGATAATCTGAGAATCGCCAATCTCTCTTTCAAAAACCTCTACCGACTCCTTAATATCTTCGGGTGAAAGATTCCTAAATACCTTCACAACCGTGTCTGCACCTGCTTTTTCAAAAGCCTTCATGGAATCGTATTCGCAGTTGGTACCGGGGAAGACGGGAATAAATACCCTCGGGCGTGCTACCTTGTGCCTGCATACATAAACCTTCTCGGTATCATAAATTTCATCCGGAAGCTTTTCGCTTCCCTTGTATGCCTTTGTAGGGAACACGCTCTCCAAAGGAGCCTTCCAGGCATCAAGCGCTTCTTTTAATTCAAGCGTCTTTCCCTTATGAGTGTAAATTCCGTTATCCGTCACCTTTCCGACTCTTACGTGCTCTACCAGCTCTTCTTCCGGCATCTCTTCCATTTCGACAAGGATTCCGCCCAAAGCGTTTTCAAAGAGCTCGTCAGTCTCAAGTTCATCGTCAAATTCAACCGTAAGGCTGTTTCCGAAGCCCATCTTTGCCGCGGAAACAAAAATCCCGTTTGCATCCGTCGTGTAGGCAGCCTTTATCTTGCCCTCACCGTTTAACTTTGCAACATAATCAAACATTTCCAGTGTGCTTTCGTAATTGGGAAGGTCGAATTCATCATGTTCAATCGGGAAGTATACTAATACGTCACCTGCCTTTTTAAACTCCGGGGTGATAATGTCACGTTCTTTAGCCACATCAACGGAAAAAGAAACCAATGTTGGCGGAACATCATAAGAATCAAAGGTTCCCGACATTGAATCCTTGCCTCCGATTGAAGGAAGACCGAATCCGATTTGGGCATCATAAGCTCCGAGTAAGGCGGAGAAAGGCTGGCTCCAGCGTTTGGGATCCTCCGTCATACGCTTAAAGTATTCCTGGAAAGTAAAGCGAATCTTCGTCGCATCGCCTCCCGAAGCAACAATCTTAGACATTGATGAAAGAACTGCATACACAGCTCCGTGGTAAGGTGACCAGCTTGAAAGAAAAGGATCGAAACCATAGCTCATCATGGTGACGGTGTCCGTCTTTTTATCAAGACTCGGAAGCTTGGCTACCATGGTCTGAGTCTCGGTCAACTGCGTCTTTCCGCCGTACGGCATGAGTACGGAGCCTGCGCCTATGGAAGCATCGAAGTTCTCGACAAGTCCTTTTTCGGAACATTCGTTTAAGTCACTTAAGGTTAAAAGTGCCGCCTTCCTGAAGTCATCGGCATCAATCGCTTCTCTGACACCTTCGATGGCAATTTTATCAAAGTAGTTTTCTTTTTCATCGGGCATTTCAACGACCACATCCGTCTCCTGGTGCGCGCCGTTTGTATCAAGAAATACTCTTGAAAGATTTACAATTTCTTTATCCTTAAATGTAAGCACGAGTCTGGGCTCTTTGGTGACATAGGCTACCTTTACGGCCTCAAGATTTTCCTCCGCGGAATATTCAAGGAATTTGTCGGCATCCTCAGGGGATACGACAACAGCCATTCTCTCCTGGGATTCGGAAATGGCAAGCTCGGTTCCGTCCAAGCCCGCATACTTCTTCGGAACAAGGTCAAGATTTACCCTTAGTCCGTCAGCAAGCTCTCCGATTGCAACTGAAACTCCGCCCGCACCGAAGTCATTACATTTCTTTATAAGCCTTGTAACCTCCGGACGTCTGAACAGACGCTGAATCTTTCTTTCTGTGGGTGCATTACCCTTCTGAACTTCAGCTCCGCAGGTCTCAATCGAGCTTTCCGTATGAACCTTCGACGAGCCGGTTGCTCCTCCGCAGCCATCTCGACCGGTACGGCCGCCGAGCAAGATGATGATATCTCCGGGGTCGGAGGATTCACGTACTACATTTGATCTCGGAGCAGCACCCATTACGGCACCTATCTCCATTCTTTTTGCCACATATCCCGGATGGTAAATTTCCTTTACATAACCTGTTGCAAGACCGATCTGATTGCCGTAGGACGAATAACCCTTTGCGGCACCTCTTACAAGCTTCTTCTGAGGGAGCTTTCCCTTAAGAGTATCGTGCACGGAAACCGTCGGGTCTGCCGCGCCGGTAACTCTCATTGCCTGATATACATAGGAACGGCCCGAAAGCGGATCCCTGATCGCACCGCCAAGGCATGTTGCTGCACCACCGAAAGGTTCAATCTCCGTAGGATGGTTGTGTGTTTCGTTTTTAAAGCTTACAAGCCACTCTTGTGTACCCTTGTCGGTCTCAACCGGAACAACGATAGAGCATGCATTGATTTCGTCCGTCTCTTCCTGATCGTTTAACTTTCCCTCAGCCTTTAACTTGCGCATTGCTATAAGAGCCAGGTCCATCAGGCAGACAAACTTACCCGGTTTATCCTTAAAAAGTTCATTTCTGGTATCCAGGTAGCTCTGATAGGTGGTTTCAATCGGAGTTCTGTAGTAGCCGTCTTCGAAAGTAATGTTCTTTAACTCAGTCGAAAAGGTCGTGTGTCTGCAGTGATCCGACCAGTATGTATCAAGAACCCTTATTTCCGTCATGGTAGGGTTCCGTTTCTCTTCATCCTTAAAATAATTGCGAATATGCAGGAAATCCTTAAAGGTCATTGCCAGGTTTAAGGAAGGGTAAAGCTTATTAAGTGATGCCTCGTCCATGTTTATAAAGCCTTCAAGAACAGGCACGTCATCAGGCTCCTTGAATTCGGTATCCAAAGTCTTCGGCTTTTCCAAGGAAGCCTCTCTTGAATCAACCGGATTTATGCAGTTTGCCTTTATCCTTGTAAACTCATCATCGGAAATATTCCCCGAAAGCACGTATGTAACCGCGGTTCTTACCGTGGGCTTTTCCTCGGCATTCAAAAATCCTATGCACTGAACGCATGAATCCGCCCTCTGATCAAACTGTCCGGGAAGGAATTCTACGCTGAAAATCCTATCGTTTTCCGAAAAATCAAACCTTTCAAGATAAATATTATCAACCGGAGGTTCAGAGAAAACGGTTGTCAAAGCGGCTTCCAGAGTTTCATCGGAAATTCCTTCCACGTCATATCTGATTAAAACCCTTACCTGTTCAACCGAATTAATTCCTAAAAATCCGGATATTTCTTCTTTAAGCTCTTTGGCCTTTACGCTGAAAGGCTCCTTCTTTTCCACATATATCCGTTTAACATCCATAATGTACAAATCCCCTTTTATGCTTCTTCGTCAACTATGAAACCACTCAATGTATAAAGAAGAGTTTTGTCAACATCCGTTTCCGATATACCGATCGTCTTCTTATTAATCCTGAGTCCGTCAAGAGTATAAAGAATATTTTTTGCGGCAAGTTCGCTATCGTCACAATAAAGCTCTCCGCTTTCCGCCCCGGCATCAAGAAGTCCTTTAATATATGAAAGCTTCTCTTCATAAAGCCTTTGAATCGTTTTCCTGATATCCGAATCAGCGGGTGCAAAGAAAAGATATTCGTAAAGTGCTGAAAGGAGTGAATCATCTTCGCCGAGAATACGCTTTTTTTCGTCATTTAAAAACTGCACCAAGGCATCTCCCGGAGCTTCGTCCGCATTTCTTTTTGCAAAGCTCTCGGCATAAAGACACTCTTTAAGAATGCTCTCCGTGCTGTCAAAATAAAGATACAGACCGCCTCTGCTGATTTCGCAGGCCTCGGCTATATCCTTCATGGTCACAGCCTTAAATCCCTTCTCCTTAAAGATTTCCTTTGCGGTACAAAGTATCAGCTCTCTCTTTCTTGCCGCCTTGTCGCTCATAGTAAATTACTCCTTTATGCCAATGGTTTATCCCATATATCAAGCAGATCCTTAAGCCTATAAAGAATCGCCAAAAAAATACCTTCTTCAACGGCAGTTGTCCACAAAGCACCCTTTGTCATACCACCGAGCACATATTTGCTTAAAATGCTGACAAGTACCTCGCAGGTCTTTAAATCAGCCTGCTCGATTGCCTTTTTTTCATCTTCAACCGTCCTGATACGATAGCCCGAATAAGCATAGACATAGTTAGAATCCATAAGTCTTGACTTGGATGCATCATTTACAAAATTCAAAAGCATGGTTTCATATACAGGAAAGGTAAGTGACGCCCCGCCTAAATTGTTGTCATCATACATCCGTGAAGCCTTTTCCCCCGTCTTCTTTTCAAACCAGGGAATGTAAGTAATAAGCCTTTCAACGTCACCCTTATAGTCGTAAAGATTAAATTCCTTCATCAGGTATCCTCATTTTAAGCCTTTTTTGCACCGATATATCCATCCCGACCAACCTGCGGATAGTCAAAATCAATTCTAACATAGATTCACTAAAATACAAGAAGAAAAAATGACACGCGGGACATTTTTTGTGGTGTATACTTGAAGGTAGTTAGGAATGCTGTATAATAAAAGGGTATTCTTTCTTAAATATTTGCTTGGGGAGGTTAATATGGCAGCAAAAGAGTTATCTGCCGGCATTACTATCTGTGAAAAAGGGCAGCCCATAAATGCGCTTCATATCATCGCATCAGGAAGTGTTAAGGCCGTGTACGAATCTGATGAAATCACACTTCGTAAAGGTGATATCGTAGGACTGATTGATATTTCACGCGGTGAACATTCTTTTTCCTATGTAACACTTGAAAATTCATCATTTATTTCTTTTTCCGTTAAAGATGCGGACTTTGTGACGCAAACCGTTCAGGCAAATCCCGAAATCGGAAAGATGATGTTTGTCTCGATGGCAAATCAGATGCATCTTCTCATCCACCTTGCTCTAAATGCGGAAAAAACCTGCCGCGACTACTTAGACCTCGTAAATTCAATTTATGAAGATTACCGTGACATTTGTACCAGGAGTAACATAATCTCCCGGTCATATTCGGATATCTCAGTGCTTGAAAAAGAAATTCCGGTTTCGGATGTTTCCGATGACGTTGTTTCCTATTATGACTGTATCAAGGATTTTCCTTCCGAGTTAAAGCATCCCCTTTCGGCAAGAGTTCCCTTCCTAAAAGACTTTTTGTACCGCGGAAGTCGGGATTTTTATTCTTTCCTGCCGCTGATTGACGCCTCATCCGACTACCGCTTTAAGATTTCCGATTGTCTTTTAAAGGAGGACGGTGAAGACCTTTTATCCTTATTTACTCAAATCATTACGCGCATAAAGAACGATTCTCCGGAGTATGACAAACTCACTCAGTCTGTCGACAAAATTTTTACGCTTGTAAGGAATTTAAAAATTACAGACGAATCCGTAATTGAAATGCGTAAGAAACAATATGACGAAAGAAAGCTGCTTATTCCTTCTCAGATTGCATCCGCAAATTCTGCCTTGAATTCAGCTGCCGGAGTCGATCTTTCCGAAGCTGTCGACACCATCCTCGACTACGCAGATATGTCTGATGAATTTAAGAACGAATTCAAGATAAACCTTGCAAAATACAAGCGTATGCCCGATAAAGGTGCAACCGACGATGCTTCGAGAAAGTTAAGGCAAGCTCTTACCTCTTCTTTTTACAAGCTCTACGAAGAAGCCTTCCAGTTAAGTGTAAAGGATCAAAATCTTCCGAAGGTCATGAAAATGTTCTTCAATTTCGGCTTTGTCGATGCCGAGCTTGCAGGTCCTAATAACGCTGCTTTTCTTTATACAATTGCTGACGATTTTAAGGGTGACCCAGAGCTTAGTATATACACGGCCTATGAATGGCTCATGGAAATTTACCATCTTCACAAGGACCCGAGCCGAAACGAGTACGATGCCGACTTCTTAACCCACCTTCACGAATTGAAGATGCAGGGAAAGATTCCGCCCGAGCTTGAAAAGCGCCTTGCAAGAGATCCCGGCGAAAGAGTTTTGTACGAGCTTACCAATATGTTTCAAACCGTTAACAAGATTACTTACGGCCGTATCACGACTTTTACTCCCCTTTTATGCGAGGACGATATTATTAAGCCTCTTCAAAACTGCATGGTAACGGTCGATGCCGTGATCGATGCTCTTAAGAAGGTGCAGGCGGTGGATTACGGTGCTTTTTACAGAGAAACAATCTATGTAAATGAGCGCGCCCACATAGCCAATCAGTTTATCTGCACGAAGGTAACTCCGAATGTGATACTCTTCCCGAATGCCGGTACCAGAGGAATTATGTGGCAGGAAATCGAGGGAAAGAAGCGTACGACTCCCGCAAGATTCATGGTATCCGCCTTCCATATGGAGGACCTTCAGACCACTGTCACAAGGCTAATCGGCGAATTCAGATGGGAAATGTGCAAACGTGAACAGGGGGCACGCTGGAACGACGTAAGTGAGCGTTCGCTTACGAGTGAATACTTTGATTATATACAGTTTTATAGAAAGAACAGTGAGCTTTCCATAGATGCCAAAGAAAAAATCAAGCAGTCCCTGGTAAAGGCAAAGAATTCTTTCAAGGAAATGTTCGTACGTGACTACATTACCTGGGTACTTTACGAAGGAACGGGTTCTCCGAGATTGAACAAAGTAGCAAGGGCAATCCTGCTTACTTACTGTCCGTTCCCCAAGTCATTACGGGACAGGCTGTCTCCGAATCCTATCTTCAAGGAGCTGATTGAACGCTATGATATAAAAACAACCCAGAAGCTTCATTCTTTTGACAATATCCTTGTGAAGCTTAAAAATTCCGGCGAGCCCATTACTCCCGAGCTTCAAGTGCATCGCGCTTATTTAGAGGGAACAGTCGAGGAATAGTCGGAGGTGTAATTGTGTTATCTGTAGTTGATATCGTTGTATTTTTAAACTATAGTTTGCGTTAGATTATAGTTATAGTTTTGGTTTCGACTGAAGCTATACCGAGAAAATTCCCCTTTTACACACGGAAATGACCAAGCTATGCTTGGTCATTTCTATTGTCTAAAAATGTCTAAAAATATTCGTACTTGGCACGTAGTTCCTTTTTTACCATACAGGAGGTTGCGAAGCAATTTCCTATATGGCGAAAAATAATCCTGCCTGGCAGGATTATTTTTTACCTCCTATATATGCTTGCCATGGTTCTGAGCCATTCGCGTCTGTCCTCGGAAATGGCATCGTTCCAAAGTCTCCATCTCCAGTTCTCCCCGACCGTCGCCGGATGATTCATACGCGCCTCGTTTCCAAGTCCTAAAATATCCTGCATCTGCAAAATTACAACATTTGCAATCGAAGAATAGGCAAGCCTTATAAAGGCATCACAGATTTCTTCTTTCCTGTGAATTCCAAGGTATTCGTACATAAATGCAAGCTGGTAATCATTCTTGTCCGAAAAATAACCCATAACGGTATCTGAGTCATGTGTGGAGGTATAAACAACACAATTTGAATCCTCGTAATTGTGTGGAAGGTATTCGTTTAAAGGATCCTTGTCAAAAGCAAACAGTAAAACCTTCATGCCCGCCCAGTCAAGCTTCTTCATAAGCTTCTTAACCTGCGGAATCAGAACAGTTCCAAAGTCCTCCGCGATTATTGTTTTATCTCCGGCTGCCTTTGTAATTGCATCTGCAAGAAGCCTTCCGGGTCCCTTCTTCCATTTGCCAAGTGAAGCGTCCAAAGTCCCATTCGCAATGCAGTAGTTTTTCACAATTCCGACAAAGTGATTTATCCTGATGACATCATAAAGTTTTGTGTTTATTAAAATTCGCTCCTGCCACCATTTAAAATCATCCTTCTCCATGGTTTCCCAGTTGTACAAAGGATTCCCCCATACCTGTCCGGACTTTGTGTACGCATCCGCAGGGCATCCGGCGACTTCGCTTAAGCTTCCGTCTTTGTTTATCATAAACAAATCTCTGTGGGCCCACACATCTGCGCTGTCCTCCGAAACATATAAGGGGATTTCACCGATTATCGATATTCCCCTGTCATTTGCGTAGGTCTTTAGCTTTTCCCACTGCTTAAAAAACTTAAATTGCACAAACTTCCAGAACTGCACGTCGGACGAATGTGAGGCATTGAAATTCTGAATAGCAACACTTCTATGCTCCCTTAAACCCTCGGCGAAGTTCTGCCACTTTACATATTCGCTTGCTTCCTTTACGGCCATGAATACACTGTAGTCGTCAAGCCAGCGTTTTTCTTTTTCGCAAAAAGAAAAAAACTCTTCATCCTCTCTGTTAAAGCGTGAAAAAGCAAGCTTCAAAACCTTGAAACGATTATGAAAAATTGCTGCGTAATCTATTCTGTTGGTGGAATTGCCCCAACCGTACTGACTGATTTCCTCAGATTTAAGTAACCCGTCTGAAATAAGGCTGTCTAAGTCGATGAAATAGGGATTCCCCGCGAAAGCGGAAAAAGATTGGTACGGGCTGTCCCCGAGCCCTGTGGGTCCAAGCGGAAGTACCTGCCAGTATTTAAATCTTAAATCCACCAATAAATCAACAAAATGGTAAGCCTCAATACCGATAGTTCCGATACCGTACTTTGACGGCAAGCTTGCCACGGGAAGTAATATTCCCGCTCCTCTTTTAAGCCTTTCCATATAACCCCCGGATTTGACAAATTTTCGTAATATTTCGTATATATGCTAAATTTAGCACTTCTGGAGGGATTTTTCAAGGAAGAAAGAGATTTCCTGCCTGATTGCAATTTATGTTTTTATCTAAAATACGCTTGCACGAGCACCTGATTTGTGTTATAGTTTTTTAGTCGGTTCGAAATCGACTTTAGAGGCATAGTTCAAAGGTAGAACAGTGGTCTCCAAAACCATCGATGTGGGTTCGATTCCTACTGCCTCTGTTAAATTTAAAACCCCTTTAAACCTAAGGGTTTACGTTCATAAGGATGTATTTTCTTATGAGGGATAGGTCGCAACCTCCATTATGGAGGCTGCGGCCTTTTCTCTTGGTGCAACTGCTCACTGCCGTGATGATTCTGCGATAGCGAGCATTTCTTTTATGGTTGCA
>CAVCUM010000037.1:0-12375 GCA_963605385.1 Lachnospiraceae bacterium
CTGAACTGAACTGAACTGAACTGAACTGAACTGAACTGAACTGAACTGAACTGAAAAACTTTCACCCTTTTAACCATGTCTGTCAACCCCTTTACACTTGCAAGTTTAGCATATTGGGGCAATCTTGTCATCGATTGATTTTTATAATGTCGAAATAGTCTAAAAGATATTTTGGGGAAAATTAACCGAAATATCTTTTAAACAGTTGCGCCGATTTTTTTGAATGCATATTCATTGGAATTATAAAAATATCGGACAAATCGGTATTACACTGGGCGAAACAAAGGGCTTAATGACACCCGGTATGGCCTGTTACACTTTTTTGCCATCAGCTCTGCGGTTCTTAAGTTCATTGTGAATGCTTTCGTAGTAAGCATATAGTACGTCATCACTGATCTTGTGAATATTCATGTCAATCTCAAGCAGGTTGGAAGTTTTGTCTCCTGAGACTATGTAATTCATATCAACACGATATTCTTTATGTAGGAAATCCTTTATCTCATCAGGCATCTGGCTTAAGCCACGCTCATATCTGCCCACCTGAACCACAGATTTATCAATAAGTTCTGCAAACTCTGACTGAGTCATATGAAGCGATTCCCTAAAATTTTTTATTCTTTTGCCCTCCTCCATCATATAGACGGTTGGCGGCTTTCTGTCAATCATCTTTGCCACAAAAATTATCTCCCGTTATTCTGTAAATATGATAATTGGCGGCGGTTCCGGTCGGAAGAACACACCATGATTGACTTTTTGTCAAGGCTCATCATATTGTGACGGGTTATTAAAGATTGCACTCTATGTGACGGCCTTTTTTTATTTTTTCAATCGTTTCGTGACGAATCTACAGTCATGTTTCTATGTACCTGGCTCATACATAAGACACCAACGCCCATGCAAACACGACATTTTCCTATATAAGAATCCTGCTTTGTAGGATTCTCCGCCTGCAGTGGGCCGCTTTAAGCGACATCTGCCTTTCAGCCGCAGTGCAATCCTGCCCGGTAGGGCTTTTTATGTAATATGAAATTCCAACGACATTTCCTACTACATAAAAAAATGAAGCCTATCTCGTCCCTGAGATAGGCTCCGCCATTTAGTGGGTATTGGACTACTTCTTTTCTTTTTCCAGAATTTCAAGAGTCCTTCTGTCCTTTTCACCGTTGTAATACTTGTCCAGTACCTTCTGAAAAATATCGTATTCAGGAGTCACTTTGAAAAATAAAGTCATGGATGACCGAAGTTTTAAATCATCCGGATACCCCATGACATCAGTCGGATCGTTCTCCTCCAAATCAAGCAAGGCCTGACATATTTCAAGCATATGGTTGCGAAGAAGTTCATCAGACATATATTCCTTCGCTTCATCTGCAGATTGAATGGCATACATTTGAGAAGTCCGGCTCATTCCAAGTCCGTGAATCTGCGGAAAAATATACCAAATCCAATGACTGCGCTTGTGACCCGCCCTTATTTCTTTAAGAGCTGTTTCGTAATTTGAATTGTGACCCTTAATAAATCTTTCTATGCTCATTTTTTCATTCTCCTGAAATTTGTTCTTTATCACCCCAAAAGCCGTTATAAGTCGTCTCGTTCTAACCGGCACTTACGAATAAGCTTTGCTCCAATCACAAAGTAACCCGGCTCCTTCTGTTTCATATCCTTCACCGATTATTTTTGTACCGGCCCGTGAAGTCAGTAGTTCAATGTTTATTATATCTGGTTTTGTGTTGCATGCTAAGTTGAAATCACACTTTTCTGCACCTATGGTTATGATTAAGGGGCATGCGTACTTCTATTTTCCTTTTTTTCAATTGCTCCAGATAATAGTCTCTTTTTATTTTCCCCATGGCGATTACCTCTCCTAACAGATATTTCGGTTTAAATTTTCTTTTATTATGCATCGCTTGGGAGCCATTTTTCAGGTTTTTCAAAAGATATTTTGATATGCTATTGCCGAAATATCTTTTAGAGTGCGTTTACCCTATTCACTTTTATAGGATAAAGAAATATTTATTCGGCGAGTTGCTTTGATTGCTTTTTCCCATGCCGCTATCGGCATCCTATAGGTACTTGCCGGGTTTTCTTAATGTGCATCCGCTCGAATATTATACATGAAAGAATGTGTTATTTTTTTCTATTTTATAGTAACAACCCCCTCTAAATATTAAAAAAAATGGGACATTTACCGCAATCCATGTTAGAATAATTACAAAATAAGGAAAAAGACGTAGATAATTTTTGCAAAATCAATCTTCATATATAAATTTTCAACCGGAAATGGGCACTTTTAAATTCACGAAAGTACCCTTCCGTAGGGTAGTATTTGAAATAAATGGATTGATTTAGAGTACAAGGAGTGAAGGGTATGTATAATAATTTTAAAAAGAAGCTAATGGGTATGTTTATTGCTTTCGCGCTAAGCCTTCTGATGATGCCAGTGTCGGTGCTTGCGAATGATAAGGAACCGCAGGCAACAATTGGAGATACAGCATATGACACCATCGAGGCTGCCTTTGAGGCTGCAGCTGATGGTCAGACGATTGTACTTAAGCAGAATGTTACACTCAACCCCAACAAAATGATAAAAGTGTTCACTAATAATGAAAGCCAATCCAAAACGATTACACTTGATTTGCACGGATTTGACTTTACAGCTGCTGATAGTGGTTGGAAAAGTGTAATCAAGGTTGGTTATGATGGAAGCAGTACATGTTCAAATGCTACATTGAAAATTACTGGTAAAGGTGATTTAAAAAAAACTGACAGTACGTATGCAATGATTAGCGTTGATGCTGATCAAAATGGTGCAGGCACGTTGGATCTCAGCGCCTGGGAAAGCGGCGAGATTACGATGGTGCTTGTGTGTGGAGATAGCAATTCATCAAAGGATGCTACATTCATCGGTCCCAAATCCGAAAGAACGAAGATAGGAACGCTGAATTTTAGTAATATACAGCATGATTTGAAGGTTGGACTGATGGGTGGTTCTTACGGGAAAATCTTATATTCCAGTGGTAGAAACGATTCCATTACGATGGCCATGCTGCTGGCAGATGGTTATGCATTCAAAAAAACAGATGGTAGTTTTGTGTCATACGATAGCAAGATTCAAAGCGGAAGTAGTCTTGAAAACGTCTCCGTCGTGAAATGCAATTTATATATGGATGCGAATGAAGACAAAAAATGCGATTACTGTAATGCAGATATCTCCGCAGCATCGAGTGCAGCTGTCGTTACAACCACAAGCGGCAATACCTATTACTTCCTGGCAGAGTCAGGTGAGAATGAGACTAAAACCATCGACTCTGCCTTGAAATACGCGTCTGACCATGATGGTTCAATCAAGCTGCTGGAGGATAATCTTACCCTAAAAAGAGCAAACTGCAAGATTGATCTGAATGGAAAGTCTGGAATCAATATCGAAACAGGCGGTGCTAATCTGCTTGTATTCGGAACCGGGACTGTCAAATACTTGGAAGCATGCTCACTCAAAGGAATATTAAAAGGCGGCACATATATTATTATCCGGACAACCGCCGATACTTCGCTTGGGGATTTGCTGGCGGATGGCTATGGATTCAAAGATGAAGATGGCTCATGGCTCAAAGAAGAAAAACTGGCGCAAAAAGGCGGTGAATTATTGTCAGATGTCGAAACAGCCACAGTCGCACAGTTACCGATAACTGATCTTAAGGTCAGCGCAACGACGGGCGGAAAATATGGAAATACTTTGACACTTAAGGCGGAAGCAACGAAGTTGGAGACATATACAGACGACGTTACCTACCAGTGGTACCAGGATAACGAAGAGCTAGAAGGAAAAACAGGAAATACGGTGACGCTTTCAAATCTTTCTTATAAAGAAGGAGGCTATACCTTTAAATGCGTTGCAACTCTTGACAATTATTCACTCAGCAAAGAGGTCAAAAAAAACGTGACGGGTGTATTGTACGAACTAAAAACCGGTAAGGACACTTCGGGATTGAAGAAGACCTATGACGGCACAACAGACATGACAGATGAAGTGCCGGAAACCCTTGAGTTTTACACTGATGCTTCTTCTAAAAGCAGCGTCAAGCTCACAAAGGGTACGGATTACACGGTAAAAGCCGCAAACTTTGGTGATGCCACAGCTGGAGAAGAGAAGTCTATTACTGCAACAATCGAGCTTACAAATGGAAATTACATATTTGATAATGGTACAAAAGAGAAAAAATTCGATAGCAAACTGAAAGGCTCCATCAAAGAGGCTAAAGCGCCTTTGACGACAGACGGAGCTCTTGAAGTGACAAACGATCTTAAAAAGACCTACACCTATGATCTTACAACGCTTCTGCCAAAGCTGATTGCTCCGGCGACCTATGGTGAAATCACCTACGGCGAGCCGGTAGTGGACTTGAAGAATGGCTACTATACGAGCGGTGCCGTGATTGATGAAAACGGTGTGCTCAGTCTGCCGATTCTGCAGGTGAATACAACTAAAGAGGGCAAAATTGGTCAGATTACTGTAAGGGTCAATACGAAAAACTATGAGAAAATGACGCTGGTACTTAATATCAAAGCAGCAAATAAATCAGTACCTGCCGAAACAACTACTGAAAACAATTACGATACAACTAAAAAGAACGACACAACAACAAATACAATAACCGGGACTAAGACTAATACTAATGCTAAAACTAAGACTAAGACAGACTCACAGGGTAACACTGTAACAACTACATTTGTAAATGAGACACAGACTGTTTTTAAAATCAAGGTTTCAGATGAAGTTAAGGCTACAGTTACAGTAGATACTGCAAGCGGTAAGACAACAGCAATAGTAGAAGACACCACAAAGAATGCTGGAAAGCTTACATTCCTTGGCGAAGCCGTAAAATCAGTAACAGAGGCAGCAGGCAAGGCTAATGTTTTAATTACATTTAAGAAGGCAGATAAGAGCGTTACAGTATATACAGCACTTCTTACAGCAGGCAATATTCTTAAGGTAGTAGATAAATCTGACAAAACAGCTCAGGTAGTGAACCTCCCGGCCATTAAAATAGACAAGAACGGAAACGCAGTTCTTCCATTATCTAAACTTAGCGGAACTAAGTTTGAGCTTGTTACTGTAGCTAAGGAAAAGGCTATAGGAATAAAGGCACTTAATTCAGTTAAGATTGCTAAGATTTCCGGTAAGAAGGGTGACAAGGCTACTGTTAAAATAAATACAGATGCTTACGATTCTTCAGTTAAGAAGATTTCTTACAAGTCACTTGATAGGAATATTGTTAATGTAAACTCTAATGGTGAAGTTTCTTTTAAGGCATCAGGCAAGGCCAGGATTAAGGTAACCATTATACTTAACAACAGACAGGCAAGGACATACATAACGACAGTTACAGTCAAATAATTAAAAGTAAGTTCCGACACTTGCATCCATTTCCCACTAGCCAGGCAAAAAACAAGCTAGTGGGATTATTTATGCTCAAATGCTTTACGCCCATTTTTGCAAGTTTTTCTTTTGCCTGTTCCTGTTCTTTGGCTCCGGTGAATCCCGGGATAATCGGTATTCTGACAGTCACGACATCTGCAGTCTTTTTGCTAAGCAGGTAATTTACACACTATTGCTTGATTTTATTTTTGAAATCACATGTCTCCAAGCTCCTAATCCACTACCAGTCGAGTTCATCCATGGCGTCGTCAACACCGAGAGCATAATCATCATCATTTAAATATCTGTCCCAATCATAATCCTCGTTGTCATACACATCATCATATCCTTCATCGTAGCCGTTATCGAAATTGCTCTTACCGCCAGAGCTCTTATGACTACCCGTGCTTTTGCTGCTGTTTGAGTAACTTGAGGAGCCGGATGATTTCTTTTGAGTGCTGTAATATGTGGTCGTGTGATGACGTCGATTCCACTCTGCATCCTTTTGTACCTGTTCTTCTTTCATTTCGCCCCAAAGGTTTGCAAGGTAAATAAATACAATTATCGGCGACACAATGCACCATAAAAGAAAAATCTTAGTAAAAAGTTCCACACCATTAACGTGCTGTTTCATACAATTTCTCCTTCTAAACGTCCCTTGTTTGGTCTTGGTGGCTTAAGTCTACACCACGATGTGTCGTTTAAAAAGTACAGTTCAAAGTGCCGATCTATATGAGTTATCGCGTTTTTCCGTCGGAGCCGATTCGTTTTCCATTTCTCCGCAGCCTGCAAGTAAAGCAATAAGGCAAAATACTATAGTAATTTTTTGAATTTTTAATTTCCTCAAATCATTTCTCCCACATATTTCGAGCCGTCAGAGTACACAAACGGGAAAATTAAAATACATATTAAAGTCATAATAACACCCTCTTCAAAAATAATGGTTAATGTAACATTTACTTTTTCATTTAAAAGTGCATTTTATATTTCGACTTCCGTTTATTCCCTGTCTCCGACTATAAAATAGTCGCAGTATTCGCCGCCGCCGGCGATCGTCTGCTCGCGGTGCAGTACGCCGTGCTGAAGTGAAATCATCACCTCGTCCAGCTTACACAGAAGCGGCATCAGTTCCGAAACACCAAGCTTCCCGGTATAGGCACAGATGGGACAGCGGGTGATGCGGTAATAGCAGGCGCCGTCATATGGCTGTCCTTCAAAATCCACCTTGAAGGATGTCGGATACCTCTGCTCCTTTTCCGGAGTGTACCATTTGGCATACTTCACGATACTCTTTTTGTTCTCCGCCTTGCCCTTGGCGGTGTTCAGATCCGTTCTGGCAAAGTACCACTTGATATGATAGAGGGAGCGGCGCATCATCTCCTGCACCGTCTCCGGAGGAATCTTCTTTTCGCTTGCCAGATACGGCGCGACAAAAGCCAGCGCGAACAGCTCATTATACGCCATAGGATTGTCACTGCCGATGTCGTCTGCCTGCTCGACCAGCTGCCGATAGACCGTTTTGCTCTTTTTCATGATCTCATCCGCATACGCTTTGTCATATTTCTCAATCAGAACCTTTTTCATGGAGCCCTTGAACATCCAAAAATAAAAGCCGTTATACTTCATATAAAAACCCTCCCGTGATGAATGAATTAATTAGATTAGAAAAAAGCGGACCGGCTGCATAGTTAGCCTACTCTAACCGGCATGTTTTTGAAAAGCCGCCATTGGCGGCTCCTCAGAAGTCGTATGTTTCTTTTTCTTTGTTTATTCTATGAGTAAAGTATGAAGAAATCAAGATGGACAGGGAATTTTTTAATCGAACGCAAGCATATCTACGCAAGCGTCATAACGGCGAGTAAATCAACCTTCATAATGCCACTTAGGAGGTTAATTTGTGTCTACATGAACTACTTATAATTGGGACAAAATACATCGAGCACGGCGATATTCCAATCAAATTAAAAAGTGGAGCATGCTTTAAAAGGGCTTGCCCAAGAAGGATTGGGAAAAGACCGTAGCTTATCAGGCGGTTAGAAAACTTGAAAAGTTCCACATCGTTATGGAAGAAATTGCATATATTTTACGCCCTTCCACTATGTTATAATAGCATCTGTGACAACCTTGTTGCGTATGCAATGTGGACTAACACTTAAGCGGTCACCATCATTGTTTACAAAGGAGATCCTTCTTATGAAAAAAATCCTTCGCGCGCTCGTCGGCCTTGGCATCATAAGTACAATTCTTATCGGCACTTCAGCCGCATGCCTTGCAGATTCTGGCTCCGGTCTTATTAGTGAATCTTCTACTTATAACTCATCTTCGACTTCGGAGGAGAACTCTGTCAAAGGCAGCACAGCCTCTCAGAATACCGTGACTTATTCAATCATTTCCACAGAGGACTCCACCTTCACAGGCTTTACTGGCAATGCCGAATCATTCGATCTTGCTGCAGATGATATATACGATCTTTTGTGCGACAAAAAGCTCGGAACATTAGACAGCAGTCTCGCAGAGCAGCAGATTCGCAAGATATTCCCGGACGCTGAAATCTATGGCTATGCCACATTTCCCGATATTTACACGGCACTCAGCACCGGAAAGATTGATTATATCGTTACACAGGACATCGCATCTTCGGTGTACCTGAACACTGATACAAGATACCAGTACGGCACGTCTGAGGTTACTGAAAATCCGGATTATTTTGCCGTAAAAAAAGGCAACACCGAACTCCGCGACAAAATCAACTCAGTTCTTGCAAAGTTCAACAAAGACGGCACCACAAAAGAGATCATAGACAAATGGCTTTCAGGAAACTATTCCATGGATGGCATTCCGAAATGTACCGAAGGCCCTGTCCTAAGAGTTGCCATTTCCGCAACCTCTGAACCGGTCTCTTTCATCCACGACAATGAGATCGTCGGCCTTGACGTAGAAATGATGCAGCGCATCGCATACGAGCTCGGAATGCAGCTGGAAATCGTCGAAATGAATTTCAATGCAGTGTTTTCCGCCATGGAAAGCGGGAAGATTGACGTTATAACCAGCCTTTCCTATACTGATGAACGTGCTCAGACGGTTGAATATACTGACAAGTACATGACCGAGCATATCATTGTCATCCGCTATCAGGATGGAGAAAGCAGCATTGGATTCATAGATTCGCTAAAGACAAGCTTTATCAAAACATTCATCACAGAAAACAGGTGGCTGCTCTTTTTGAATGGTCTCGGAGTAACAGTTCTTATAAGTGTCATGGCCTTCATTCTGGCGACATTTGTCGGAATTCTCCTGTGCCGGATAGAAATGAGTCGTTTCAAAGTTGTCAGAAAGATTGTTGAAATTTACTGCAAGATCGTAACAAGAATTCCTATCCTAGTATGGCTCATGATTCTCTACTATATTGTGTTCGGAAATGTGGATATTTCCGCCGTATTCATCTCGATAATCGGCTTCGGATTGGTATCCGGCGCCAATCTTTCGGGTGTCTTTAAGACGGGTCTTGAATCCGTAGACAAAGGTCAGATTGAAGCAGCTGCCGCAATCGGCTTCAGCCAGTTTGCCACATTCCGCAAGATCGTGCTCCCACAGGCCGCATCTCACATATTTGACCTTTATGCCGGGGAATTTTCGACTATTATACAGTCAACTTCCGTCGTCGGATACATCGCTATCATGGATCTTACAAAAGCTTCCGACATGGTGCGAAGCCGTACATTCGAAGCATTCTTTCCGCTCATTGCAACGGCCATCATTTATTTTCTGATTATTTGTCTTGTGCTCTCTCTTCTGAAACTTCTTCAGCGAAAGTTTAAGCCCAAGCTTCGAAAGAAAAGCACCATCTTGAAAGGAGTCGTAACGAAATGATAAAGATAGAAGGTCTTTCAAAAAGCTATGCAAATGAGATTCTGAAGAATATAAATGTTGAAATAAAAAAAGGCGATGTCATCTCGATAATCGGTCCTTCCGGCTGCGGAAAAAGCACATTTTTACGCTGCATAAATATGCTCGAAACTCCGACCTCTGGAAAAATCTTTATAGACGGCCATGATATCACCTCTGCCGACAAAAAACAGCTTGCAAAGCTTCGTCAGAAAATGGGGATGGTCTTCCAGTACTACAATCTTTTTGCCCATATGACAATTATAGAGAATGTAATGCTGGGGCCCATGAATCTTCTCGGACTTGACAAGCAGCAGGCCTATGACGAAGGAATGGAACTTCTTGAGACAGTAGGCCTTGCCGGTCACGCCCTTCACTACCCCGACGCTCTTTCAGGTGGTCAGAAGCAGCGTGCCGCCATTGCACGAACTCTTGCCATGAAACCCGAAGTGATACTTCTTGATGAGCCTACTTCTGCTCTCGATCCACGAATGGTAGGCGAGGTTCTGGCTGTTATAAAGCGCCTTGCGGACTCCGGTATGACTATGCTCATCGTCACGCACGAGATGAACTTTGCGGAGAATGTAGCCAACCGCGTATTCTATATGGATGAAAAAGGTATTTACGAAGACGGAACCCCAGAGCAGATCTTCCATCATCCTGCGAAGCCCAAGACCAAAGAATTCATTTACAGAATCCGTGAATTTGCTTATGAGATTTCAAAAGAAGGCTTCGACTTCTATGAGTTCCTCGGCATGCTTTCCAACTTCATGAAGAACCAGTTACTAAATGAGGCCAAAATCCACCGTTGCACCCTGCTTTGCGAGGAAATCATATATAACCAGCTTTTCCACATTCTTCCAGAGGATGGCAACATACATTTTACGATGAAGTATTCCGAAAAACTTGGTTCCATACGTCTTGGATTCGAAAGCCCCTGTATAAAAGAAGATTTTCCGGCCTTCGAGTCATATGACCTGCTTTCCGCCAAAATAATCGAAAAGCAGGCCGATTCCGTTAAGTTTGAGGACGGAAAACTCAGTGCCGAAATTGTCTTCTAAAAAACGAACAGAACGATGAGATGTTTTGCCTGTAAAAAAGATGGACTTATTAAAACTACCACTACATACTTTGAAATCGTTCCACTCTCAGTAACAAGTGCAATCTTAGCAGTTGCCTTAGTACCTACTCTATCATAAAGTCTTTCTGCACCGATACTTTCGCCTTTATGCATGACTCTGCTTTCATCCAGAACATGGCTGCCTTAAAATCACCTAATCGGATTTCTTTCCGCTCTTCGTAGGTAGTAAACTTTATGCAATATCGTTTAGATGGTTGTGCCTGGCTGATTTTGAGAAACCGTTAAGCTTCGAAAAGGCTTACACGGAAAGATCTAAATTCAGAAAATTTTCTCTTATTTTATGCTGCAAGAGCGCTACGATGACTGGTCTTAATCCTTACGCCCGGGTCGTCATCATTTTTCTTTCTCCTGTTGTACTCAATCTCGAAAAGGATTCGATTGAACAGTCCTGTCTCGCAGCAGTTCACAAGTTGAGAAAAGATACTGTAATTGGACATAAATAAATTATTGATTACAGTTTTAGACTATTTTCATCCAGCAGGAAATTCCTTAGTCCGATTGTAATAATTCCATTCTCATCGCGACGCACTTTAATGTTATCTCCAACAACAACGATTTTTCTGAAGAAATCAGGGATACGCAAAAGGCCTCTTTGTTCCTGATTTACTTTATCTGCGGTTGGAAGTGCAAATGCAGATTGAATATAATATTTCTCGCTTCCTTTTGTGGCAACGAAATCCACCTCCAATTGTTTCTTTCCCCGTTTTCCGTCTGCCTTGGTTTCATAATATTCAACTACACCGACATCCACATGATATCCTCGAACCCTTAGTTCATTGTATATAATATTCTCCATTAAATGCGATTCCTCAATCTGGCGGAAACCTAATCTTGCATTTCTTAGTCCTACATCTTCAAAATAATACTTTGACAGCTTTCCAATGTACTTTTTCCCCTTGATATCATAGCGATTCGCTCTGCTGACAAGATAAGAATCAATCAGATAATCTGTATAATTTTTAATCGTCTTATCGCTGATATCCTTATTCTTAACACTTTTGAATGTCCGAACAAGCTTAGTTGGATTCGTATAGCTTCCTATCGCCGAAGCAAGGACATCCACCAGTTCATCCAGCTCCGCTTTGTTTCGTATATTATGGCGCTCAACGATATCCGAGATATAAACTTCTTGAAAGAGGGAATTAAGATATTCTGCCTTGTCCTCGGATTTTTCCATCACCAAGATGAGTGGAAGACCGCCATAAACAAGATAGTCATCCCACGCTTCATCCTGTGATCCCTGGTATACAGACATATATTCGGAGAAGCTTAAAGGATAGACATGAATTTCATCTCCACGTCCACGAAACTGAGTAATAACATCAGATGATAGAAATTTAGAATTGCTGCCCGTTACATACACATCCACATTGCGAATATGCAGCAGACTATTTAAAACATCTTCAAATTCGTCCAGATATTGTACCTCATCAAGAATAATATAATAATCCCCTTTATCCTGAATATTTTTCTTTATATATTTTAAGATGACGTCTGGGTCTCGCAGCTCTTTATTGCTACGGTCATCAAGTGCTATTTCAATAATATGGTCCTCTGCAACACCACTGTCTAAGAGATGATCATGAAAAAGATGAAATAGCAGATATGATTTTCCGCATCTTCTTATTCCCGTCACTACTTTTATCAGTCCGTTTTTCTTTTTCCGTATCAACTTGTCCAAATAGAGATCACGTTTTATTTCCATAGAGCATCCTCCATTCCGAAAACCGGTGCAGTTGCACCTACTGTCGGAATATATTTTACCCAATATGCAATACAATAGTCAATAGATGCAGGCTTTTTTACTCCGAGTACAGGTGCATGTGCACCAGATATCGGAATATAGGTTTTTTTTACAGCCTTTATTTTTTGCATAGAAAAAGGCCATCTACCGAGGTGGTAAATGACCTGGGCTTGTAAACTGGTACCTCGC
>CAVCUM010000038.1:0-12341 GCA_963605385.1 Lachnospiraceae bacterium
ATGTCCCGTATTCATTGCCTGCAGCATATCAATCGCCTCGGCGCCTCTGACTTCTCCTACCACTACTCTGTCGGGGCGCATTCTGAGTGCCGCCCTTATAAGGTCTCTTACATCAATCGGAACGCAGCCTTCGTTGTTTTTCGCCCTTGTTTCAAGACGAACCAGATTTTTTACGTTGAGAAGTCTTAATTCCGCCGAGTCTTCAATTGTAATTACACGTTCATCCTCCGGAATATATTGTGACAAGGCGTTTAGGAAGGTTGTTTTTCCGCTGCCTGTTCCTCCGGAGATGAAGATGTTGTATTTAGCCTTAACAAGTGATTTAAGAAAGTCTGCTGCCTCCCTTGTGATTGAATTAAAGCTTATTAAGGTTTCCATGGTAATCGGATTGTCGGGAAATCTTCGGATCGTGACTATCGGTCCGTTTAAGGCGACCGGAGGAAGCACTATATTGACTCTTTCTCCGCTTGAAAGTCTGGCATCCTGAATCGGCGATGCCTCATTTACACTGCGATTGCAGTCTGCAACAATTTTTTGAATTATATCCTCAAGCTTTTCTTTTGATTCAAAGCTCTTATCTGCCGTCAGAATTACTCCGGCTCGTTCGATAAACACACTTTCATAGCCGTTTATCATTATTTCCGTTACGGATTCATCGTCCAGGTATTCCTGTATTATGTCAAAACGCCTCAGCGAATTGAATATTTCCTTTCGAAGAAGCATTCTTTCCTCTAAAGTGACGTCACGTTCGCACCGGTCAAATACAAGCTCGTCATCTATTTTGCCAAGGATTTCTTCATTGGAAAGATTCTTTGAAAAATCAAATTTTTCAAGCAAGCTTTCAATAACTTCCTTTTTTATCCTAAGAAGTCTCTCATCCATAGCTTGCACCTTCGGAGGAATCAAGCATCTTTCGAATGTAACAGGCGAGCTCTGATTTTGTAAGAAGCTCGAATTCTCTCGGAATTTCCTTGAATGTCGGAATAGTAATGGTTTCCGTCCTTTCAAGGACCTCATCGTAAGCGTAAGTACGCAGCAAATTTTCATACTGAGCAACCTTTGCCGAGGCGATGTGTCCGGGATCGGTAATCGTATAAATCTTCGTACATTTCCTAAGTATATTCAAAAGTCCGTTTACACACTCGGAAAGGTCCAAGATAATGTATTCGTAATCAGTTGCCGTAAGAAGATTGTTAAGAAGTCGTTCCCATTTTTTTGCCGAAACCTCTTCATATCTGGTAAACAGCTTGACCGGTGAAATATAATCCAGTTCCCCAATCTTTTCTTTTATGCTGTTTATTCGGTAATTGAAATTTCCTTCCTCACATTCGCTAAAATACACAAGGTCCCACAGATCCGTTCCTCCCTGCCGGTTCCTTAAAATCTCAAAGCCTGAAAAGCTCTCGAAATTTAAATACAGAACCCTGTGTGATTTAGCTAAAATTTGTCCAAGTGTTATAGCAAAAGTAGTTTGGAAACACCGCTTGATCGGTGTATAGACGCCAATAAGAGCCTTGGACGCACTCTTCTTGACCGGATCGGCCGGTTTTTCGGTCGCACAGATCGCCATTATATTTTTCATTATCGAGTCACAGGCGGTATATTTATATACCATTCCGTGGACACCGGGAGTTTCACTTAATCCGATAAAGGTCTCAACATTTTCTTTATCCTTAATTCTGAAACCCTCCTCACATACAAGAATCTCCGCATGGATGTTCTTTAAATATTTGCCTAAAGCTTCCTCGTCTGTAAAAAGAACAATCTCGAAGTCCTGCGAATAACACGAAAGTATGTATTCGTACAGCCTATGGATGTAGCCCGACTCTTTCCCCGCAATTACAAAGACCTTTTTCACTTTTCCTCCTCATAGACCTACCTTAATGTCCCTACACACACAGCCAGACAAAAGGACATCAAAATCGGTAACCCCAAATGTACCTTAAAATTTTTCTTTTTCCTGACAATTCCGACAATTCCGGCAACTCCGCCTATAGCAAATATCAAGAATACGTATTGAAGCTCGAATTCCACGAACAATAGACTCGTACAGATGAGTTTAATGTCACCTGCTCCCAAGCGACCTATCTTAAAGAAAGGATACAAAAAGAAAAATACCAAAAGCATTACTGTTATCTTTTCATACAATTCTTCGGCTTGGTAAATTGGATTTCCGAGGACGAAAGAAACTGTCTCAATCCCAAAGAAAATGAATAACAATAGAACCGGTAGAACGTTCGGTATCTTACCTTTACGAACGTCTGTTGCTGCCGCCGTTAAAAGTATCAAACCGGCACAGGCACTAAATAGAACTTTCAATGTATCACCGCCAATCTGTTGTACTTGGCTGTGTAAGTGCATTGTATTCTTCGAATTATTTTTTGTAAATATCATTTTGTGATATTTATTAATTTTGTGAAAAACGCGCAAAAACAAAAACAAGGGACTGACTTTAATGTGTCAATCCCTTGTAAAAGCTGATTTTTTGATTGTCAAAAAAACATGTGTTCGTAAATGTTTCTTCCTATTTCTTATGCTATACCAAATATCCCCTGTTTAAATCGGTTCCTGCAACCTGTTCCTTTAGGGAATTTCTTCCGTATGTCAGACCTGCGTACACATTTTCGGTATGCTGCATAATGGCCTCCGAGGTATCCAGAGAGCTGATTTTGTCGTATGCCTCACGCAAACCACTAAAAATATTTTTAACTGCCTTAAGAGGCTCTGCATCAAGCTGTATATATGCTTTTGTCAATTCTTTCTTTGCAAATATATACAGACTTAAAATATTCTGACCAATTTCATTTGACGTATTAACGGATCCCATTAACTCCCTTAATACGGCACGTTCTTTATCTATGCTGTTTCTGAAGGAAACCCTCTCGCCGTTTTTTAGAAATTCGCCAGCCTCGTCAATATAATACAAACCTATGTCATAAAGAATCACTATCATTTCGGTTTTGTTTGCATTGACTATTCTTCGCGTAAAGGCCTGTATCCTGTCTTTTGTCATGAATCTCTCCGTATTTCATTACTGCAGCAGCTGAAGCACTTGTGATGGTCTCTCATTTGCCTGTGCAAGCATCGCAGTACTTGCCTGAACAAGCACCTGATTATTGGTATATTCCGTCATTTCTTCCGACATGTCCACATCCATTATGCGGGAGTATGCGCCGGTCATATTTTCTTCCGAGATATCCAAGGTGCTGATGGTATGCTCAAGTCTGTTCTGGTATGCGCCCAACCTGCTTCTCGCACTGTTCACATATGCAAGGGACGTATTCATCTGCTCTAAGAATGCCTCGGCATTTTCCTTTGTCTTGCAATCCACATTATCTATGCCCAAGGTTCTTGTGCTGATTGTTGAAATTCTTACTCCAAGCTCCTGCCCCTCGTTTGTACCAACCTGAAGATTCATGGCGCCAAGTCCGGTTATATCAAGGTCAATGGATTCGCTTCCGTCAAAAGCGTGCTGGTTCTTTACCTGAAATTCCATTTCAAAACCGTTGCTGCCGGTCAAGGTTATCGTGTCTCCGTCAAATTCCGCTGTTACTCCGCTTGTCGGAACACCGGGACCCGATATGGAAATTGATGAATTTTCGGGGTCCAAATTTCCGTCGGCATCGTAGGATAAAGAAAGTGAATCTATCGTATACTTTCCGCTCCTTACCTCGTCGCTGTATGTGGTAACCTTTAAGTCGGCCTCACTTGTATATCCCTTGACATCAAAGGTTCCGTCAAGAAGAGTCTGACCGTTATACATCGTCGTTTCAGCGATTCTGTTTATTTCTTCCTTTAGCTGCGTAATCTCGTCGTCAATCATCAAGCGCTCATCGTCGCTAAGAGTTCCGTTGCATGCCTTAACTGATAACTCGTTCATTCTCTGAACCATCTCTTCAATCTCTACGAGAGCACCTTCGGCTATCTCAATTACAGAAACACCATCCTCGGAGTTCTGATTTGCCGTATCGAGACTCTTTATTTGAGCATTCATCCTCTTTGCCATTGCAAGCCCCGAGGGATTGTCCTTGGCATGATTGACCTTCAGGCCCGAAGAAAGCTTTTCAAGTGATGAAGTAACCGCATTGTCGTTTGCTTTCAAGGCATTGTTTGCAATCATTGCAGAAATATTGTAGCTAATATTCATATCAGATTCCTTTCAAAGCTTCCAGGAAATTTTTTGCGATTTCATAGAGCTTAGCTGTTTCGGTCGGTTTATTGTCTTTCAGGGGAAGTCGCGAGAGCTTTAAATCAAAATCTTTATTTTCTGTCCACACCACGCTTATCCCTGTACTTACTTTATCGGCAACATCCTTTATTTTTGTTACAGTTTCTTTTAAATTGCAGGCTACATATCCGCCTATACTTTCGGAATCTTCATAAAGCTTTGCGTTTACCGATCCTAAAGTCTCCGTCTCCAAAGAGATATAAACATTGCTTTCTTCATCCTCTCCATGTACAAGCTTTACATTAACGCTTGTTATCCGACCTTCGATTTCCATAGGAACCTCGAAATTGTCACATTTACTGTAGGAATGCGCCAAAGAAAGCTGCTTGTGTACCAACTGAAGTGCCTTGACATCCATGTAGGTTTCCTGATCCATACACTCCTTGAAAACCGCCTCTTTAGTAGCGTCTATCAGTGTGTTATATGCTTCTTTTGCACTCTCTTCGTCTGTAAAGGATTCAAGGAAAGACAATTCTTCTTCTTTTGCTTCGCCCTTATTACTTTCCGAAGCTTTCTTAAAAGCATTTCCCTTTTCTTTTCTGAGACAAAAAGCAGCCTGTAAATTCTCCGCGGTTATGGTAACTCTGTTATTTACAAGCTCCGTTACGATTTCCTCAGGAGCCTTCAAGGATGCCTTCATCTCGGTATATTTTTCTCTGATCCATTCTTTCTCCGTTGCTTCATCGGCATTTATGACATTGTAAGCATCGCCGATGGTTATATCGCTTCCCTTGTAGCCCATCGCCTTCATCGCGGTCTTTAAATTTTTAAGAGACATTTCCCAGCCTGCATTTACAACCGCACCGACGGACCGTGAGTCGCCCTTCTCAATACCGTTTATAATCCTGTAGACCTCTATAAATTCTTTTCTTTCTTCCTTGGTAATGCCGTCGGTCTTTTCAAGCTTGTACAAATATTTCGAATACTTTTCGATGTTTGCTTCAGCATTGTCTTCCCTGGCATCAAGGTATTTATTAAGCTCCTCAATGCTCATCTTTAAAGGGGACATCCCGTCTCTTATAAGAGTTAACGTATCCGCTGGTGTAAGTCTTGACAGAACGCTGTTCAATTTGGTATCAGCTTCCTTTACTTCGTTAACCGATTCCTTTGTAATCGGCATACTGTTATAGCCTAAAATTCTTACTGCTCTTTCATTTTCGGTATTATCTTCAAGCCCCAAATTACTCAGTATCTCCGGAATGTTTGAAAACGCCTTCCTGATTGAATCACCCAAATCGACTCGAACCTCTGTCTGAACCTGCTCGTAAGAGATTTCGGCTTTCTTAAACCTTTCTCTCAAATCCGAACCGCCCACGTTTATTTCCTCTAGCGTTGTAATATTTATCCTTGCGGAAAAAGAAGAAATCACCATAGCCGGGAGCGTTTTAATCGAGTCGATTACTTCGGTTGTTTCGGTCACTTCTTTGGCTTCCCTGAAGGACTGAGTGTTTTCAAGATTCTTTAGTGCCTCCACATAGCCTTCAAGATCCTTTGTGTCTATCGAATAATCACTCTTTAAAAGCATCAGGTTTGCTTCCGTGAGCATCTTAAGTCCGGTTTCCACAAGGATTCTGGTTTCCTTGATAAACGGCTTATCACACAATGATTCAATTTCACCTGTTATCCTAACTGCTTCGTCATAAATGCTTTCATTTTTTGTAAGATCCGTCTCTGCCGGAGCCTTTCCCTCTTTACACGCAATGATTACCTTGTGAGCAAATTCGCTGTCTGTAAGCGGAAGCTTTATTGCATCAAGCGTTTCAAACTTTTTTATGTTTTCTTCATTGACAGGCAAAGACTCCTTAATAAGCCAACGGGATGCCTCTATATTTTCGTCGGTAACATTTATGTCATTTTCAATCAAAAGGTTTGCTATCTCGGTTTTAAGGTCTGTAGTATCTGCTTCGGCGCCCCTTTTTGCAAGATAACCTGTGGACTCAAGATAAAAATAATTCGAACCCCTCACATCATCCGATTCAACCGTTGAGTGCTTATAAAGATAAAGGTTTTCTATTGTCGGTTCTTCACCCTCTGTCAAAAGAAGGTGTTTCATACCATCCGTTATTTTATCAACCTCGGAAAGCTGTTCGTAGGCATTCTTTATCTCGACGCAGATTTCCTCAGTCAAGGTAACATCCGAAGCCTCCGCTTCGGTTGCAAGCGTCTTTAGTCCCGTGAGTTCCTCAATGGTTTCTTTATCCAAGGTGTCTGTAAAGCCCTCCACATTCTTCCCCGACTTTGCAACTTCGAGCTTTATCCTGTCAATAATCGTAACCGCGTCTTTTATTTCTATCGTAGCAGGATTTTCCCCATTCTTAATTGCCTCGTTAAAATCCTCCTCGGACATGCAGCCCGAAAGAACGGACATGTAGTCGGAATACTTTTCTGCATCCGTCTGTGCGGCCGTAGCCTTTATCTTCGCAGCCGACTCCTTTGTTCCGTCATAGGTATTGTTGTCCGATAATGACTTGGCAATTCCGTTCGAATCAAGAACGGTGCTTCCCAAGCCTTCTGTCTTTGAAGAAGTTGTTTCCTGTGATTGATTTAGAGACTGAATGTTATCGAAGGTTATTCGCATAATTTTCCCTGCTTTGTGATTATTCATAAAAATGAGTTTCGCAAGCGAAACTCTCGCGTCGAGCTCGCTCACATCGGCGGCATATACCTTATGCGCGCGAGTGCGCATCATTGGCACGCAGCACACCTTTTACAGTATGGGAGATTGTGATGCAATTCCTATACAATAAAAGTCAATGATATTCGCAATCCGCTTCGCTACGGCTCTACTAAAAGCGGCATCTCGTGGGGAGCACCCACTGCCTAAAGGCAGTGGGTTTTCTTAAGCCTTTATAAAAAATAAAAGGTAAGCGGATAGCTTACCTTTTATTTCGGCATATTTAACTGTAATCTTAACTCAATACTTGAACACAAGTGCGGAATATGCAGGAATATCAAGTGTTATTGAATAATCCTTGTAATCACAATTTCCCTTTACGGCAGTAACCTCTTTTTTTACCTTCTTACCGTTTCCGCCAAAGCGTTCTTCGTCACTGTTTAATAATAGGCTATACTTTCCAGCCTTTACAACGCCAAGCTTGTAATCCTTCCAATCCATTGGAGTGAAGTTGATCACAAACAAGAGGCATTTTGAATCATCCTCGCAACGTCTGATAAAGGAAAATGTACTCCTGTCCTTGTCGTCCGGATTCATCCATTCAAAACCTTTCCAGCTGTTGTCTTCTCTGTAAAGGCACGGATATTCACGATATATCTTTAAAAGCTCACAGACAAAATCCTTGAGTCCTCGGTTTAAAGGATTTGCAAGCATATACCAGTCAAGCTCGCGCTCCTCGCTCCATTCTCTTTCCTGTCCGAAGTCCTGCCCCATAAACAGAAGCTTTTTGCCGCAGTGTCCGAACATGAAAGCATAGCCGGCACGAAGATTTGCATACTTATCTACCTTGTATCCGGGCATCTTCTCAACCATGGAGCACTTTAAATGAACGACCTCATCATGTGAAAGCGGGAGGATGTAATTTTCATATTCATTGTAGCTCATGGCAAAGGTCATGCTGTAATGATTGTCTTTTCTAAAATACGGGTCAAGCTTCATATACTCGCAGAAATCGTGCATCCAACCCATATTCCACTTATATGAAAATCCCAATCCGTCTTCCTTAACAGAACCGGTTACCTTAGGCCAGGCGGTTGACTCCTCGGCGATTGTCATAAAGCCCGGGTATGCTTTGTGCACAATAGAGTTTAAATGCTTAAAGAACTCGATTGCCTCAAGATTCTTATTCCCGCCGTATTTGTTTGCGACCCACTGTCCGTCCTTCTTGCCATAGTCCAAATAAAGCATGGATGCAACAGCATCAACTCTTATTCCGTCGATATGATACATTTCTATCCAATAAAAAACATTGGCAATCAGAAAATTTATGACCTCATTCTTTGAATAATTAAAAATCTTTGTGCCCCACTCGGGATGCTCTCCAAGCCTCGGATCCGGATGTTCGAATACAGCTTCGCCGTCAAAATCGGCAAGGCCGTGGGCATCCTTTGCAAAGTGTGCGGGAACCCAATCAAGAATCACACCGATTCCATTCTTATGGAGCTCGTTTACCAGATACATGAAGTCTTTTGGCTCTCCGTATCTTGAGGTAGGTGCATAATATCCTGTCACCTGATATCCCCATGAACCGTCGAAGGGATGCTCCGCAATTCCCATCAGCTCAATATGGGTATATTTCATTTCCTTGCAGTATTCTACTATGCGATCCGTAAATTCCCTATAGGAATAATAAGCGCCGTCTTCCCTTCCGGGATGCTTCATGAACGATCCGATCTGGCACTCATAAATTGCAAGCGGTTCTTTAAACATATCGACCTTATCGCGCTTGTTGAGCCATCTCTTATCTGCCCATTTGAATCCGTTTAAATTGATAATTCTCGAAGCCGTTCCGGGACGTTTCTCGGCATAGTTTGCAAAGGGATCGGCTTTATAAAGCGTTGAATCGTTTGCGGTCTTTATAAAGAACTTGTATAAATCATATTCCTTTGCTTCCTCTACAAAGCCGGCCCAAATTCCTCCAGGTCCAAGCTTTTGTAAGGGTGTCTGCCATTCCGCCCAGTTATTGAAATCACCTACTACATATACTTCCTTGGCATGCGGTGCATAAACTGAAAAATAAACGCCTTCTTTTCCGTCTTCCGTACACGGATGTGCACCCATTTTATGGTATATCTCGTAATTGGTACCTTCCGCAAAAAGATATTCGTCTGTCTCTGTTATCGCTATCGGATTCATATTCATCCCCCGGTTTTTATTCTGTAAAATCTTTTTCGCGTAGAACTATCATTTCATTGTCATCGTAACGCTTACCGACCAATACATCCATAAAATGCTTTACGCTCTTTTTCGATGATTTGGAAATTGCTTCGTCAATAATTTCTCTCACTTCGGTAATTGTAACACAATGCTCATTTGTCTGCCGTTCATCTATACGTGTATGAAGTGCCAGAATTCCAAGCTCGTCTATCGTATAATCCTTACTGTGGGCATAACCCTTTGCGTAATTTACAAGCTCCTTATTTGACAGGGCATCTATATCAATACTTACGTCAAAGCTCTCAAGTAAATCTGCATTGTTCATGATAAATTTATGCTTTGACCTCTTTGTGGCGGTAAGTATGATGAAGATTCTGATATTGGGATCGTTTGCAACCTTTCTGATTGCATCCAGCGTCTCTTCCCTGAGCTCATTGCCATCCTGGATAATCAGTGCTCCGTCGTACAGTCTTGAAAGAGTTTCCGAGGCATCCTTGGCGTTCAACGTTGAAGCCTTTATCTTTGCAACCTTACCGGTGATCTTCTCTTTGTCGGAAAGCTCCATTATGATGCCTTTGGCAAGCTCGACGGCTCCATCAACATCCTCACTTCCGATGATGACATTACCACGTCCGCTTTCCATCGAAATACTTTCAAGAGCTTCCCTAAGCTGTTCCCTTGCGGCTTCCGTCTGGATAAAGGCTTCAAATCTTTCTTCCTGCTCCTCAGTGAAGCCCGATTCGCGAACCTTTGAAGCTTCATTTGCTTCTTCGTAAGGCTCTTCTTCGTAAGGCTCTTCTTCGCCTTCCAATTCCGGATAAGGCTCTTCTTCGCCTTCCAATTCCGGATAAGACTCTTCTTCGCCTTCCAATTCCGGATAAGGCTCTTCTTCACCTTCCGACTCCGGATAAGGCTCTTCTTCGTCTCTCGATTCCAAATAAGGCTCTCCCTTTTCTTCGGTCGATTTTAAATCCTCATCTTCATCGCCGTCGCTTAAATCTTCATCCGTAACATTTGTCTTAGCTTCTTCCTCGAGAACAGTTTCTTCATAAGCGGAAATGTCTTCCTTAGCTTCCTCAGTATCGTCTTCAGGCTCAATTTCGTCGGTAACGTGAATTTCGACCTCCAAGTCGCCTTCAGTTTCGTGTTCTTCCTTAGTGAAATCTATATCCGACTTTTCAGAATTGGAAGACTCCTCCATTAAACGTAAATCTTCTTTATCCCGTTCTTCACCTGCTTGGGCAAAAGCAAAAAGGTAATCGTTTTCATCGGGCTCTGCGTAAGGTGTAGCTGCCGATTCATCTAAGTTTACACTAGCCTCACTCTCATCTTTGGAAAAAGAAGCTCTGTCAAAATAGAGTTCCTCTGGTGAAGGATCCAGGCGTTCTTCCGCTGCTTCCTCTTCAGACTCCGAATGTTCCTTAGGCTCTGACAATATCACAGGCTCCTCTGAAGGAGCATCCTCAGCTTCATCGGATGTAAGAGTGTCACCAATAATAATCTCTCTGATATCTGAAACCTTCGGCACCGGCTGATTTCCGCCTGGGTTGATGACCCCTGGCACTTCATCTGGCAAAGAAGCTATACTCTCATCGGATACAGACTCACCTGCATAGCTTTCATCGTATTCATTGCCTTCGTCGACTATCGATATCTCCGTCATATCTTCATCGGAGTAAACATTCAGCCCCTCATTTGAGATATTCGTCTTTTCTTCGGAAGTCAGCGTTACATCCGCGCCGCTTGTAACCTCATCTTCAAGCTTTTCAAGCAGGCTGTCCTTGGTACTTTCATCAAAGCTCTTGAAGAGGTTGTCCGCCTGTTCCTTGACTCTGCGCTGCATATCTTCACGCCATTTTGCTTCGTTGGCGTTCTTCATGCGTTCCCACTCGACTAAAACCTCATTTATACTAATCTGACCCGTAATCTGCTTTTCAATGTTGGAATGCTCAGGCACGCTAAAGGCAATCTGACCATCCGTGTCCGTGTAGACCATATCGTCATAGTTAGGAAAAAGAATGGCTGTATTCTTCTGCGACTTTGGCATTATCCCCCGCATCTCATCGTAGCTCTTCTCAGGAAGTATCGTCTTTGAAACCGCAGGTTCTTTTTCGGAGGTCTTTTCCAAAATCTCCTTCGAATTAATAACCCTTGTATCGGACGAGGCGCTGCCCAAAACACGGGTATCGCCAAGATCCTCTTTGGATGCTATGCCATATGCGGGTACACTTTCAAGTATCTCCGTCCTGTCACCGACATTTGCGCTTTCCGCAGTGCCGTTTCCCGTTACTTCTTCCGAAACGATTTCTTTATCCGTCTCTCCGCGATTTATGACCTCAGCCACATTGTTGGCAAGTTCTTTCTGAAAATCGATGGCATTTAACTTGCTTTGATCGATATCCTTGACCAAAACCTCGGTAACCTTAGGGTCTGTAAGTCTTTGATATATAAGATCCTGTTCGTATGTGAGAGGCTCGTGAAGAAGCTTAAGCTCCAGCGCCTTAAGCACATACTTGCCCTCGCCGAAGTAAAGAACTATCTGATTGCATTCCTCGACGCACTTCTCACCGTACCCCTGCAGATGATAAAGGTAGGCGAGTTCATACATCCAACGTTCCTTGCACTCGTATTTCTGAAGGTCCTCCAGGATGCCGATACGCTCGTCAAGTCCTACTTCCTGAGCGGTATAAAGCTTGTATTTGAGTACAAACCTGCCCGTATCGCGCGGTGCCACCTGCGTAAACTCCTTGAAGTACTCTATGGCATTTAAGACATCTCCGAGCTTTATCGACAATTCGCAGAGGGAATAAAGAATCATCCTGCCTCCCGGATTTCTCTGATAAGCGATAAGCAGTATGTCACGGCTGTCCTCGAAACGACCGCACTTCTTGTATAGGTCGCTGATTGAACAGAGCATCGTGCTATTACGTACGTTTCTCCAATCAATGGTGTCCGCGATTTCCACCGCCTCTTTATATTTTTTATCTTTAATAAGTCCTTCTATTTCGTCTGTGCGAACTTTATATTCATATTTATCCAAAACAATCACCTTTTTTGAAACGATAGAGCTCCCCTATCGTAAAAAAATTCTATCACACCATCTTGTCAAAGTCAAAAGAATAGACCACAAAATCTTGTGTAAATTTCAGTCGGATTTTTTCCGTCATCTTTGACATCATTTAAACGAAAAAGAAACGAGAAACTCTGAAGAAACAAAGCTTTTAATAGTTTTATTTTCTGTACATTTCCTTTTATAATCTCTTGACGAGAGTGGTTATTTTC
>CAVCUM010000039.1:0-12217 GCA_963605385.1 Lachnospiraceae bacterium
AGGAATGCCTGCGCAGCAATATTGTGCCATTCATCATCGAAGACGACATCAAGATACTCTATTACCGCGGCTTGAAAGAATGGAGCGACGAACGAGGTTATCTGCGTGATACTTGCTTGTCCGCGCAGGAAAGATTCAAGAAGTATCTGGACTATTTCAAAATACCATATGATGGGTGATTCAGCTTCCTCATGCGTATCCACTAATTGCTGAAAAATCTGAAGTTTGGAACCCTGATTTTTTCTCACCTTCCCTTGGCCGTATTTTTTTAGCAATTTTCCCGCTCGATTTTCATTTTTTTCGATTTACCTCCGAATTACCTCTGCTTTAAGAAGTCGTGATAAGTGAGTCTTTTTCAGATTAAAGCCTTTAAAATCTCTCCGTATGTCACCAGTGACACATTGCCAAGTTCCTTTGCCTTATCCTGGCAACCCTTTGTGAACCCGGATTTGGAGAAAAGGAAGAAGTGTTTATTCAGATACGGAAACAGATTGCTGCGTGCGACAAGCGTTTCCAAAACAGACAAATCGACCTTTTCAGCCGTCCATTTGCATTCGGCAAAAAGTGCGGTATCATTGTTCTGCTCGCCCATAACATCAATTTCCGCCTGACATTTGTGGAGAGGATCATTGCCCCACCAGCGACCGAGAGACTGAAACTCTATAGGACAGTTTCCACTAAGCAGTAGTTTCCAAAGGTATTGCGCGCAGATTTCTTCAAACACCTTGCCCATGTATGCAGACAGATGCGGCTCAATGCGCTTATAAACGAGATCAGCCGCGCCGCGAGCAATCATAGATGTGTTCTCTGGAACAAAGCGATACCAGAAGCGGAACATATTGTCCTCAATAGAATAAATCGACTTCTTGGACGATTTCTCGCCGTATGGGGTCTCTTTTTGAACAATGCCCAGCGAAACGAGATTTTTAAGATAAATGGAGCAGACATTTGTATTCTCGCTCACTTTACTGGAGATCTCCGACATACGGGAAGCGCCGGTTGCGATGGCTGTGATAATTGCCGTGTAAATTGCTGGTTCACGAACTTCCTGTTTCAAAAGATTTGTCGGCTCCTCGTAAATTGCAGAAGTCGGGTTCAAGTATGTGTTCTTAATATTCTGCTCTATACTGAGGCGGTCGCTCATTTGCAGCAGATACTGCGGCGTACCGCCCATGACACCGTATGCCAGAGCCTTCTCCTCATCGGAGTAATTCGCAAAACAGCGGCAGGTCTCGCCAAAGCCAAAGGGCTGAAGCTTAATCTGGGACGTGCGCCTGCCATACAGCGGTGCCTTGTATGCCAGCACATGATCTTCCATATATGACATGGAGGAACCGCAGAGGATCAGCATGAGTTTGGACTTTTCCTTGTATTTATCGATTAGCAGCTGCAATGTAGATGCAAGGCTTTTGGATGCTCTGGCGACATAGGGATACTCGTCGATAACAAGCACGATACGCTCATGAAGTGACAGCTGAAACACCATGTCAAGTGCAGCCTGAAAAGTAGCGAAGGAGGTCTCCGCGCCATGCATTCCGCTGACAAGTTCAAAAATGCTTGTACTGAAATTCTCCAGATTCTGCTTCGCATTACTCTCAACGCCCATGAAGTAGATTGCACGCTTGCCGTCGATGAAGCGGTTGATAAGTGCCGTCTTACCCACACGACGTCGACCGTAAAGCACGACGAACTCAAACTTGCCGGAATCATATAAATTGTTCAGGGAGGCAAGCTCCCGCTCTCTTCCAATAAACATATAAACTACCCCCCCAGATTAATGTGTTTATAGTATAGCATAATAATTACAAATAGTCAGGTATGATTTGGCAAATCTAATTTGAGTTTTTGCATCGAGTAGAAAATGCCGGCTTCACCTTCTCAGTGAGCAACCGGCTCGGTCATCTGCGACCGAGCCTGTTAATCATAATGGCTTTTTGAAATTTAATCGTTCGGCAGCTTCTCACCGTGCCATTTCGACAGTTCCCACAGCATATCGACATGGTGGCGGAATTTGCGGGTTTTTACTGTATAGGATATTGCTTCACGTTGCGTTCGCGATTACGTGTATGTAAGAACACACTTTTTTATATTTCGTAATAGTTACTTTTTTAATTGTCGGGGCTATAATGGATATAGATGCCGTTTTGGGAAAGGAAACTATGAAAAAGAAGGGAATTTACCGCAAACTGCTTGTGACGACCGTTATTCCCGTGCTTGTATTCGGGATTGTGATTACATGCTTTTGCTATAATAGATTTAAAAAGACTATATTCAACCAAACTAAAGACACGCTTGGAGATATCGCCGCATCGGTGCTGATTGCTTACGATATCAGCTACCCTGGGGATTTTTCTCCAATCTATATCGACGATTCAAGCTTTGATCTTTACAAGGGCGATGCGGATATCACAAATGACTTCTCGATCATTGATTCCTATGCTGAAGCGACGGATTCCGAAATTTCCTTATTATATATGGACATGCGCGTACATACGTCTTTTAGGTCCGCAAACGGAGACAGATTGTGCGGACTATGCACAAATTCGGAAACTGCATCACTTGTGTTATCCCACGGTGAAGAAGCCTTCTATACCAATGCAGCAGTGGAAAAAGAAGAATATCTCGTTCTTTATGTGCCGATTCATAATAGCGACGGAACTGTTGTTGGGATGGTTGAAGCCGGAAAAAGAAGCAGCGAATTAAAGAAAATGGTATGGAATTCCGTGTGGCCCGTGCTGATCCTTTCGATTCCCGGTATGATGCTTGCGGCGTTTGTCGCATACAGAAGCGCGTCAAAAATGACCGAGACTCTTGAGGCAATACGTGTATTTTTAAATAAGGTTGCGGACGGCAAGCTTAAGACCGAGCTTGATTTAAAATATTTAAACAGGCAGGATGAGCTCGGCGAAATCGCAAGAAGTTCTTTTCAGATGGAAAAAAGCATCCGCGACTCGGTTGAAACCGACGCGCTTACGGGGCTTCCAAACAGAAGGTATTTATTTAACGCATTTGAAAAGGTTTCTGGAAAAGCAGTCACAACCGGAGTTCCCTTTTCATTGGCAATCTGCGATATAGACCTCTTCAAAAAGGTCAATGACACTTACGGACACAATATAGGCGATGAAGTCCTGAAAGCTGTCGCCGGCAAGCTTAAAGAAGGCATGTACGGAAACGGATACGCAACCCGTTGGGGCGGCGAAGAATTTATCCTTATTCTTGATAAATCCAATATTATTGAAGCTGAAAAGATACTTTCGAAAATCCTTGACAGCATTCGTAACATGGTTATCAAGACAGAAGTCAAGGATATTTCAATCACCATGACCATAGGTGCTGTTGAGGGAAGCGGTACGGATATCGATCTTTTGATTGAAAAGGCAGATGCAAACCTCTATTACGGAAAGGAACACGGCAGAAATCAAATTGTCACTAAAATTGATGAATAAATCTATACTTTCAGCATCAATTTTGATAAAATGCGTTCTGTTGTAAATAAAAAATAACGGTTCAAACAGGAAATTATCATTGAACATCGGAGGACAACATGAATAATTTTAACACGCCCACAGAAATTGTAGAGGCACAGCTAAAGGGCGGAGAAACAAAGGTATCGCTTCCTATTGGCAAGATGATACTTTTAGGTATTATGGCCGGAGCCTTCATCGCTCTCGGAGGAGCTACGAGTTCGACGGCAGCTCACAATATTTCAAATATCGGCTTGCAGCGTCTCGTTGCGGGATGCATCTTCCCGGTAGGACTTATGATTATAGTCTTTGTGGGCGGAGAGCTTTTTACTGGAAACTGCATGACCGTTATGGGAGTCTTTGACGGCAGATACAAAGTCGGAAAAGTTGTAAAATGTCTCATTACCGCATGGCTTTCAAATCTTGTCGGGGCACTTATAGTGGACGTTCTTATATTCTTTTCCGGAAACCTGGATTTTTCCTCAGGTCTTTTGGGTGCCTATACCATTAAGGTTGCAGTGGGCAAGACATCTATAAGCTTTTTAAAGGGCATAACCTCGGGCATTCTCTGCAACATCTTAGTTTGCATTGCTATTTTAATGGCGACGGCTTCAAGAGATATCGCAGGAAAGGTTCTTGCAATCTTCTTCCCGATAATGGCCTTTGTAGTCGGAGGTTTTGAACACTGTGTTGCCAACATGTTCTATATTCCGGCAGGAATGCTTGCTGCCACAAACGAAACCTACGTACAGAAAGCAATGGAGGTTTACGGACTGACGGAAGATGCGATTTCTTCTCTTTCTTTATCCGGCTTCTTTCAAAATCAGATCCCGGTAACAATCGGAAATATCTTAGGTGGCATGGTCTTTGTGGCGCTTCCCTGCTATATAGTCCATTCCAAAAACAAATAAAATCGTCAAACTGATTTTGACGCAAAAATATAAAAGGAAGTTCTACCATGAGCAGCTTTGAAAATTTACGTGTTAGGGAATCATTGAAGAAGAAACCAGCGAAAAGAGACCTTACGTGCTGAAAGACGCCATTCAGGCAATTGAGTGTACCTGGGTGCGTGAGCTTGACGGTGCGGATATCGTCATCACTACCATGGGACTTACCGGCGCATCAACAAAGTTTACCGCGTATGACATTGACTACAGGGGCAATATGAATCTTTACGAGGAAGCAAAGAATGCCGGCGTAAAGAAGTTCAATTACATTTCCGTTATTTCCTGCGACGAAAAAGGTGCCGAAGAGGTTCCGATGCTTCATGCCAAATATCTGGTTGAGCAGGATATCAAGGCTGAGAACAGGCCTATGGATTATGTGATTTACCGTCCCACCGGTTATTTTTACGATATTGCAAAGGTATTCAAGCCTTATATCGAGAAGGGTGAAATGCAGTTACTGAAAGGTTACGGCGGCGTGCATGCAAATGTTGTGGACTGTCCCGACTTTGCAGCCTTTATCGCAGATCATATGAACGACACAAATGTTGTTTACAATGTCGGCGGTAAAGAAACCTATTCCTATGAAGAAATGGCAAAAATGTGCTTTGATGCCGCAGGCAAACCTCTTAAGATTAAGTGGGCGCCTATCTGGCTCTTTGGCATTCTTGCAAATCTTCCAAAAATTAAAAAAGCCGGTAAGCATGATATAATCCTCTTCTCGAAGTGGACCTTAAGCCATGATCTTGTCGGTGACACAAAGGTTGGAGAAGCAAGCTTTGCATCCTATATAAAAGACTATTTCGGGAAGGAGCATAAATAAGATGCCCTGGAGTTTACTTGGAATCATTCTCATAGTCTGCGCGGTTATGTGTGCGGTCGGATTTTATAAATTTGTTTACTTTCTTTCCATTGGCTACGGCTTTGCCATTGCCGGAGGAGGAATTACGATTTTTATAATGTATTTTGTCCTAAAGCCGGAAACACCGTTTGTTATAGTGCTTTTGCAGCTCATTCTTTTTGTGGCTTACGGTGCAAGACTTTCAGGCTTCTTGCTTGCAAGAGAATTAAAAAATACCTCTTATCAAAAAACTGATGTGGCAAAAAGCACTCTTTCCAAAAAAGACGAGAAAAAGATGCCTGTATTTGTCCTGGCAGCAATCTGGATATGCGTTTCCGTTCTTTATACCGCACAGGTAAGCCCTATGCTCTTCAGGGTTGTTAACAATTCAACAGATCTTGTCCTTCCTCTTGTCGGAATGCTGATTTCCGTTTTGGGAATTACGCTTGAATCTATAGCCGATGCAGAGAAAAGTGCACAGAAAAAGGCACGTCCTGACATGGTTGCAAAAGAAGGACTTTATAAAATTGTTCGCTGCCCCAATTATTTCGGTGAAATAACATTTTGGACAGGTATTTTTGTAAGCGGAATTTCTACTTATGCAGGAATCGGTCAGTGGATTACCGCCATCGTGGCACTTATCTGCATTATTTTCATAATGTTTAACGGAGCACAGAGACTTGAAAAGCGTCAGATGAAACGCTACGGTGACAATAAAGAATACAATGACTATGCAAACAAGACTCCTATAATTATCCCGCTCATCCCAATCTATCATTTGAACAAGAAAGCCTGAGGATGACAAGATGAAGGATTTCTCTGTGCCGATGGCACTCGTAGATTTTATTCCGGTAATTCTTTTTTGCACAGCGACTGTTATACTGATTCGCGATATGTACAACGTACGGCGGCAGCTGCAGCTGCACCGCCTTTCTTTAGCGGAACCTTTGTATTCGTAGGCTGCATGATCGCAGGCCTTGCCTTAATGGATATAGGGCTTGCTATAATGGCAGTGAAAATTAAAAAACGCGCTGTATCATTTTCCTGATTATTTCTTTTATTTGCTCCCTTGGAATGGGATATCTGTCATCCAGAGACTTTGCCGAAGCCGCAATGAACTGGATTGCCCAGGGTGTTAATATTGCAGGGCAGGGAACCCTACTGATAAGTGCTATAATAATGCATAAAAACGGGCTTTTGAAGCTTCGATTACACGGAGGAGAAATTGTATGAATTACTTACTCGACTTAATTAATCAAAAATACCCCCTTCAAAAAAAGGAGGTAGGAGAATTTGCCAAGATGAAGGTTTCGGGAATGACCTTTGATATATCCGCTTATGAAGCCAAGGGCCTTGGCAGTGTTTCCATAATGACAGCCAAAATGCCGCTTAATATCATGAGAATGAACACCTTAATCATCACCCCTATCGAAATGGATTTGCCGCTTCTTTCGTATGACAGGATTTTGGCATTGGGAAATGATACCTTCTACACGGAATTTTACAATACGATTGTGGGATCTTTTGATGCTTCGGCTCTCGATGAGGTTAAAAAGAAGTACGATCATATTCCGGATCATTATCCAGCACCAAACTGGTACGACGAAATGAGACTTCCTCAAAGCACGTTTAAGAAGACAAAAAAGAATCCTGAATTTGATACGGCAATAGCCGAACTTTTGACAGCCTATCTTGAAAGCAAGGCAGAGAAGACAGCAGACATAGACACGAAGCGGAAAAAGAACGAAGATTATGTTTACGGTCTTATCAAAAACGGAGGACCTTCTACAAATGTGTTTATGAAGAAATACGGCCCCGAAAAGACCTCGGAGCTCTTTGAAAAGGTTATATTCGGGTTAAAGTAAATAAAAAGCGTTCCGTAAGCAAAACGGAACGCTTTTTTCAGATAATCGGAAAATCAAAATCCTTATATTCTGAAAGTCTTCTCTCATAAGCCTGAATTATGGTTTCTTCAAAAGCAAGCTTAGGCTCGTTTACTCCCATAAGCTTAAGAATATATTTCGTAAAGTACGGATTCTGTATGAGTATCGGCCCAAGCAGATAAGTAGAAAAGAAATTATTATATCTGATGCCTTCAAGAGGGTTCTCAGGATTCATTCCGTCTCCGCGTGTCACCTTAAAGAAGTACTCCTTTGAATTGTCCCCGTAAGAGTGGGTGAACTGATTCTTGTATCCGACCAGGGTAAAGCCTTCAAAATCACCCATTACATGACGGTTATATCGGTTAAACATCTTTCTTTTTGCAGTGTAATCAAAAAGGTTCAGCCCTTCTATCCTGGATCCGTCCTCGTTAAGAATTTCCTTTATGAATATTTCCCCTGCATTACCCGTAAGAAGAAAAATAACGCCTTCGTCAATCAATTTCTTTATCCGGTCTCTGTATGGCATGAGCCTGTCTATTACAAGCTCCTGCGCATGTTCCGACATCGGACCCATGTAAATCATGCTCGGTGTCGCATCCTTAAAGTGAGGCACTTCATTTAAACTGTCATTTACAAAGTCTGCATTCGGAAGACATTTCTTTAAGTATCTGACGTTTCCGGTATCCCCGTAGAGATTTGCTACTTCCGGGAAAAGCTCTTCGATTGTAATCTTTCCTGAATCCGTATTCACTTTACTGCCTCCGTTTTGCGATTTGAAAGAATCTCCTTTATGCGTGCCACAACCTTTTTGTCTGTTTCCGGCTTCCAATGCTGGTGAAGTACGAAAATCTTATCAGTGCCGTCAAGCTCTATGTAATCGGGGGCTTCCATGTCCTGCATGTCATTTACAATCTTTTCCTTGGGTACTCCTGCCATTAAAAGTCTTAATTTTTGATCTAAGGATCTGCTTCCAGGAATAATGATATGCTTTATAAGAGGAGAGTTAAGCTTTTCGTAATCACAGTCATATATCCAGCACATGCTCTCCTTGGGAGTCTCGTCATCAAGTAGAAAAAGAATCTCCTTGACACCCGGTTCTCTTGAAACATAGTCAAACACCACCGAGCAGGCGATGGGATTGTGTTCCTTTGCCATCATATCGATGACCTCAATTCCGCCCTCAGAGAACTTGGTATATCTGTAATCCGGAAGCGAAATCCTTGAAAGGTTCACGCGGATACTGTCAGCCGAAAATCCGACCTCACGGAGAAGAGCCGTGATTGTAAGCTGATTGTAGATATTGAAGATACTGTTGTTTAAAAGGTGATAGCTTTCCTTGGCACCGTGTTCGAAAACAGTCATCATGTTGTTTGACATATCAACTTCGGCGTCATAATCGGGCAGCGGTGAAATAAAGCCGCAGGAAGGGCAATGAGCCTTGCCTATCTGATGGTATCTGACGTAGTCATATTCCAGCTTTGCGGCACACTTAGGACAGATTTGGCAGTCGTTCACGATATTTTGGCAAGTCTTTGTATCCGTTGGAAGCTGTCTGATGCTGTAGTAAACCCTTTTATTTGACGGTGCGATTCCGCTTGAAATCAGGTCATCCGCATTCAGAATAAGCGTTGTCCCAGGCTGAATATTGTTTGAAACGATATCCCTGATATACTCGGGACTTCCGTTTCTTAATATTGAATCCCTGAAGAGGTTTGTGCATATCACATACTGAGGCTTCAAGTAAGGATAAATATGCATCGAGCTTCTTTCATCAATTTCAAGAACCGCCCAATCGTTTTTTGACCTACCTGTGAGAGTTGAATTTGTGATAAGAGCGCTTGCGACACCTTCACGCATATTCGAGCCCAAACGGTTATTTGTAGTCTTATACCCCTCCGCTTCGAGCATATCTACAAGTAGATTGGAAACCGTTGTTTTTCCGTTGGTACCCGTTACGCAAACAGTAGTCTTCGGCTTCTCCATATAAAGAATAAATTTGGGGCAAAGCTTTATTGCAAACTTTCCTGGAAGGTGAGCGGCATTCTTTCCGAGGATACGCATTACTCTGCGCAAAAGCTTTGCTGCCCATAAAGAAAAATAAAAACTTAATGGCTTTTTCATTTTATGCTTCTTTCTCATCATACAGCCTTGATTTGTATAGCTGCAAACCAGTTTTTATTTTACCATATTCAGAACCATTATTCACCCATCCCACGATATTCCGAAACAGTGAGGTAATTCTTTACATTCGAATCTTGTTTACACGTAGTATTTGTAATAAAATAGCCATAACATTCAATTCTAAAGGAGCTTAAAAATGGCAGATGAAACTTTAATGCCGGCAGGCGAGAAAACCGCCGAAGAAAATACCAATTTTATCTACAACTTTATTAAGGACGATATAAAGGAAGGCGGACAGTTTGAAGGAATGACCGTTCACACTCGCTTTCCTCCCGAGCCTAACGGGTATTTGCATATAGGACACTGTAAAGCTCTCTGCATTGATTTCGGAATGGCAGAGAAATTTGGCGGCATATGCAATTTAAGAATGGACGATACAAACCCTGCAAAGGAAGATACCGAATACGTGGATGCCATCAAGCAGGACATTCACTGGCTCGGCTTTGATTGGGGCGACAGGTTCTACTACGGTTCCGATTACTTTGAAAAGGACTACGAATATGCAGTAGAGCTCATAAAGAAAGGCCTTGCCTATGTCTGCGAGCTTACTCCCGAGGAGTTTAAGGCAAACCGCGGAGACACTCAGACTCCCGCAACTTCACCCTATAGAGACAGACCTATTAAAGAAAGCCTTGATTTATTTGAGAAAATGAAAAACGGTGAAATCGAAGAAGGCAAAATGACGCTTAGGGCAAAAATTGACCTTGCAAGCGGAAACTTCAACATGCGAGATCCCGTTATTTATCGTATACGATTTATTAATCATCACCGTCAGGGCACAAAGTGGTGCATCTTCCCCATGTATGATTTTGCGCACCCCATTCAGGATGCTCTTGAGGGAATTACACACTCACTCTGCTCTCTTGAATATGAGGATCATCGTCCTCTGTATGACTGGATGGTTTCGAACGTATCCATTCCTTATCATAAACCGAGACAGATTGAATTTGCGCGTCTTGGAATCGACCACACCGTCATGAGCAAGCGTAAGCTCCGTAAGCTCGTCGAAGAGCATTATGTATCGGGCTGGGACGATCCGAGAATGCCCACCCTTTGCGGGCTCAGAAGACGCGGCTACACAGCAGCATCTATTCGCAATTTCTGCGAATCCATAGGTGTTGCAAAAAGCACCAATATTATAGAATTCTCAGAGCTTGAAAGATGCCTTCGCGATGACTTAAATGAAACCGCCGAGCGTACAATGGCCGTTGTCAATCCCATTAAGCTTACGGTGACCAATTATCCCGAAGGAAAAATCGAGACCTTCGAAGTAGAGAATAATCCTTTAAAGCCCGAAGAAGGAACTCATGAAATAACCTTTGGCAGAAATCTTTACATAGAAAAAGAAGATTTCATGGAAGAACCTATACCCAAATATAAGAGACTCTATCCCGGCAACGAGGTTCGTCTTAAGGGTTCATACCTGGTAACCTGCACAGGCTGTGTAAAGGATGAAAACGGAGAGGTTATAGAGGTTCTTTGTGAATACGACCCTCTTTCAAGGGGCGGAAATCCCGCTGACGGCAGAAAGGTTAAGGGTGCCACCATTCACTGGATTGATGCAAATAACTGCATCAATGCTGAGGTTCGCCTTTACAATAACCTTTTCCTTGACCCTCAGCCCGACGGTCCCGACAAGGACTTCCTTGCATGCTTAAATCCCGACAGCCTGACTGTTTTGTCAGACTGCAAAGTAGAAAAGAGAATGCTTGACGTCGCAAAGGAATTCGAGACCAAGGAGAACCGTACCGGCATCAATGCTCCCACCTTCCAGTTCATGAGAGTCGGTTTCTTCTGTATGGACAACAAGGATTCAAGCCCCGAACATCTGGTATTTAACAGAAGCGTACTTTTAAAGGACGGCTTTAAAAAATAAAATCTGTGTCGGCGCATGCTTATGCGCCGAGTACTTTTACATTAACGATAAAAGCCCCGGCAGGAAAGAATTCCCACCGGGGCTTTACATCATCATATTTCGTTTAATGTTTTATTCCATACGCTCGTAGCTGTAAATGCCCTGCTTCTGGTCGACATTTTCGATGACAGGTGATGTCAATGTATCACTTCCATCTACACTCCAGTGAACCCATGAATAAACATCTTCGTTAAGCTCGCTTACAGCCGCTCCGGGAATATAAACGCGGAATGTCTCCGTTCCGGTCAGGCCATATGCATCATCTACATAAGAGTACCTAATATTGTCGGTTATTTCCTCTGTGCCACCCTCTGTTTTATATGAAATATCTGCAATTTTCATTTCATAAACATAATCGGAAACCTTTGTAAGGTCTGAAAAATGACCTTCAAACTCAGCACAAATTACGGTTCCGTACTCATATCCTTCGCCTGTGTCTCCCATTTCTGAGTCATGGTAGCTTCCCGTAAAGCTTCCGTCAGCTTCGATAGTGAGCTCGGTTCCCCATCCGCCTGCTCCACTTGAAAATTCATAGGAATATTTTGCCATATCCGCGAAAGTATATCCTAACTCTTCTGTTTCGCTTGCAGAAGTCTCTGTTGATGCAACATCAGTACTTTCAACTGTCTCTGTTGATACAGTGCTTTCAGTTGAAGTTTCCGATTCGATCGAGGTTTCGCTTATCTTTACAGTGCTTTCCGTTGTATCGTCTGCACAAGCTGTAAGAGCAAGGCATGATACAATTATTAAAGGTAATACTTTTTTCATAAATGTCCTCCTTATGTGACTTTCTCGAGGCTTTATTATACGGCATAATAATATTATTTCAAGTATAACATTTGTTAAAAATTCCCTAAGGTTTCAGCACTTTTTTGTGAAATTGGTATGTATTATAGGAAGCAAATAACGCTTCCTATAATCGATGCACGGCACATTTCATGTGCCTTTTATCCGAATTTGCTGCGCAACTTCGGATAAGTTGTATTATA
>CAVCUM010000040.1:0-10304 GCA_963605385.1 Lachnospiraceae bacterium
TCCTGATGGTTATATTGACCCTTACCATCATCAGCAATAACAATAAAGATGATGATGATGAAAATGCAATTGAAGCGTAGATTCGACTGAAACGAAGATTCGATTGAAATACTGAACATTAAAACCGCACCCGCGAAGGCATAAACCTTTACGGGTGCGGTTTTTTATGCAAGAAAAATTATCTGAGTTGCATTATTGCCAAATATGGACTTTAGGGTGTCAACCAATTCGACGAATTGTGTGTTGTTCCCTATCGGCATTGTATTGCTACCTTCATAGGCATGATACCGAATTGCTACGCACTTCGTGCTTTCAAAATACGGATCTGCATCAGGTTAGTTCCACTCAAAAATCATGTTAAGCCATTCGATTGCAAGGCTGATCCATTTTGCACAGTAGGGTTCGCATCCGCCACGGTCCTTAGCCTGTGTTAGGAAGGTGGCACGTGCGAGTCCGTGACCGCCTACGGGGAAGATATGAAGCTCGAAAGAAACCTTGTTCTTTCTGAGAGCGTCAGCCATCATAAGGGTGTTCTCACAGGGAACGGAACCGTCTTCAAAGGTGGACCAGAGGAATGCCTTTGGAGTCCTTTCTGTTACTCTGTTTTGAACAGACATTTTCTTTATCATTTCGGGGTCATCCTTGTCCTTGCCCAGGAGATTGTCAAAAGAACCTCTATGGGCAAATTCTCCGCCGTCTATAACTGCATACGAAAGAATCATTCCCTTAAGCTTAAAGAAACCTTCGGAAACGTTAAATTCCTTTAAGACAAGAGGGTCATTCAAGCCTGTTCCTACGAGTCCGGCAAGATGTCCGCCTGCCGAAAAACCGCAGACTGCAAGATTGTCCGTGTCAATATGCAATTCTTTTGCATGGTCAATGATGTACTTTAGTGCTTCAAAAGCCTGAAAATAAGGTGTCGGGAAAGTGTGAGGCGCAACACTGTAGGTAAGTATACCTACGTGATATCCCGCAGCAATAAAAACATTGGCAATCGGGTCAGCCTCGCGGTCGGATACAAATGCATATCCGCCTCCGGGAATTACCAGCATAAACGGGCGATCCTGCACATACATTTCGGGCGAATAGTCATGGCAGGTAATCTTAAGGTTCGCTTTTTCATCATTTCCGTGTGTTAAGGGTATCGTTTTATAAATCATGGGAATGCTCCTTTTTTCTACAATTATACTATATAGCAAGGCAATTTCAATAAATGACGGATAAAGAAAAATGTGAAAGAGGGTGGGCAAATGACATTGATAATATATGCAAATCAGGATACAATATGACTATATAAACAAACGGAGGTGGTTTTATGCGGGCACTGCAGGAGACAATCAGACCATCAGCAGATTTAAGAAACCATTATAGTGAGATTTCAAGACAATGCAGAGAAGAAAATGAAGCGGTTATCATTACTGTGAATGGACGGGGCGATACGGTCTCTTTGGCATATGAAGAATATAAAAGGATGAAATCACGTATTGAGCTTTTAGAGATTTTGGCAGAAGCAGAGGATGATGTACGAAACGGAAGAGTCGCACCTATAAGTGAGACTTTTAATGATTTAAGACAGATGCTGCGAGAGGGATAGGACTTTGAAATATAAGGTTGTTCGGACGGAAACCGCAGATGCTCAGATCAGAAAGATTATCTTGTATGTAGCGGAGAATTTTGGAAAAGAGGTTGCACTTGAAAAGTTGGAAGAATTGGAACAAAATCTTCTTGATTTGGAGTTATATCTGCAAAAAGGTGTAGAGCCTCATTATTTAGTGCTTAAAAGGCAGGGATACAAGGTATTGATTCTTGAGAAAAATCTTGTATTTTATAAGGTAAATGAAGAAAAGAAGGAAGTTACGATTTATGCTGTAGTAGATCAGAGACAGGATTATATAAACATAATCAGGGGATTATAAAATACAGCATGGAAATTTAAAAGAAACAAAAACTATTCTTGAGGAGTGGCAGAGGTTATGTGGACTAAAAATTGTTACAGAATTGTCGTAAAGGTAGGAACGTCGACGCTCACGCATGATACGGGAACGGCGAATCTGCACAGTATCGAGCAGCTTGTAAGGGTGCTTGCAGATCTTGAGGGATACGGGCATGAGGTGATATTGGTGACCTCGGGTGCTATTTCCGTAGGAGCTGCAAAGATGCTTCTAAGCGAACGACCGAAGGAGCTTCGTATGAAACAGGCAGCGGCGGCTGTCGGACAGTGTCAGCTCATGCATCTTTATGATAAGTTTTTCTCGGAGTATAACCGTAGTGTGGCGCAGATTCTTTTAACCGACGAGGACGTTGCGGATAAAGAAAGAAGAGAACATTTGCAGGGAACCTTCGATGCCCTTATAGGCATGGGAATCATCCCAATCGTCAATGAAAACGACTCGGTATCTTCGGCGGAAATCGAGACGGGTGTCACGAAAGTGCTGGGTGACAACGATACTCTTTCGGCAATTGTTGCAAAGCTTGTATCGGCGGATATGCTCATACTTTTGTCGGATATTGACGGAATGTATGATTCGGATCCGCATACAAATCCCAATGCGAAGCTTATTCACACGGTAGACGATATTGATGCCGTTCTTGATATGGCAGGCGGTGCCGGTACGAGACACGGAACGGGCGGTATGGTGACAAAGCTTTCTGCTGCTAAGATTGCGACGCAGGCAGGGTGTGATATGGTGATATCAAACGGCTTAAGACCCTTTGATATTTATGATATTGTAGCAGGCAAAGAAGTGGGAACTAAGTTTTTGGGTAAAAGGGACTGAGAATATGACCGGACTTGAGAAAATCGGAGAAGGCGCAAAGCGGGCAGAAAGAACGCTGATGGTGGCTTCGACGGAAGTGAAAAACAAAGCTTTGTCAAATATTGCGAAGGAGATTGATGCAAACAGAGACAAATGGCTTAAGGCAAATGCAAAGGATGTTGAAAACGCGAAGGCATCCGGAATGAGCGAAGCCTTACTTGACAGGCTCTTACTTACGGATAAGCGGATAGATGGGATCATCAAAGGCATTGAAGAGATTATAAAGCTTAATGATCCTGTCGGAGAGGTGATTGAAACTAATACCCGTCCAAACGGACTCAAAATAGAGAAAAGACGTGTTCCACTGGGGGTAATAGCCATTATCTATGAGGCACGTCCGAATGTCACGGTTGATGCGGCGGCGTTAACCTTAAAGTCGGGCAATGCCGTGATATTAAGAGGCGGTAAAGAAGCTATCAATTCCAACAAAGCCGTGGTAGAAATCATGAGAGAGGCTCTAAGGGGATCGGATTTACCGATTGAGTCAATATCACTCGTGGAGGATACCTCAAGGGAGAGCGCAAACGAACTTATGCATCTTACGGAGTACGTGGATGTGCTTATTCCGAGAGGGGGAAAGGGACTTATAAGGAGTGTATGCGCAAATGCAACCGTCCCGGTCATCAGGACGGGAGAGGGTGTGTGCCATGTTTACATAGACAAGGCGGCAGACCTTGAAATGGGTGCGGCAGTTTTAAATAATGCTAAGGCCTCACGACCTTCGGTTTGCAATGCCGCCGAATGTGTATTGGTGCACAAGGATGTTCTTGAGGATTTCTTTAAGGTTGCAAAGCCGATATTAAAGGCTTCAAAGGTTTCTTTAAGACTTGACGAAGAAGCTGCAAAATACGCTGATGGTATAAGTGCGACAGAAGCCGACTGGGACATGGAATACGGCGATTACATACTCGCCGTTAAGACGGTTAAAGACATAAATGAGGCAATTGACTTTATCAGTCAGCATGGAACAGGCCACTCGGAGGCTATTATTACAGAGGACGTAAAGGCATCAGAAGAATTTTTAAACAGAGTCGACGCAGCAGCGGTATATTTAAATGCATCCACGCGATTTACGGATGGTGGAGAGTTCGGCCTCGGAGCCGAGATAGGCATTTCGACCCAGAAGATGCATGCGCGCGGACCGATGGGATTAAAGGAACTTACTTCGTACAAGTACGTGGTAATAGGGAACGGACAGGTGAGACAGTAAATCAGCATAAAACAACACGAAATCAAAATGTGGGATAGGAGCTTAAGCTGTGGGTTAGTTAGTAAAAGCGTCGCACAAGATTATCTGTCGAATCCAGACATTGTCATACGAAAATATTTTGTATAGGAGGCATACATATGAAGTACGGATTTATAGGCTGCGGCAATATGGGAGGAGCACTTGCGAGTGCGGTTTGTAAGGCTAAGGACCCTGCGGATGTTTATGTGTCAAACAGGACCTTAGGAAAGGCCGAAAAACTTTCAAAGGCGCTTGAATGCAGACTTTCTTCCAATGCCGAGATTATAAAGGAAGCCGATTTTATTTTTCTTGGGGTAAAGCCCCAAATGTTAAAGGACCTTGCGACTGAGATCAACGAGGATTTGAATAAAAGGACAGGGAGATTTGTACTTGTAAATATGGCAGCGGGGATTTCGATTAAGGATACCAAGGAAATCTTCAGGATGGACGCTCCCGTAATCCGCATTTCTCCCAATACTCCTGTAGCCATAGGTGAGGGCATCACTCTTTTCACAGCCTCAAGCGAGGTTACGGCAGATGAAAAAGAAGAGTTTACAAGCGCCTTAAAGGAGTCAGGCTTAGTAACGGAGATTCCCGAAAAGCTCCATGCGATAGGCGGAACCCTTTCAGGATGCGGACCCGCATTCACGGATATTTATATTGAAGCACTTGCCGACGGAGCCGTTTGCTGCGGACTTTCAAGAAGTGCGGCAATAGAAATTGCAAGCCAGATGGTAGTGGGAAGCGCAAAGCTGATACTTGAGTCCGGAAGACATCCTGCAGAGTGCAAGGATGCCGTTTGTTCACCCGGAGGCACCACCATTCAGGGTGTAAGAACACTTGAGGAAAAGGGCTTCAGGGCTGCGGCAATGGATGCTGTCATTGCGGCCTATGAAAAGAATTTAAGCTTGAATAAATAGATGCTTAAGGGGTAGCAGTACAAACCCTTGCACTTGCAGCCTAAGTGTGCAGGCACGCATAAAGGGCAGCAACTATTTGAAGAATGCAAAGAAAAGGGCTTGCGGACTTTCCTTTTGATAAGGAATGTTTTAAAAAAGTAATTATTAAGGCAATCTGAAAAGACAATTAGGAAGGTGCAGGCTTACATAAAGGGCAGTAATTACTTAAAAAAGGACTGTCGAGAGGGTGCCATATTTAAATGGCAGCAAACAGCAAAGCAGAATTCGGAGGTTGAAAGCGGCATTATGATCAAACGCTACAAGCTTGGGAATCCATTTGAAACAGAATCGGTTGTAAAGAACCTGCCTGTAGAGACGGGACTTCCAAAAGGGCTTAATTTTGACGAAAAAACATCTTCTTTTTCAAGGAGTATGAATACAAAGACCGTTATTTACGGACTCGGAGAAACAACACGCGGCATAAACAAGAGGGGCTTTAAATACAGAAGCTTCTGCTCGGATGATCCGAATCATGACGAGGATAAAGAATCCTTATATGCTGCACAGAATTTCTTTATCATTGATGACGGAGAATCCTTTGCCGGCTACTATTTTGATACTCCGGGAATTATTTACTTCGATTTCGGCTTTGCCAAAATAAATACGATGGAGGTTTCCTTTGAGGAGGCAAATGCCTATATTTACGAGATAACCGGTGAATCGAACCTGCAAATCGTCAAGGAATTCAGAGGATTGATAGGAAGATCCTATATCCCTCCGAAGTGGGCTTTCGGTTTCGGACAGAGCCGTTGGGGCTATGAAAACGAGTCAGACGTAAGACACGTATACGAAAGCTACGAAAAGGCCGGTATTCCGTTGGACAGCATCTACATGGATATCGATTACATGGAAAGATACAAGGATTTCACCATTGATGAGAGCAAATTTCCCAAATTTGAAGACTTCAATAAAGAAATGCTTGACAATGGCATTCACCTCGTGCCGATTATCGATGCCGGCGTGAAGATAGAGGAAGGCTATTCGGTTTACGAGGAAGGCATAAAGAACGGATACTTTGTAAAGAAGGCTGATGGAAATATGCTGGTGGCTGCCGTGTGGCCCGGCAGAAGCGCACTTCCGGACTTTTTAAATAAAGAGGCGAGAGAATGGTTTGGAAACAAGTATAAGTTCTTGCTTGATAAGGGAGTTGAGGGCTTTTGGAACGATATGAACGAGCCTGCGATTTTCTACACCGAGGATCATTTAAACGAAGTATTTGACGCAATCGACCATTACAAGGGCATGAACCTTGATGCCACGACCTTCTTTGAAATGGCTTCAATGATAGGCTCGGTTTCCAACAATATGGACGACTACAAGCGTTTTTATCACAATACAAAGCAGGGCCTTGTGCGCCATGACAGGGTTCACAACATTTACGGCTTTAATATGACAAAGGCGGCAGGCGAAGCCTTTGAGCGACTTTGCCCCGAAAAGAGAATTCTTATGTTCTCACGTTCTTCTTATATAGGAATGCACAGATACGGCGGCATTTGGACCGGAGACAATAAGTCTTACTGGGGGCATCTACTCATGAACGTGCAACAGCTTCCGGCACTTAATATGTGCGGCTTTATATATTCCGGCGCAGACACTGGCGGATTCGGATCCAATGCGACGAGGGATTTGATGCTTCGCTGGCTTGCGGTAAGCATATTTACACCGCTTTTTAGAAACCATTCGGCAAGAGGTACGAGAGAGCAGGAGCTTTACAACTTGGGAGACACAAAGGACTTTAAGAATCTTGTAGAGCTCAGATACGCGCTTATACCTTATATTTATTCGGAGTTTATGAAGGCAGTATTAAATGACGAAATGTATTTTAAGCCACTTGCCTTTGAATATACTCAGGATGAACGTGTACGCGAAATCGAGGACGAACTTTTGGTAGGCGAAAGCCTTCTCATTGCTCCAATCACTAAACAGAACGTTTGTGGCAGAATGGTATATCTTCCCGAGGATATGAAGCTTATCCGCTTAAGAAGCCCCAAGGACTACGATGAGGAAATCATGGGAAAGGGTGATCATTACGTAAAGGCAGACTTAAACGAAGTCCTTGTCTTCTTGCGTCCGGGTCATGCACTTCCCTTTTCAAAGCCTGCAAAGCGCGTCAGGGACATAGACTATTCTACGATTAAGTACTTTACCTATAAGTCCAAAGAAACGGACTATGAGCTTTACAATGATGATGGGGTGAGCAGGGTAGAATAGAATTGTCCAATGAATTAACTATTGATGCAAATCGTGGAAAATATGAGCATAAAATGAAAGAGTGCAAGGAACAAAGGCGTTTTCATTTGAACACAGTGGAAACGAGACCTAAAAATCGTGGAGGCTGTAAACGAACACGATTTAGCTCTGACGGGCTCATAGGAACGGTCAGCGCGTCAGAAAACGCTTTGTTGCTTTGCACGAGTTGCTTCTTTAGGTAAATTTTATAATGACATATTTATTTTATTTTTCTTTATTTTTACTTAATTGCATCCTGCATAAAAAGGACTATCATTTATCTTGTAATAAAAGTAATGAACGAAAGGGGGAGCTTGTATGAACATTACCAAATTTACACAAAAATCAAATGAAGCCCTTGAAGGCTGCGAAAAGATTGCTCTGGAATACGGCAATCAGGAAATAGAAGAAGAACATCTCCTGCTTTCTCTTCTAAGGCTTGATGACAGTCTTATCCTTAAGCTGATAGAAAAAATGGAGATCAACACCGAGTACTTTAAGGACAGGGTTATTACCGAAATTGAGAAACGTCCGAAGGTAAGCGGCGGTAAGCCCTATGTGGGCGAATATTTAAATAAAACCCTCAACTTTGCCGAGGATGAGGCAAAGGCGATGGGAGATGAGTACGTATCGGTAGAGCATCTGTTCCTTTCTATGCAAAAGAACCCAAGCCGTACCATGAAGGCATTGCTTTCAGAGTTCGGACTTACGCGCGAAAGATTCTTAAAGGCTCTTTCGACGGTGAGGGGCAATCAGCGTGTCGTAAGCGACAACCCCGAGGCTACCTATGATACCTTGAACAAGTACGGACGTGACCTTGTAGAGGTTGCAAGAAACAATAAGCTCGATCCCGTTATCGGAAGGGATTCCGAAATCCGAAGTGTGATTCAGATTCTTTCAAGGAAGACAAAGAACAACCCTGTCTTGATCGGTGAACCGGGCGTAGGTAAGACGGCAGTTGTAGAGGGACTTGCACAGCGTATAGTTGCGGGCGATGTTCCGAATAACCTTAAGGACAAAAAGCTTTTTTCTTTGGACATCGGTTCCCTGATAGCGGGCGCCAAGTACAGAGGCGAGTTTGAGGAACGTTTGAAGGCCGTTCTTGAAGAGGTAAAGAAATCAAACGGCGAAATTATTTTGTTTATCGATGAGCTCCACACCATAGTCGGAGCCGGAAAGACGGATGGCGCTCTTGATGCGGGCAATATGTTAAAGCCCATGCTTGCAAGGGGTGAGCTTCACTGCATAGGTGCCACGACTCTGGATGAGTACAGGGAATATATCGAAAAGGATGCGGCTTTGGAGAGGCGTTTCCAGCCTGTACATGTTGACGAACCCACGGTTGAAGATACGATTTCAATCCTGAGGGGCTTAAAGGACAGATATGAAGTGTTCCACGGCGTAAAGATTACCGACTCGGCGCTTGTTGCCGCCGCTACGCTTTCACATCGTTACATCTCCGACAGGTTCCTGCCAGATAAGGCAATCGACCTTGTGGACGAGGCCTGCGCACTTATCAAGACCGAGATGAATTCCATGCCGGTAGAGATAGATGAGATAAAAAGACGTGTTACGCAGCTTGAAATCGAAGAGGCCGCACTTAAGAACGAAACCGATAAATTAAGCTTGGAGCGACTTGAAACATTAAGGTCGGAGCTTGCCGAGGAAAAAGCAGAGCTTACGAATCGCCTGGCTCAGTGGGAAAATGAAAAGAAGGCTGTTTCAAGGGTTTCTGAACTAAAGGAACAGATCGAAGCCTGCAACGCAGAAATTCAGACAGCTTCGAGAGAAGGAAACTACGATAAGGCAGCTGAGCTTTCTTACGGAAAGCTCCCGGGACTTAAGAAGAACCTTGAGAATGCCGAGCGTGAGATTGAAGAAAAGGATTTGTCCCTGGTGCATGAGTCCGTAACCGACGAAGAGATTGCAAAGATTATTTCACGCTGGACGAATATTCCTTTGAGTAAGCTTACTGAAAGCGAGAGGAACAAGACACTTCACCTGGATGAGGAACTTCACAAAACGGTAGTCGGTCAGGATGAAGCTGTGGAAAAAGTAACGGAAGCGATTATCAGATCGCGTGCCGGTATAAAGGATCCCACGAAGCCTATCGGGTCGTTTTTGTTCTTGGGACCCACCGGTGTAGGTAAGACAGAGCTTTCAAAGGCACTTGCCAAAGCGTTGTTTGACGATGAAAACAATATGGTGAGAATCGATATGAGTGAGTACATGGAGAAATTCTCGGTGTCCCGCTTGATCGGTGCACCTCCCGGATATGTGGGTTATGAAGAGGGCGGCCAGCTGACCGAGGCAGTCAGGAGAAAGCCTTATTCCGTTGTTCTTTTTGATGAGATCGAAAAGGCACATCCGGACGTATTCAATGTACTCTTGCAGGTGCTTGATGACGGTAGAGTAACCGATTCTCTTGGAAGAACGGTAGACTTTAAGAATACGATTCTTATAATGACTTCGAATATCGGCGCTGATGCGCTGCTTGAGGGCATACAGGATAACGGTGAAATTTCAAATGAGGCAAAGGCAAAGGTCATGACCATGCTGAAGGCTTCGTTCAGACCCGAGTTTTTAAACAGGCTTGATGAGACAATTATGTTTAGACCTCTTACCGAGGACAATATGTCAGCTATCGCAAAGCTTGTAATAGATGAGCTTGCAAAACGTCTTGAAGACAGAGAGCTTAAGCTTACGGTTACAGATGAAGCGCTGAAATTTATCGCTCACAACGGCTATGAACCGCTTTACGGCGCAAGACCGTTAAAGAGATATATTCAGAAGGAGGTTGAAACAAGGGTCGCAAGGCTGATTCTTTCGGATACTCTTTCGGAAGGCGATACAATAGAAATCGGATTGGAGGGAGATAATCTATGCTGCCGCAAGACCCGGTAATACTTTTAAGCTTTTTAAATTTAAAGCTTCGGGATAAATATTCAAGCCTTTCGGATCTTTGTGACGATCTTGACGAAGACGAGGCAACTCTCTTAAAGACAATGCGCAAGGCAGGCTACACATACGATCCCGATACCAATCAATTTAAGTAATTGTGACAGGAGATAT
>CAVCUM010000041.1:0-8396 GCA_963605385.1 Lachnospiraceae bacterium
CTTTGTAATAAAGCTTGTCGGCCGCATTTATGGCTCTTGAAAAACGGTTTGAAGGAAGATTGAAAACGATCAGGAAGACGATAAGCAGTACGGCAATCACTGCTAACGCATCAAGATACCAAAGTTTGTAGGGAGTTTTTTTATTCTCTTTAATCTCTTCCTTTATGCTCCTTCCTTCTTTTGTCAAAAGCAAATTCAGTTTTTTCAATTGTTCTTTTATATATGTCAAAAATTTAGTCATTTATATTTTGCCCCACTTTTTGTCATCCTCCGCCCATCTCAAGCTTAGAGACAGGGGATTCAGCGACTGTGATTAACCTGCAGCATTGACTTAAAATGATACCCCTTAGGCCGTACCTTGTCAAACCGTGGCCAAATCCGAAAAGACCTTTCCGATACTGTCCCTTATGGCAAGTAAATCGCCGTTAAAGCTTACGCTAAGCTCATCACGGTTGATGATGCAAAGCTTATCTCCGTTAAAATATCGTATAAAGGATGCTGCCGGATACACGGTAAGCGAAGTTCCTCCGATAATCATCATGTCCGCCGCGGAAATTGCTTTCAGAGCGTCCTCTACCGCGTCTTCGGGCAGGCTCTCCTCATAAAGAGTGATGTCGGGTCTCACGGTTCCTCCACAGGTACATTTCGGTATCGGATCCTTACTGTCAAAAATATAGTTTCCGTCAAATTTCCTTCCGCACTTCATGCAGAAATTTCTTAATGCACTTCCGTGAATTTCAAATACCTTTTTGCTGCCTGCCTTTTGGTGAAGCCCGTCTATATTCTGAGTAACGATTCCTATAAGCTTGCCGTCATCTTCAAGAGTCGCCAGATATTTATGTGCCATGTTTGGCTCAATATTTCTTGTATCGAGTTTTTGTCTGTGAAATTCAAAATAAACCTTTGGTTCCCTCATAAGGCAGGTGTGACTTAAGAGATATTCGGGTCTGTATTTTTCAAAGGCAACCTCATGCTGATTGTAAAGTCCGTCCTTGCTGCGAAAGTCCGGAATTCCGCTCTCCGTTGAAACACCCGCGCCTCCGAAGAAGACGATGTGGGATGAAGAGTCTATCATTTCTTTAAGTTTCGCTATTTTATCCATCTTACCCTCCTATAAAGCACAAGAGACACTTGCATAAACAAGTGCCTCCTCATAATAGTTATTGGATTTAAAAAGCTGCGTGTTTACTACTTGCAGATACACCCGTCATTTATGAGAAAAACGGTCTTATCACTGTATTCAAATAGTAACTCATAATGCAGAAGATGGGACTTGAACCCACATGAATTTTACTTCACACGGACCTGAACCGTGCGCGTCTGCCATTCCGCCACTTCTGCGCGACTCAGTTATTTTACTAATTTAACGCATGAATGTCAACAACCGACAGACAGTAAATAATCTTAATTGAATGAATCAAATATACTTCCCGTTGCACTCGTGCTTGAATACGATGCCTTGCTCGTATAGGTTGAAGCAGCATTTAAAGCACTTGTCGCCTTATTGGAAATGTTTGAAGCCTTGACAGCAAGTGCATCGCCAAGGGAACCGGCAGAGCCGAATAAAGTCTTCAAAGGGGATGTATCTGCCTTGAGCGCGGTTTCGTTCACGCTCATCTTTCCGTCGGTATCAAGTGTGATTCCGGCATCGGAAAGAAGTGACAAATTCTCGCCTACCAGATTTACCATATTCTGGGCAATTTTCTTTATCGATGAGCTGCTTACGCTGCCTGCTGCCTTTGTGAGTGAATTATAGGTATCCGCAAAATTCGATGCAGCTTCGTAAATCTTGTCCGTATCGTCGCTGCCTGCAACGCTTTCCAGATTCTCAACCGCACTCTTAAAATCCGATGCGGCGGTCTTTGCTTTCGATAAGTCCGACTTTGCAGTATCAGTGTCCGAGCTTGAAGACGTGCTGTCGGTAGACTCGGTCTTTTTATAATAAGCCTTTAAAAGCTTTGATAAGCTTCCATTCTTTATGCTTGCGTAATCTGAAAGGGAAATCCCGATGTTACTGGTCGAGCTTGAACTTTTCGAAGAATTTGACAATGATGAAAATAATGTGGAATAATCGTTCCTTAAACTTATGCTCATATGTACCTCCATCCGTGAAAGAGCCATGCATTGACTTCCATTTCAATGCTATTATAATATTTATCGGATTAAATGGGTATTAAATTTAGCTAAAATTTTTAACCCCAAAAAGAAAAAAACTTGTTGACAAAAGTTTTTCATGATGCTACTATACTTCTTGCGTGTTGCGAAGCACACAGATGCGGAAGTGTCGGAACTGGCAGACGAGCAAGACTAAGGATCTTGTGATCATTGCGATCGTGAGGGTTCAAGTCCCTTCTTCCGCAGGACAAGGTAAAGAAAAGGCAGCCTAATCAATAGGCTGCCTTTTTTGTGCAAGTATCAATTTTATACCGAAAGCTTTCCGAGGATATCTACTACCTCGGTATACGTTGATATGAGCTTTTCATGATTTTCCTTTAAAAAATCAATATGTCCCGCCTTGCCTTCGAGTTCGGAAGCCTTTGCTATTTCAGAAAGCTCCAAGGCTCCGATTTGCTTGGCGGCATTCTTGAGGCCATGCGCCTCAATGATATATCTGTTAAAATCTTCTTTTTCCATTAAAGCTTTGAAAATGGGAAGCTTCTCACGACCCTCTTCATATGCCGTCTTTAAAACTTCTCTGTAAATCTCTTCATCACCTACGCAAAGTTCCAACGCTTCGGATACATTAAACCCAAACTTTTCCAAATCACTTAACTGCATACTCTGCCTCCCTTGTAAGTACCCATGTCAATGTTGTTCACAATCCGCTTGCTGCCTGCTCATATAAGAATAACGCCACGTGCCCTACGAGGTACTTAGCTCGAAACGCAGCACCTCACAAGAAATACACACCGCCTAAAGGTAGTGGCTTTTCTTGGGCTTTTATAAAAACTATTTTTTTGCCTTTTCGGGCATCATATCATATTTATTTTCTTTTTGACGATTCTCCGTCTGGTGAGCTCTTAGTGAATCTACAATCTTCTCAATCAGAAGTTTTTTAACAAAAACATCACACCCCAAAGCGCAAACAAAGGAGAATAACTCAAGGTATTCTCTGTCGTCTTCGGGTGCATCTTTAAACTTTGTAAGTGAATCCGCGTAATCCGACTTTACATCTTCCAGTATCTTTTCAAGCTGTTCCTTCTTGTCGGAGAAAATTTCATTGTATATATCTTCAATGGCAAAATCGCATCCGGTGCCAAAAAACTTGTCCGTAACCGGTTTGATTAAATCTTTTATGTCATTAATTTGAAGTATACTCTTAAAGTAATAAACGATTATTAAAACTAAAACATGCTCTTTGGTATATTTCTTTAAAACCGGCGGAGGAATTACGTCGTTTTTCGCATAATTGTTAATCATTGTCTTAGTCATAAGCTTTTCATCGGTCTGAATTCGCGTGCTTGACTTAAGATGTTCATCCAAAAAGGTCGTAACCTGGTCCATGTAAAGGTCAATATCCGGTATTTCGTCAGGAGTAATGTATTTCATACGACCGAAAGTTTTTATGATGCTGTTTAAAAGATCATCCGTATCTATTGTCATAAAATTCCTCGCCTATAAGCTTAACCGTCAAGCTTGTGTCTTAAGGGTCAATATTCAGTATAACGTTTCAAATAATACTTCTCAAGGCTTTACTTGCCTTTTTCTTTCTTCTTTACTTTAAAGCTTTAGTATGTTAAAATATTTGTCGCTGAAGGGGTTTCAGCCGGGAGGTCTTCAATATGAACAAAAAGATTAAAACAGAGGCCGTTGACCATCTTTTTGATGCAATTTTATCACTTGAAAACAACGAAGAGTGTTACAGCTTTTTTGAAGATTTGTGCACTGTAAACGAGCTTCTTTCCCTTTCCCAGCGTTTTGAGGTTGCTTCGATGCTCAGGTCTGGAAAGACATATATGGAAATAGCTGAGAAGACCGGTGCTTCCACCGCTACCATCAGTCGAGTGAACCGCTCTTTAAACTACGGAAACGACGGCTATGATTTGGTATTTACAAGATTAGGTGAGTAATAAAAAAATGTGCTTAAGCGCACACTTACGCTTAAGCGGAATGCGAAGCATTATTTTCCATGCTTTAAGCTACGCATCAGTGGTACTAAGTGCCTTTTTGCTGTATGGAAGATTTCAGAGCAATTTCCTATACAGTAAAAGACCTGCCAAAAGGCAGGTCTTTTTTATTATCCGTCAATCTCTTCCACGTCCGTTTCTTCGCCGTTTTCAGGCAGCATCTCGCAGGTTCCCTGAAAGATTGCTTTTTCATCGACTATCAAATTCTTTGTATGAATGCTTCCCATAATCCGTCCGGTAGGATTGGCTTCAACCTTGTTCGAAGCAAAGATTTCGCCTTCAACATTTCCGCCCACCAAGACATTTACGGTATTGATGGTTCCTTCAACCTTTCCTCCATTTCCGATTACAAGCGTTCCCTCAGAATTAATGGTTCCCTTTACAAGTCCGTCAACCCTCAAGGTTTCCTTCGTGGAAATTATTCCTTCAAAAACAGTTCCTTTTCCGATAACACTGTTTACTCTGTTTAATACGTACTCATCACTCTTCTTGCCCATATTTCCTCCTTAGCCTTCTATCGAAATCACATCAAAAGGATCTACATACTCGCCTTCATAGGTGATCTGATATCCGAGATATATGTTTGAATCTCCGCCTACGAATAAAATGGTTCCTTTAACGACCTCATCTCCGACACTTACCTTGGCATCCTGATTGTTACGATAAATGGTAACATAACCGTTCCCGTGATCTATCGTAACACATCTTGTGAAAATATCATCCTCGCCGACAGATATAACTGTGCCCGATGCAGTAGCAACCACATCGGAAATTGTTGACATTTCAAAGACCGCGATGGGATTTTCCTCTACCGCCTTTTCAGGCTCCGTCGTGTAGGCATCACCGACATCGTAATTAAAATGCCCCGCAAGCTCTTCTTCCGGCTCATCCATTACCGAAATGTCCACGACCTTGGCAGATCCCGTCAAAGGAAAGCCTGTCGGAAGATGTTTTTTATCATCTTCTTCCTTGACCTTCTCCTGCTCTTCCAAAGTCATCGCAATCGTATTGTCTAAGATTTCATTTCGACTGGTAAGCTCTGCCTTGTCATTTTTAAGCTCCGTAATCATCGCATCCTGTTCAGATATGATGTCCTTTAACTCCTTCAGTTTTGAGTTCATCTGGTTAATCTCATGGAATTCAAAGGCCGTCAGGCACACTCCTATGATGACTATCAAAACGGTCGTAAGGGTCGAAACCTTGAAAATGTTAAACCTTGAACGATAATATTTGGTCTTTTCAACCGAATTATCGCTGGTTACGGCAATGGTATAATGTTTTTTTATCCTTCTTTTTTTCTTTGCCATATCAAACCTTAAATGCAATAATGCAGACTCATTTTAACAGAAAGAAAATCTTTTAGCAAATTCGAGACTTTTCTTTACTTTTTTAAGGGTTTGTGCTACTCTTTTCTTGTTGCGAGAGCAACGTCATTATTAAGTGGAGGTATCTGTAATGAACAAAGGTACAGTAAAGTGGTTCAACAACCAGAAAGGTTACGGCTTTATCAGCGACGAGTCCGGCAAGGATGTATTCGTACACTTCTCAGGAATTAATACCGATGGTTTTAAGTCTCTTGAAGAAGGCGCAGCAGTTGAGTTCGACGTTGTTGATGGTGCTAAGGGACCTCAGGCAGTAAACGTAACCAAGTTATAAGATTAGTACTACATCTTATACACTCTTAATCAGCTACACTAAGTGCCTTTTCTTTAATATATTGTTTTGCTTGTTATAAGCTTTTACATTATTTAGGATGAGCAAAGAGTTATTTGATTTAAGTGTGGGGAATTATCCTGCAAAGTACAAAGAAGGACTTCGGTTTTCGAAGTCCTTTTTCTTTGCCACAAAATCTACATATCCCACTTGTCTGAAAGCTCGTTCACCTGGCTTGTAAACTTGGCCATATCCTTGTTTGACAATCCCGAGTTTTTCTGAATAACATTCATCAGGCGCTGGCCTGCTGCAAGCAGTCTTTGAAAAGCTTCCGAAAAAGTAAAAATTTTCTTTTTCTTTTTCTCGGGTGCCGCTTCGTACGAAAATTCATTCTTTGCAAGATCAAATACAGTTCCGCTGAACGGTGCGTAGGCTTTTATCTTCATTTCTTTATTGACATAGTCCGTAAAAGCCTCGCAGGCCATATCGTCGCCATGAACCACAAAAACCCGATCCGGCTTCTCACTAAAATTCGAGAGCCATTCTATGAGTCCGTCTTTGTCTGCGTGTCCGGAAAGTCCCGGAAGCTTTTCTATTTCGGCCCTTACAGAAATTTCTTCACCGAAGAGTTTAACAGAGGTCGTGCCTTCAATAAGCGTACGTCCCAAGGTTCCGGCTGCCTGATATCCCACAAAAAGAATCGTACATTCAGGGCGCCACAGATTGTGCTTTAAATGATGTCTGATACGTCCCGCTTCACACATACCGGAAGCGGAAATAATAACCTTCGGTTCTTCGTCAAAGTTTATCGCTTTCGATTCTTCACTCGTAACCGCAAGCTTTAGTCCCGGGAATGTCAAAGGGTTCTTCCCTTCTAAAACGATTCTCATTGCCTCATCATCAAAACATTCATAAATATTTTTCTGAAAGATTTCCGTGGCGTCAACCGCAAGCGGCGAATCCATATACACTGGAAAATCATGATACTTAACAAGTTCTTTTTCCTTGATAAGCTTTATGAAATAAAGAAGCTCCTGCGTACGTCCGACAGCGAACGAAGGTATGATGACATTTCCGCCGCGATCAAGCGTTTTTTGAATAATTCCCGCCAAATCGGTGATTGAATTGACTTCGCCTTTCTCGTGAAGTCTGTCGCCGTAGGTCGACTCCATTACGACATAATCCGCTGATTTGGTATATTCGGGATCTTTTATAAGTGGTTGATTTTTATTGCCTATGTCGCCGGAGAAAACAATTTTTTTGTGTATCCCGTCTTCGTTTAAAAACATTTCAACGCTTGCCGACCCAAGCAAGTGTCCGACATCGGTAAATCTGATTTCAATTCCATCGAAAAGCTTTATGAGCTCTCCGTATTTGCAGGGAACAAGGCACTTTATCGCACCGTCCGCATCTTCCATAGTATAAACAGGCTCGACATCCTCGTAATCGGCACCGCGTTTCTTTTTCCTATTCTTCCACTCTGCTTCCTGAATCTGGATATGAGCGCAGTCTCTTAACATTATCGCGCAAAGATCACAGGTCGCCTTTGTCGCAAAAATCTGTCCGCGAAAGCCCCTTGCATAAAGCTTCGGCAGCATTCCGGAGTGATCCACGTGTGCATGCGTCAATATCACATAATCTATATCCGCTTCGTTGCACGGAAGTCCCTTACTCTCGTAAGCTATACCACCCTGCTCCATTCCGTAATCGATTAGCATTCTCTTGCCCGAAACCTCTACGTAATGTGCGCTTCCGGTAACCTGATGGTCAGCTCCCACAAATTGAAGAATCATATTGCCACCTCTCTAAATGAATTAAGGGCACCAATACGGTACCCTCTTAATCTTTAAGCTTGAAGAAGTTCTCTTACAGTATCCTCAAAAAACCGCCTGCTGTATGGTTTTGTAATAACCCTGCTGGCACCGTTTTCAAGTGAGTCCTTTGTATCCTCTGGAAAAGTATTTGCCGTAATTGCAATTATTGGAACCTTTCGGGCATCCGGCCTTCCCAAATTTCTGATAACACGTGTTGCTTCAAGTCCGTCCATGACCGGCATCATGATATCCATCACTACCAGATTGTAGTGAAACGGTTCAGAATTTTCAAAATTTTCAACGGCCCTGGCTCCGTTTACGACCCAGTCGATTTCAAACCCCATTTCCCTTAACTGAAGCATGGCAATTTCCGCATTTATCTCGTTGTCTTCAACGAGCAATACCAATTTCCCCGCTCCAAATCTTTCTTCCGTGACTTCACCCATGCACATCACCCTCATAAAAGCCCGCCTCGTCTGCGGCAAGCCAATCCCATATGTATGTGAGAATCATTTTTAATTATCACTCTTTTAGTCTATATCATTTTTTTAGTTCTGACAAGAAAAATAATTTTCTTTCTTTTTCAAAACATACTTTAGTTTGTTAAAAAATTAAGTTATTTTTCTCATTTTCTTCTAAAAATAATTCGTGAAAATTTTTTCAAAAAAATTGTTGACAAGGAGAGGTTTCTTGTGTAATATATGTTTTGTTGTGTGACACACACATCAATGCGCGAGTGGCTCAGCGGTGGAGCACCACCTTGCCAAGGTGGGGGTCGCGGGTTCGATCCCCGTCTCGCGCT
>CAVCUM010000042.1:0-8307 GCA_963605385.1 Lachnospiraceae bacterium
AATCTTCTCAGCGTTAATAACGATTACATAATCGCCTGTATCAACATGAGGAGTGAAAATAGCTTTGTTCTTTCCTCTCAAAACCTTGGCAACTTCAGAAGCCAAACGTCCGAGAGTCTTATCTGTAGCGTCAACCACATACCATTTTCTTTCGATGGTATCGGGATTTGCCATAAATGTCTTCATAGTAATTCCTCCATATAAAATCAACTGCTTATATCTATCAATATGCCTTTACCGGGGCAGTGGTTGGGCATACTAATTGCGTTCGCATACCTTGATATCTTACTCTTAGGTTTCTTCCGTGTCAAGCGGAAAATCAAGGAATTGAAAGTTTTTTAGGATCAATCCGTTTGCCGGAGCCGTGGGTCCGGATAAAGAACGATCATGTGCATTTAAAATTTCGTAAACATCTAAAGGTTTTCTTACGCCCAAGCCAACCCACATTAGGGTTCCCGCAATAATGCGTACCTGATTGTACAAAAAGCCCTTGCCGGACACGCTTATTATTATCTCATCCCCTTCTTTAAACACCTTTAAATCCGTAATGGTTCGAACTGTGGATAAAGAAGCCGTATCGGCACTGCAGAAACTTTTAAAATCATGCTCACCTATCAAGAAGCTTCCGCCTTCATTCATAAGAGAGACATCAAGAGGTCTCTTTTCGTAAAATGCATAAAGTCTCTTCACAGGAGGCATAAAGAAAGCATTGTAAATATGATATTCGTACGTCTTAAGAGTATTCATATGCCTTGGATGAAAGTCAGCCGGAACCTCTTTTGAATAAACTACTCTTATGTCATCCGGCAGATAAGTATTCAAAGCATAGGAAAACCTGTCTGCAGGCATCCGCATATCCGTATCAAACACAAACATTGAGGAAAGGCTGTGAACCCCTGCATCCGTGCGGCTTGCGCCTATCACTTCCGCATCTTGACCGGTTAGGTCACTAATTGCTTTATTCAATTCGCCTTCGATTGTGCGTGCGTTTTTTTGTACCTGTGAGCCGGAGTAGCCGGTTCCGTCATACGAAACGCACAGAAGAACCCTTTTCATCAAAGTAATACCCTAATCACAATAATCACCGCAAGATAACTAAAAATGCAACCGTAGGCTACTGCATCACCCTTATGGTACTTTAAGGGCTTCATCTTAGTGCGTCCCTCTCCGCCTCTGTAACAGCGTGCCTCCATTGCCATTGCAAGGTCGTTTGCACGTCTGAATGCAGAAACAAAAAGCGGAATCAGAAGTGGAATCATGCTCTTTACCTTCTGAATGAGATGCTTGTCGTCAAAGTGAGCGCCCCTCGCCATCTGAGCCTTCATGATCTTGTCGGTTTCTTCCATCAGAATCGGAATAAATCTGAGTGCAATCGACATCATCATTGAGATCTCATGTACGGGAACCTTTATGACCTTCAAAAATCCAAGCCCCTTCTCAAGTCCGTCAGTCAGGTTATTGGGTGTCGTGGTAAGCGTCATGATTGACGAACCGATTATTAAGAATATAAGCCTTATAGCCATCATTCCTGCAGTATATATGCCTTCTTTGGTGATGGAAAACTTCCAAAAAGAAAAAACAACCTCTCCCGTTGTCAGGAACAAATTAAGCACCACCGAAAACATCAACAGCACCATAATGGCTCTCATTCCTTTTACCATATAGGAAAACGGAACCTTGCAAAGCTTTATTGCCGCTATCAGAAAGATAACCGCAGCTATATATCCGTAAAAGTTGTCCGTTATAAACAAAGAAACGAGGAACACCAGAGTTCCGAAAAGTTTTGTACGAGGGTCAAGTCTGTGAATGCACGATTCAACAGGATAATACTGACCGAGAGTTATTTCACGTAGCATTCAGTATCTCCTTTACGGCACCGTCCACCGTTATGATATCCGTCGGAACATTAAACCCTGCAGCCTTTAGGGCATACATGGTATCTGTAATCTGCGGAACGTTTAAGCCTATTTCTTTAAGCTTTTCGCGATTCTTAAATACCTTTATGGGTACATCATCAAAAAGAACTCTTCCCTTATCCATTACGACAACCCTGTCGGCACATCTGGCAACATCTTCCATACTGTGTGACACAAGAATAATTGTGCAGTTTCTTTCTTTCTTTATAGCCATTAAAGTATCAAGCAAACCGTCTCGACCATGTGGGTCAAGACCTGCCGTTGGTTCATCCAGGATAAGTACTTCAGGCTTCATGGCCAGAACTCCGGCAATGGCAACACGCCTCTTCTGCCCTCCCGAAAGATCAAAGGGCGATTGATAAAAATACTCATCGTTAAGCTTCACAAGTTTAAGTGCCTCATACGCACGAAGCTCGATTTCCTTTTGTGAAAGTCCTAAATTCTTGGGGCCAAAGCAGACATCCTTAAAAACCGTCTCTTCAAAAAGCTGGTGCTCGGGATACTGGAATACAAGACCGACCTTTGAGCGAAGGGCATACATGTCGTAATCGTCGTCAAAGATGTCCTCTCCGTCCACGTATACGCTGCCTTCGGTCGGTTTTAACAGTCCGTTTAACTGCTGCACAAGGGTAGACTTTCCCGACCCCGTGTGGCCGATAAGCCCTATAAATTCGCCTTCATTTATTTGTAAGTTAACATCGTTAAGCGCTACCTGTTCCATCGGCGTACCGGGATTGTAGCGAAAGCTTAAGTGATTGACTATAATGGACATTTAATCTCCCAAAGCCTATTTCAAAGACTTTAAAGCCGTTATTAGCTCTTCATTTGTAAGAATACCATCCGGCAGGTCTAATCCCGCCTTTTTAAGCTTGTATGCACACATCGTAACCTGCGGAACATCAAGACTAAGCGAAAGCAAATCATCCACACGCGAGAAAATTTCTCTCGGCGTTCCCGCCATCGCAATGTGACCCTTATCCATTACGATTACCTTGTCCGCATGAACAATTTCATCCATATAGTGCGTAATCAGTATGACAGTAATCTTTTCAACGTCATTTAAGCCCCTGACGGCGCTTATAACCTCTTTTCTGCCGACAGGATCAAGCATAGCAGTGGGCTCGTCAAGTACGATGCATTTCGGATGCATGGCAAGCACGCCCGCTATCGAAACACGTTGTTTTTGCCCTCCGGAAAGGCGATTGGGCGATTTCTTGCGAAATTCGTACATTCCGACAGCCCTTAAGCTTTCCTCCACTCTTTCCCAGATTTCCTTGGTAGGCACGCCCAGGTTCTCGGGTCCGAAGCCGACATCCTCCTCAACGACCTGACCGATTATCTGGTTGTCCGGGTTTTGAAATACCATTCCGACGGTCTCACGTACCGGCCAGAGATTTTCATCCTTGGTGGTGTCCATGCCGTCAATGTAAAGTAACCCTTCCGTCGGATAAAGAATGGCATTTAAATGCTTTGCAAGCGTAGACTTTCCGGATCCGTTGTGACCTAAAATTGCCACAAACTCTCCCTTGTTTACGGAAAAAGAAACATCCTCAACCGCCGCGGTTATTCCCTCGACATTTCCATCCTCGTCACGCCTGATATATTCAAATGTTAAATGTTCTGATTTGACAATTTCCACTTTTTAATATTCCCAAAATAAGGTATGCTAACTATATCGAAAACGATTATACAAGGATTTTTTATGAAACTCAAGATAAAAGCACTTTATGACAAGGTATACAGGCTTCTTTCTCCGTATTGGGCACGTCTATTAAAACCGATACTTGAAATTATCGGAATTATCATCATCTGTGCTGTAATAGCGCATGTGATGGGCGGCAATGAAACTTTACTTGAATATGCTGAAAAAAACGCTATGCCGTAAGCATAGCGTTTTTTCTGCACACATCCTTTATATCGTGTTTAAACAAGTTCCTCAAGTTCCGTAATAAGCGAATCAAACTTATTAAGTGCATCCTCAATGGGCTTGGAGGTCGTCAAATCAACGCCTGCAATTTTTAACAGATTAACCGGCGAATCCGTACAACCGCTTGACAAAAACTTTTTGTAACAAGCCACGTAAGGAGCTCCTTCCTTTAAGATACGCTCTGAGATAGCTGAGGCTGCACAGAATGAGGTTGCATACTGATATACGTAAAAGTTGTAGTAAAAATGAGGTATTCTTGCCCATTCATAGGAAATCTCATCATCGGAAATCATTGAAGGCCCGTAATACTTTTCATTTATTTCTTTATACAGCTTACAAAGAGCCTCGGCAGTAAGAGCATCCCCCTTTTCAAGCATTTCATTTGTGCGCATTTCAAACTCAGCAAACTGAGTCTGACGATATACGGTACCCTTAAAGCTGTCAAGGTAATGATTTAAAAGATATGCTTTTTCTTTCTTGTCTTTACAGTTCTTAAGCAGATAATCAAGCAGCAGGAGCTCATTTGTGGTGGAAGCAACCTCAGCAACAAAAATCTTGTACTGGGAATAAATGTAAGGCTGAGTGCTGTTTGAAAAATACGAATGCATGGAGTGTCCCATCTCGTGAGCTACCGTAAACATATCATCTAAAGTGTCCGTGTAGTTTAACAGCATATAAGGATGACATCCGTAAGCACCTGCTGAATATGCTCCTCCGCGCTTTCCCTTGTTCTCGTATACATCGCACCATCTGTTTTCAAAGGCTTCCTTTAAGAGTGCGGTATAATCGTCTCCGAGCACCGAAAGAGCCTTTATAATCGTCTCCTGAGCCTCTTCATAAGTGACCGTAACAGCCGCATCCGGAATCATGGGTGTATATACATCGTACATATGAAGTTCATCGACCTTTAAGCACTTCTTTCTTAGAGAAACGTAATGATGGAATTTATCTACGTTTGCGTCCACAGTTTTCAAAAGGTTCATATAAACTTCGGGCGAAACGTCATTTGCATCAACTGCAGCCTCAAGGTTTGAAGAATAGCCCCTTAACCGAGAGTTAAATATCCTTGTCTTAACCTCTGCCGAGTACATTTGTGCAATAGTATTTGCATACTTTTTAAATTCTGCATAATATCCTGCAAAAACATCTTTTCTGAATCTTCTGTCGGAAGACATTTCCATCGGCACGAACTTTCCGTTTGTAATCTGTGTATCCTCACCATTCTCATCTTTGACCGTTGGGAAGGTCATATCAACATTAGTGAAGGCTTCGTAAATTTCATTGGGTGAAGCCGCCATTTCGCCTGTCATAGCCGAGATCTTCTCAATCTCCGTCGAAAGCGTATGTGCCTTAAGCCTCTTTATTTCCTTGATATATTTATCATAGAGCTTCAAGCTTTCCGATTCTTTCATAAAGCCCGAAAGCTTTTCGTCATCCATCTGAAGAATTTCCGGTCTTATAAAGGCTGTCTTACTTGCTGCATCAACGTACAAAGAAAAAGACTTTTGTGCAAGTGCCTGATTGGCCCCGTTCCCCTGATCCACATCAAACCTACGCTGCGCATAGTCAACCGCAAAGGTGATTTTTTGCGATGCTTTTGCATTTAAATCAAGAACCTTTAAAAGATTCTCCGCACTGTCGCAAACCTTACCCTCGTACTTTGCAATCTCCGAAACCATTTCTTTTACAAGCTCGAGATCTTTCTCAAATGCATCCGTATTTTCATACATATCAGTTAAATTCCAGGTATACTGTTCTTCAACCTGGTCTCTTGTTTTAAGCTCTTTATCCATATTGTTCTCCAATCTTAAATGATGTACCTAAAAATAGAGTTTCGCCTGCAAAGAAAGTAACTAGTTCATGACATTACCTTTAATCAAGTGAGAATCCTTGCAAAGCTCTTTTAATGTATAGTTGTAAAGTACCCTATAAAGTAAAAAGCCCACGCTTAAAAGCGTGGGCTCTTAAATGAATCTTAAACTAACTCAAGCAATACTTCCATTGCAGCATCGCCCTTACGCTGTCCGATCTTTACGATACGGGTATAACCGCCGTTGCGGTTCTCATACTTGGGTGCGATTTCGTCGAAGAGCTTGTTGGTCTCATCTGTATAAAGAACCCTAAGCATCTGACGACGTGCGTGAAGCTTGGAAGGCTTATCCTTCTTGATTTCCTTTTCGATTGATTCATAAACGGTAACCTTCTTGCCGTCTACAACTTCCTTAACTCGCTTTCCGTCCTTGTCCTTCTTTGCTACCTTTGCAGTAACCTTAACGGTCTCGAAATTGTCTTTTTCCTTAACTGCAAGTGCAATAAGTCCCTCTGCAATCTTCTTTACTTCCTTTGCCTTAGCTTCGGTAGTAACGATCTTGCCGTTTGCGATTAATGAAGTAACCTGGCCTCTTAAGAGTGCCTTTCTCTGTGCAGATGTTCTGCTTAACTTTCTGTACTTTGCCATTTTTTTCCTTTCGTGCGTGCTCTTACGGTCTTACCGCACAATAATGCTGATTTAAACTGTTAGGACCTGTCCTAACGCCACAGTATTAAAGCTCCTCTGATGACCTAAATCCTAAGCCGAGGCTTTTAAGCTTAGCATCTACCTCGTCAAGAGATTTCTTGCCAAGATTCCTGATCTTGAGCATCTCGTCATAGGACTTGCTCGTTAGCTCACCGATTGTATTAATGCCTGCTCTCTTTAAGCAATTGTAGGAACGAACCGAAAGTTCAAGTTCGTCAATGCTCATCTCGCTCGTAAGCGAAGGCTTGCTGGTATTTTTATCTTCCTGTTCGAAGCCTATAAGTCCCTGCCCTGCAGATGACAAATCTATGAAGAGATTAAGATGCTCGTTTAAAACCTTTGCAGCCATACTTACGGCTTCTTCGGGATCCAAAGTTCCGTTCGTATAAACATCAAGAGTAAGCTTATCAAAATCTGTAACCTGTCCAACACGGGTATTTGCAACAGACATGTTAACTCTTTCAACAGGGGTGTAGATAGAGTCAATAGCTATTACTCCGATCGGAAGGTCATCCTTCTTGTTCTTGTCTGCGCTTACATAACCTCTGCCCTTGGTAATGGTAAGCTCCATATAGAATGTAGCATCCTTACCACCGCAAAGATTTGCGATAACAAGATCGGGGTTTATGATCTCAATGTCAGAATCAGTCTTAATGTCGGAAGCCTTTATAACGCCCTCACCGGTGAAATCAATATAAGCAGTCTTGGGCTCAAATGAATCACTGTTGTTTTTGATTGCAAGCTTCTTAATATTTAAGATAATCTCGGTTACATCCTCTTTAACACCGGGAATTGACGAAAATTCGTGCTGTACGCCGTCAATCTTAATCTGGCTTACTGCAACACCGGGTAAAGAAGAAAGCATAATTCTTCTTAAAGAATTGCCGAGGGTAATACCAAAGCCTCTTTCAAGTGGCTCGCATACGAACTTACCATACTTCTTATCTTCGGACACTTCAACGACATCAACATTCGGTCTTTCAAATTCAAACACAGTAAATACCCTCCTTTGGTCTTAGATGAAATTACATTATTTGGAGTATAACTCGACAATAAGCATTTCGTTTACAGGTACATCTATCATCTCTCTTGTAGGAAGATTCTTAACTGTTCCCTTGAAAGCGTCCTGATCTACTTCAATCCATTCGGGAACAAGTCTTCCGCCTGTAACCTCAAGGATGTTCTTATAACGCTGTAATTCCTTTGCCTTATCGCTCAAAGAAATAACATCTCCGGCCTTGATAAGGTATGAAGGAATGTTAATAACACGTCCATTTACAAGAATGTGCTTGTGATCTACAACCTGTCTTGCTTCCTTACGTGTACGGGCAAATCCCATACGGAATACTACGTTGTCAAGTCTTGACTCAAGCATAACCATAAGGTTTTCACCGGTCTGACCCTTCATGCGGTCTGCCTTCTCATAGTAGTTGCGGAAAGGCTTCTCAAGCATGCCGTAGATGAATTTTGCTTTCTGCTTCTCACGAAGCTGAAGACCATACTCGGACATCTTCTTGCCTGCGCGAGTATTTGTCCTGTTTGACTTCTTGTCATAACCCAAAAATACAGGGTCTAAATCCAAATGTCTGCATCTCTTTAATACAGGAGTTCTGTTAATTGCCATTTTTATAATCCTTTCAATATTGTTTACAGCAGCCTTTTGCTGTCTTCATCCAACTCTTTTAGGGCTAAAAGCCCATTTCATAATGAAACTATACGCGACGACGCTTAGGAGGTCTGCATCCGTTGTGAGGTACAGGAGTTACATCCTTAATAGAAACAACTTCCAAACCTGCAGCAGCAAGTGCACGAATTGCAGCCTCACGGCCTGAGCCGGGACCCTTTACGAATACGTCAACATACTTTAAGCCGTGTACAAGAGCAGCCTTTGTAGCTGTCTCTGCGGCCATCTGTGCAGCATAGGGAGTAGATTTCTTTGAACCTCT
>CAVCUM010000043.1:0-7573 GCA_963605385.1 Lachnospiraceae bacterium
AAAATGATGCAAACTTAAACTTGATTCATAAGTTAAATACGCATATAATAGGTTTAAAAATAAGCTTTTTTTAGCTTTTGTACAAACCAAAATGATGAGGTTGATTTTATGAACTTATATTTTGAACTATTGAAGATTCCGGTATTTAATGTTTCTGATGTAAACAATTTTTACCACAACTTAGATAGTGCCCGTTCTGCTATTAAGCGTTTGATGAAAGAGAAAATGGTAGTAAAGATAAGGAATAATCTGTATACATGCATTAGTGGCGAGACCGGTCTGCCGGTTGCAAATCGATTTCAGATTGCCTGCAAGGTTACTCCGACGGCATATATTTCCCATCATACAGCAATGGAATATTATGGAATTACAGATCAGGTCTATTATGAAGTGTATGTTTCTTCGGAAACAGCTTTTCGAGAGTTTGAATTTGATGGATATACCTATCGTCATATTTCATCTAAAATATCGGAAGAAGTCGATATGCCAGCTTTTAGTGGAGGTATTCGTGTAACAACACTGGAGCGCACGGTGATAGACAGTATTAAGGATATGGATAAAATTGCTGGGATGGAAGAGGTATTTCAAAACATCTCATCCATCAAGAAACTTCAGGAAAAAAGAGTACTTAATTACTTGAATTATTTAGACAATCAGTTTTTGTTCCAAAAAATTGGTTTTATATTTTCTTATCAAAAAGAACGTTTGGGCATATCGGATGATTTTTTGAGGGAATGTCAGAGTAAAATTGGAAAGAGCAAGCGATATTTATCTCGTGACCTTACAAACGGAGTGTATGATTCGACTTGGAAGCTTATAGTTCCAGAAAATTTGAGTCTTAAGAATGGAGTGATAGAAGATGCCACAATATGATAAAGCCGACTTGGGAAGGGCAGCAGCACAATATGGATTCGTCAGAGATACTTTTGAGAAGGTGCTGCGATTAAAGGATATACTTGAATATTTTAATACACAGGAATACCTTGCAAAGCATTTGTTGCTAAAAGGGGGAACTGCAATTAATCTTACAGTATTTAATTTACCACGTCTTTCTGTAGATATAGATATGGACTATACTCCAAATGATAGTAGAGATGACATGTTACTAGCCAGAGAGCATATAACGAGTCTGATAAAGGAATACATGGAGAGTGAAGGATATTTTTTGTCAACGGCGTCAAGATTTAGTCATAGCCTCGATGCATTTCATTACAATTATATTAATGCAGGTGGCAACAAAGATATGATCAAGATTGAGTTAAACTACTCGCTTAGAGCACATATTTTAGAACCATCATATGGTCATATATTAAATGAAATTCTAAAAAGTGACACTAAGATAAGAACAGTAGCCCCTATAGAAATATTTGCTGCAAAGGGAAATGCACTTATAAGCCGGGCAGCAGCCAGAGATTTGTACGATTGGGGGAATCTTATACAATTCGATTTATTTACAGATGAAAGAGACTTATTTCGTAAATGTTTTGTATTTTATACTACGATATCTGCAGATAGAAATGACATAAATCGTTATTTTGATACTTCTGCTATTGACTCACTTAACTTTACAAAGATTCGAAGAGATTTATTTCCTGTTATAGGGAAAAAGGATAACTTTCAACTGGATGAAAGAAAGCGTCAGGCTAAGAATTATATTAGTGAATTGATGAATTTGACTGATAAAGAAAATGAATATATGGATCGTTTTATAGCAAAAGAGTACCGCCCGGAGCTGTTGTTCGATGTTGAGGAAATAGTTGAAAGAATTAAGGAGCATCCAATGGCTTTATGGAAATGTCAAAGTTAAACTATAGCTCTACGGTGCTGGTGGGTCTCTTTGGAGATAATTATAAAAAATTTCCCCCGCAGACATGCCAAGATTATCGCGTTATGATAAAGAAAAAGTAAAGGAGATAATCTTATGGCAATTACAGTAAACCAGAAGGAAAAGAGATGTTATTCAGTACAGGAGCTACAGGAGATTCTAAACGTTAGCAGGCCAACAATATATGAGCTGCTGAAGCAACATGAATTTAGCTGGGTGAAGATTGGCACGGCGTATCGCATATCCAAGAAGAGCTTTGATGAGTGGTTCGATGGCTTGTCGGAGGGTTAAAATTAAATCTGTATGTCGACAGGCATGGAAGCAAACCAATTTTTACTGTAAACACTTGTTATGGTGGTAATGATAGAGATGTCATTACCACTTTTTTGTGTCTGAAATAAAAGGAAGTGCATATAGCATAAGCGTTAGACTAATTGACAAAACCAATATTTGAGAATAATATATATGTATATTAGTTCTAAAAACGGGAAATAATATACAGGCAAGAAGGAGGTTGTTTTATGATTATAATGGACTTAAAAATTCACAATTTACTGGCTTTCAGACACTTTAATATAAATTTTTCGTACCCTAAGAAGATTGTTGATTCATATATAGAAAATGAACATTTAAAAGGACATACGAATTTTAGATACAAAAAAGTAAATATCGTTATGGGAGCCAATGCATCCGGAAAAACATCTTTGGGAAGGATGATTATGAATACCGTAGCCTTTATTGATACCAAGAGATTTGAATGTCTAACTGATTGCGTAAATGATCCAGAGGAGGAGGCTTCGATTTCTATGGATTTTATCGGGGATGGTGAGGTTATGTATAATTTGACAGTGTTGATTTCGCCAATGATTAGTGAAAAATATACTTCAGATTGTGTAAAAGCTTCAGTAAGGAAAGTGAAAATTAATAGCAGAGATAGCTATGAAACATGCAAGGCACGTATGGATACCGTGGATGTAGTTATGGATAATAATTATTCATCGCTTTTAGATAATATTGAACCTTTGAAGTACTGCTTCCAGTATCCAGTAGATACAGATGGAGAATATAGACTGAGAGATGTAAAATATCCGTCGATTTATAGCAAAATAATGGAAAAAGTGTTGAAAGCACTTGATCCTGCAATTGATAAGGTGGAGCCGCTTGCTGAGGTTGACAATTCATTTGTAATCAGAATGGGTAAAAGGTCCTTTATCTTAAAAGATGGGGAGTTGACTAACAGAGCTTATCTCTCAAGTGGCACAAAGTCAGGAATCGCGGTTGCTGATATACTGTATTCTATTAAAAAAGAGGGAAAGGGACTTTATTACTGTGACGAGAAATTTTCGTATATCAATAGTGATACTGAAAAAGCAACAGTTTCGGTTATGATTGATTTGCTTGGAGAAAATGAACAGTTGTTTTTTACGACACATAATACAGATATGCTGGATCTGCCGTTGCCGAAACACTCTTTTTTATTCATGAAGAAGGATGTCAATAATGGAGAAGAACCTATTTCATGTGTCAGTGCGACACAATATTTAAAGAAAAATACTGACTCTGTTAGAAAAGCCGTAGAGAATGATTTGTTTTCTATAGCCCCTTCTACAGATCTCATTTTTGAGATTAGTGAAATATAGGAGGAGTATTAATGAATAGATTGGGAAAATATATACAGTATTTTGTCGAAGGAGAGGATGAAGAAAAATTACTTTCAGTACTTAAAACGGATATGCAGTTGATAACACCTGGCAAGGTTAGCAAGCTTAATGTTATACAGGATAAGATAACGAAGGCACGATTATTAAATATGCGTCCAGAAACAACTGTAGTATTAGTATTTGATTTTTGATTGATTGAGCAAGCAAAAAGGGGCTCGGATTGCGTCCCTTTTCAGCTAAGCAGATTACTCAGCATGAGAGTTGTAATAGGCATTGCGGATATCCTCCGGGAGCCCATCCGGAGTTAATGTTTTAGCGTTGTCTTCATTTCCGTCCTTCATGGCCTGTGTGTAATACCAGCACTTGTATCGGAGCATATCCAGAGTTTTGTGCATCTGCTGAATTTCAGCTTTCACATGTTCCTTCTGTTTTTGAATCAATTCAAAGCGGTTGGAATAAGTGGCAGAACCTTCTGCACACCATTCCATAAAGAGCTTAATATCTTTGATTTCAAGGCCGGATTTCTTCAGGCATTCGATTACTCTAAGCGCTTCGATTTCGTTATCACTAAATTTGCGAATACCGGATTCTCGTGTGAGCTGCGGGAAAAGTCCCTGTTTATCGTAATAGCGGAGCGTGGAAATGGGTAGATCAAACATTTCCGCTACCTGTCCAATCGTATACATGGCATACCTCCAAAAATATCCTCAAAAATGTCTTGACCTAAAGTTAGGTTTATGGACTATTCTGAGTATAGCACACGAAAAGGCGTGCTTCAAGACACGAAAACAGGGAGGAATATTTCAATGAACAAGCCCTATATTATTTGTCACATGATGACAGCGGTGGATGGTCGTATTGACTGTGCAATGACGGAACAACTGCCCGGTGTACAGGAATACTACAGTACGTTGGATTCCTTTGATGCGCCGACACGGGTCAGCGGGCGTGTAACGGCAGAGCTTGAGATGGCGTTGCCTGGAAAGTTCGAGGGTAAGACAGATTTGTCTCTCGGACATGAAGCTTTTTATAAAGAAGCAGAAGCAGATGGCTACGAGGTCGTGGTTGATACGCACGGCACGCTGCTTTGGGAGGATCAGACAGACGCACAGCGTCCGGTACTTGTTTTGACTAGCGAGAATGTAAGTATGGAATATCTGGAGTATCTCAAGGGAAAACATATTTCATATATTGCCTGCGGTAAGGGGCATATTGATTTAAACCGAGCCTGTGAGATTCTTGTAGGTGATTTTGGCGTTGAAAGAATGGCAGTTGTCGGAGGCGGACATATCAATGCCGGATTTCTTGAAGCCGGGCTTTTGGATGAGGTCAGCATTCTTATTGGAGCAGGCATTGACGGTCGCGGTGGCATGAGTGCCGTATTTGATGGACTACCCATGGATAGACCTGTTACGCCTTTGAAGCTTGAGCGTGCGCAGGTATTTGAAAGCGGAGCGGTTTGGATTCGATACAGCGTAAAATAACAAAACGAGGAGGAATAGATAATGGCAAAAATTGTTCAGACGGCGGGCAGAAATGCGCTCGGAGAATTTGCTCCGGAGTTTGCGCATTTTAATGACGATGTTCTCTTCGGTGAAAACTGGAACAACGAGGATATCGATCTGAAGACAAGGAGTATCATCACGGTGGTTGCTCTGATGTCACAGGGAATCACGGATTCTTCTTTGAAGTTTCATCTTCAGAATGCAAAGAACCATGGCGTAACAAAGAAAGAAATCGCTGCAATCGTTACGCATACTGCATTTTACGCTGGATGGCCGAAGGCGTGGGCCGTGTTTAATCTCGCAAAAGAGGTTTGGGCAGAAGATGACGCACAGGATGCGAGAGCAAAGCACGAAAACGAGATGGTTTTCCCGATCGGCGCACCGAATGATGCTTATGCAAAATATTTTATCGGTCAGAGTTATCTTGCACCGGTATCCACTGAGCAGCTTGGTATTTTCAATGTGACCTTTGAACCTGGCTGCCGCAACAACTGGCACATCCATCATGCGAAAAGCGGAGGCGGTCAGATACTGATCTGCGTTGCCGGCAGAGGTTACTATCAGGAATGGGGAAAGCCTGCCCGCGAGCTTCATCCGGGCGACACAGTAAACATTCTTGCCGGTGTAAAGCATTGGCATGGTGCAGCACCGGACAGCTGGTTTTCTCATCTTGCCATGGATGTACCCGGCGAGGACAGTTCCAATGAATGGTTGGAAGCTGTAGAAGATGAAGCCTACAAAAAAGCAACGACAAAGGAGGCATGAATGATGGAACAGCTTCATTTAACTTCAGAATGGGACAAGACATTCCCACAGAGCGACAAGGTAAATCATAGCAAGGTAACTTTTCACAATCGTTACGGCATCACCCTGGCGGCAGACATGTACACACCGAAAAATGCATCCGGCAAGCATCCCGCGATTGCAGTCTGCGGTCCCTTCGGCGCCGTAAAGGAGCAGTGCTCCGGCTTATATGCGCAGACCATGGCGGAAAAAGGCTATCTTACCATCGCCTTTGACCCGTCCTTTACCGGTGAAAGTGGCGGAGAGCCGAGATACATGGCTTCTCCGGATATCAATACAGAGGATTTCATGGCGGCTGTCGATTTCCTTTCCGTGCAGGATAATGTGGATGCAGATAGAATTGGTATCATCGGTATCTGCGGCTTGGGCGGCATGGCGATTAATACAGCTGCGCTGGATACAAGAATCAAGGCAACCGTTGTTTCCACCATGTATGACATGACCAGAGTGAATGCCAACGGATATTTTGACGCTGAAGACAGTGAAGAAGCCCGCTTTGCGAAGAAGCAGGCCATGAACGAACTTCGCACTAAGGAGTATCGCAGCGGAGAATATTCCAGAGCAGGCGGATGTGTGCCGCTTCCCGTGCCGGAGGATGCGCCTTTCTTTGTGAAGGATTACAGTGAGTATTATAAGGGTAGATGTTATCATGCAAGGAGCCTGAACTCCAATGATGGATGGAACAGCATTGGCTGTCAGTCCTTCATGAATCAGCCAATCCTTCAGTACAGCAATGAGATACGAAGTGCTGTGCTCATCATGCATGGCGACAAGGCTCATAGCTACTACTTTGGAAAAGATGCCTATGAGAAAATGATTCGGGACAGTAAGTATACTGAAAACAAGGAATTCCTCTCCATTTCGGGTGCAGTTCATACGGATCTGTACGACAATCTGGATATGATTCCTTTTAAGAAACTGGATGACTTCTTTACCGAGTATCTGAAGTAAGAGCCTGATATTACAATTCAATACAGACAGAAATAATCTGTCACCAAAAGCGTCGGTCTGAAATATGATCGGCGCTTTTTCCGTAGTTTGCGAAAGGAGAACTGATCTATGGCAAGTAAATTACAGGAATACCGCCGCATGTCGGAGGAGGCACAGCGTCAGCTGACGGGCAGTCTGGAACGTTGGCAGTCCTTCTTGAAGACAGCATCACGGCTGTATAAGTACCCGTATCATGAAAAATACAAGGTACCTGACCCCACTAATTACAAGAATAAAGACGAAAGCTGCAGGAGATTCTATGCGTTAGCAGGCCAACAATTTATGAGCTGTTGAAGCAACACGAATTTAGCTGGGTGAAGATTGGCACTGCGTATCGCATATCCAAGAAGAGTTTTGATGAGTGGTTCGATGGCTTGTCGGAGGGTTAAGATTATGCAATTGAATATGCGATAACTTTCTAAAAAGGATTTCGTTTAGTATTGAAAGTTTTGTCTAAATGCGCTAATTTAAAAATGTAACATAAAAAAAGTGACATGGGCATGCGGACGAAAAGTTGGACCTATTCCGCTATTCCATAACTCTGCCTATACTGTAACGGGCTTAAACCACCGAGAGATATTTTGATCCTTTTCTCAGCATACCAATGTATGTACCGATCAAGGGTCTTCATAAATTCATCTATTGTTACGTTCGCCCAAGAACGATTATAAAACATTTCGTTCTTAAGACGGCCAAAGAAACCCTCACAAGCCGAGTTGTCCGGCGAGCAACCCTTTAAGGAATATTTATATCTCAGGGCATCAATCACAAGCGTTTTTTCTTTATTT
>CAVCUM010000044.1:0-7345 GCA_963605385.1 Lachnospiraceae bacterium
TCCACTAAAGGTGATAGAAGAGATTGGATTCTTCTGTCACCTTTAATTTTTGCTATATAGTAAAAAGGCACGTAGTGCCACTTATGCGTTGCTTTAGTAAATTGTATATGCCGCTAACGCGACCGCACTTGGTGCGAAAGTTTTGCAAGCGAATCTCTCTTTTATATGAAAGGTGAATTATGAATACTGAAAAGCTTTATGATCTTGATGCATATGAGACTGAATTTGATGCAACGGTTTTAACATGTGAAAAAGAAAACGATTTTTACAAGGTTACACTTGATAAGACCTTGTTTTTCCCGGAAGAAGGCGGACAGAGCGCTGACCGGGGTTCGATAGACGGAATAGAAATTTTAAACGTTACGATTAAGAACGATGTTATCTTTCATTATCTGAACGAACCTCTGAAACCCATGCAAAGGGTACATGGGAAAATAGACTTTGATCATCGTTTCAGAAATATGCAGATGCATTCGGGCGAACATATCTTTTCAGGACTTGCATACAAAAGCTTTGCCGCAAACAATGTCGGTTTCCATTTAAGCGAAAACTCGGCGACTATAGATCTGGATAAAGAAATTTCCGACGAAGACCTTAAAAAGCTTGAAATACAGGTAAATACGGTAATATTTGAAAACAGAAACGTATTGGCATATTACCCTGACAAAGAAGAGCTTAAAAAGCTTAATTATCGTTCTAAAAAAGAACTTAATGGGCCGGTCAGAATCGTAATAATAGATGACGCAGATATTTGCGCCTGCTGTGCGCCTCATGTAAAAAGGACCGGCGAAATCGGAATTTTTAAGATTATTTCAAAGGAAAGATACAAGGGCGGAATCAGGCTTAATTATCTCTGCGGCTTCAGAGCACTTGAAAGCTTTGAAAAAAGTCTTTCGGATTTGAAGGCAATATCCCAGGGACTTAACTGTAAGTCGGGTACGGAAAAAGAACGTGCACTTGAACTGCTATCGGAAAACTCCTTACTTCAATACGAAAATATCAGCTTGAAGAACAAACTTATCGACGCGGAAATAAAGGCGGAATTTAAAAATCAGGCTTACGGAATTAAGGTTACCGACATCACCGACTCCGAGGTCTTAAGGCATGCAATGAAGACCTTAAAAAATTTGTACGGCGGAACATGTTTTCTTTTTGCAGGCAGTGATGAAAAGGGATACAGATTTTTGATTGAATCCGAAGCGACAGATGCGATAAAGGCTCTTAATTTACTTAAAGAAAAGTACGGCGCAAAGGGCGGCGGGCGTGCCGAAAGCATTCAGGGGAGCTTCACAGGAAAGATTGAACCGGTACTTGCGGATATCAGAACAATGTTTTCTTAAGCTTTTGCTATGAGCAAGTAGCGAAACGGAGCACGAATATCATTGACTTTAAAATTTTACATAGATTGCATTTAATTTCTGACTTGATTATTTTACATAAATTTTGATTTTATTCAATTTATATGGTACAATCGCAATAATAAGTGATTGGGGATTTTGAATTTAATAAAACGGAGGATGATTTATGGAGAATGGCACTAAAAAGGTATCTTTCATCAGGTCAATTAAGTTCAGAATATTGTGTACGGCACTTGCCGCAGCAATTTTCACGGCAGCAATCTTGGGTGTTTCAATGCTTAGGAGCACAAGATCGACTTTAAAGGATACCAACGGTAATTATTTGCTTGATATTGCTACGATTTCCACACGTCTTTTAAATGAAGAGTTAAGCCTTAAGGGCGAAGATGCGGCAATGCAGTATGATGAACTTAACAAGATATTTTCAGGTCTTGGTATAAAAGGTATCGATTCAAGTTATGCATATGTGGTAAGCGCCGACGGAACGATGCTTTATCATACCAATAAAGACAAGGTAGGATCACCTGTTGAAAATGACTGTGTAAAGGCGGTTGTTTCGAATATTGCATCGGGAAGTGCAAAAGCCGGTGACTCGGAGTTTGTGACATATCTTTATAAGGGTGCGGACAAATATGCAGCCTATATGATAGCCGACAACATGTCCATTGTTGTAGTAACGGCAGATGAGACTGACATCATGGCTTCCCAGACAAGGCTTATGTACACGGTATTCGCAATTGAAGCCATCATCCTGGTGGTTGTTGTTTTGGCATCCTTGTATATTGCAAATCACATTGCAAAGCCCATTGTTACGGTTTCGGGTGTTATCGGAAATGCCGGAGAGCTTGATTTCTCACATTCAGAACAAGTTTCAAAGCTCAAGAACAGGGGCGATGAAACCGCTGTTATGGCAAATGCTGTAGATGTAATGCAGTCTAAGATGGCGGACGTTATAAATTCAATCAGTAATTCCGGCAATGTATTAAAGGAATCTTCGGACGGCTTGAGCACCATAGCTACAGAGACATCCACCACGATTGAACAGGTTGAAAAGGCTGTTGCGGAAATCGCAGACGGAGCAGGCAGTCAGGCCGAAGAAACTCAGAAGGCTACCGAATCAGTCATCCTCATGGGCAACATGGTTGAAGAGACAAACCTTGAGGTTGAGAGGCTTTCAAGCACCGCAGATGTCATGAAGCAGTCGGGTAAGAATGCATCCGATACATTAAAAGAGCTTGAAAGCATCAATGAGAAGACAATGGCTTCCATTAATGTCATTTATGAGCAGACCAATACCACAAATGCTTCTGCAAACAAGATCCGTGAGGCAACAGATCTTATTACCTCCATTGCCGAGGAAACAAACCTTCTTTCTCTTAATGCATCTATCGAAGCCGCAAGAGCAGGAGATCAGGGGCGTGGCTTTGCGGTTGTTGCATCACAGATTTCAAAGCTTGCCGAGCAGTCGAGCGAATCAGCAAGGCTTATTGAAAATATTATTAATTCTCTTATTGAGGATTCCGGAAAGTCCGTAGCGACCATGGAAGAGGTTAAGGACATCATGAAGGTTCAGTTCGAAAAGGTTAACGCAACCGTTGAGATGTTCAAGGAAGTTCAGGACGGAATCGATACCTCAATTAACGGCATCGGAAATATCGCCGACAAGACAAAGAAACTTGATGAGGCAAGAATTACGGTAGTTGATGTGGTTCAGAACCTGACCGCAATTGCAGAAGAGAATGCGGCAAGCACACAGGAAACAAGCGCAAGCGTTACCGAGGTTTCAAATATTGTTTATAACCTTTCGGAGAATGCAAAGAAGCTTGATAACGTTGCGAGCGAACTTCAGGAAAAGGTCAAGCTCTTTACTGTATAAATTAAGACAAATTTATCCCTCGGCTCATTTCGAACCGGGGGATTTTGTTATATACTGATGATACAAGGACGCAAAAGACAATTGCATCGATAAACAACTAATCATTTCTTTTAGAGGTGCCTATGGACGACAATAATGAATTAACGGTCGGAGGATATACTTTCTTAAACATAAAGGATGCCGACATGGCTAGAAACGAAATAAAGAAGATCAACTATATCGAAAGCCATACCGATATGGCCAACCTTTCCTATGCCAGAAAGGTCTACGAGAAGGCTATAGAGGACAGGTACTTTAAGACTCCGATTGGCATTGAGTACCTCAGAAACATTCAGAAGGAACTATTGGAAGATGATATTGATGCAAATTCAATAAGTCCGATTCCACTGTACGGCGTATATGCGAGTACGGATTCAAATGGGGACCATCTTGCAAAAAGAAAGATTGAGACACCGAAGGAAAAAGAGAACTCTCTTAAGATAAAGTATCGAAATGCAGTCTTAATTGCGATTATTTTTGCTATTCTTTCTTTTTCCCTAATTGTAATAACATTAAACGGAACGACACCTAATGCCCTTAATTACAAAAAGGCGATTCTTAACGAGTATTCTGCTTGGGAGGAAGAACTGACCGAGAGGGAAGCTAAAGTTCGCGAAAAAGAAAGAGAATTGAACATAGACTATTAACTTAAAATACACAGATTATACAAAAACATTTATTACTATATAGGAAATTGCTTTACAATCCCATATATAGTAAAAAAGCACTTCGTGCCTTGCTTAGCTTCTTACAGTGAGAAAACAATGCTGCGCATGCTTAAGAGTGCCGGAGCACACATTTTTTGCAATGGGAAAAACAGGCATATGAGGAGGATTTTATGGATAGGCTTAAAGTACTTGTCGTAGACGATGAAGACAGAATGAGAAAGCTTGTGAGGGATTTCCTTGTAAGAAAAGATTTTGACGTATTGGAAGCAAAAGACGGCGAGGAAGCTTTGGACATTTTTTATGACAATCAGGACATTGCCTTGATTCTTTTGGATGTCATGATGCCAAAGGTTGACGGCTGGCAGGTTTGCAGGGAAATAAGGTCGCAGAGCAAGGTGCCGATTATAATGCTTACCGCAAAGAGTGAGGAACATGACGAGCTACTCGGCTTTGAACTCGGCGTTGATGAATATATATCTAAACCCTTCAGCCCCAAGATACTGACCGCAAGGGTTGAAGCAATCCTCAGACGTACCAATCCGGAACTTTCGGAAAGTGTTCTGGAGTACGGAGATGTCAGACTTGACAGAAATGCACATGTAGTGAAGGTTGCGGGCGAAGAAATCGAACTCAGCCTTAAAGAATTTGAACTGCTTGAGTATTTCATGCAGAATAAGGGAATTGCACTTTCGCGTGAAAAGATTTTGAATAACGTATGGAACTACGATTATTACGGAGATCCGAGAACGGTCGATACTCATGTAAAGAAGCTTAGGAGTAAACTTGGTGAAAACAGAGGCCTTATAAAAACTATTCAGGGAATGGGATATAAATTTGAGTAAAGTAAAAAGCATAAAAAAAACCGATTTAATTGGTCATACGTCCATAAGGCGGCAGCTTACGATTATGTCTGTGTCTATCATGGCTGTTACGATAGCCGCGTGCATTTTGGTAAATACTTTCTTTTTGGAAAAATACTACGTTCACAATAAGGAAAAAGAAATCCTGAATGTATATTCACTTCTTTGTAAGGAGTCATCGGCCGGAAATATTTCCTCGGAAGATTTTGATTTGACGCTTCAAAGAACGAGCAGTACGCATAATGTAAGTGTTGTAATCATCAGTTCTCTTTTGGAACCCATCAAGGTTTACGGAAACGAACCGCAGGATCAGCTTCTGACCGAACTTCAACTCAATCTGATGTCAACCATTCAGGCTGAACGCATATTTGAAAGAACGGACAGTTACATACTGATTCAGAGAAAAGATAACCGTATTCAGACTGACTTTTTAGAAATGTGGGGAAGCTTGCCCGACGGCTCATTTTTTCTGCTAAGAACTGCGCTTGAAAGTGTTGCCCTAAGCGCATCGATTGCTACGAGATTTCTTCTTTACATAGGCCTTGGTGCGATTGTGATAAGCGGAATTGTTATTTACATACTGTCAAGGCGCTTTTCGAAGCCGATTCTTGAACTTGCGGAAATATCCGAGAAAATGTCGGAGATGGATTTTGATGCAAAGTATGAGGGCAAGGAAAAGAACGAAATCGGCATTCTGGGAAATTCAATCAATAAAATGTCCTCAAATCTTGAGATGGCGATTTCGGAATTAAAAGAGGCAAATGAACAGCTAAGGAAGGACAACGAACTGAAGACACAGATAGACGAGATGCGAAAGGAGTTTATTTCAAATGTTTCGCATGAGTTAAAGACACCGATAGCCCTGATCCAGGGTTATGCGGAAGGCTTGAAAGAGGGCGTCAACGAGGCTGAGGACAGGGATTATTACTGTGATGTAATCATGGATGAGTCTGCAAAGATGAATATCATGGTTAAGAAACTTTTGACTTTAAACCAGCTTGAGAGCGGTGCGGATATATTGCAAAAAGAAGAGTTTGACTTGTCGTCTCTTATAAAGAATTACGTGCAGTCATCGGAAATTCTGACAAGTGCAAAGGAAGTTAAGGTTAATTTAAATGTCAGCGACGAATGCATGGTGGTTGCTGATGAATTTAAGATTGAAGAGGTACTTATGAACTTCTTCAGTAATGCTTTGAATCATTGTGAAGGCGAAAAGGAAATTGACGTTACCTTAAGTAAGGGGGATAATGAAGTTGTGGTAACTGTATTCAATACGGGTAAACCAATCCCCATAGAATCGATAGATCGAATTTGGGAGAAATTTTATAAGGTTGACAAGGCACGTACAAGAGCATACGGTGGAAGCGGCGTGGGGCTTTCAATCGTTAAGGCGATAATGGAGGCTCACGGCGGAAGGTACGGTGCTGAAAATAAGGAAAACGGCGTAAGCTTTTTCTTTACTTTGCCTTTGTAAACTAAGTTGAGGGTTTAAATGAAAAAGAAAACAGCGTGTATGGGTGCTTTGCTTTGCATGACGCTACTGCTTTTTGGATGCGTAGACACAAGCAGCATCAACTCTGAGGAAGAGGTGCTTGTTTCGCAGTATGCAACGGCTTTGCTCTTAAAGTATGACTCTGAAAATCATTCAAGACTTACCGATGTTTCGGAAATGGTTTCTTTGTACGAAGAAGCGGAAAATCGGTACGAAGAGCAGAAAAATGCGGCAGAAGAAGCAAAAAGTACAGAGACAGAGTCTGAAGAGACCAAAGAAGCACCATCTTTGGATACGGAAGTAAGTATCGATGACGAAGATACGGATGCAGAAATTGCAGGGGAAGAAACGACAGAGTACAGTGAAGGTTCACTTGCTGAATTTTTAAATCTTACCGGGATCAATCTTGAATATGCGGGATGTGACCTTATGCAAAGATATCCGGAGGATGAATCAGATTTAAGCAAATCCATAAGTGCGGATGCGGGAAAGTCACTTTTAGTATTGTACTTTAATGCTGAAAATATTTCCGATACGGAACTGACAATGGACGTGCTTTCTGAAACGCCGTCATTTAAGGCTTCGATTAATGGGGGGAACGAAGTAAATATCGAAAAGACCATAAGCCTGGATGACGATCTGTCCACATATTATGGACATCTTCTTGCAGGAAGCAAGGTGCGATTGGTACTTGTTACAGATGTTAATTCGGATACAACAGTAGAAAGCTTGGATCTTAAGGTTACGCTAAACGGTGACAGCTTTAATATGAACCTTAAATAAAGGCAATTGTAAACAATATTTCAACTAATCTATACAATTCATAGAATTATTAGAATTCAACCGGCTTGTTATCACCTGAAAATGGCGGAAACAAGCCATTTTTTGCGATTTAAAAATTTTTTTAAAAAAAAGAAAAATTCTTGTTGACAACATTAGAACTCGGTGATATAGTAGTCAATGTTCCGAGTTACGAGACAACTTCTTAAGACTTGAGACAAAGAACCTTGACAATCAAACAACAATGCAACCCTGAAAATCTTTGAGAGAAA
>CAVCUM010000045.1:0-7316 GCA_963605385.1 Lachnospiraceae bacterium
GATAAATTACCAATGTCCAGCGTATATCATTTCAAAAGTTCTGCCGCCCTTTGGCTGACTACAAATTCAAGCAGCTTTACACGATTGGGACTTAAATTGTATCTGGAATGTTTAGGAAGCTTAAAGTCCAAAAGTTTCCTGATAGCATTGCGCCATTCGTGCGTTAGCACCTTTTTTGCCTCTTCGACATAATCATCGTATGCTTGTGGGAGCTGAGCTTTGGCATAATTGGATATGCTTTCTTTATCCTTCCACGATTCGACACCTGCAAAATTAAGCAGGCTGTTTCCATGATCAAAAAGAGGTGCCGGAGCCACAATTTTATTGGTGTGGCTGTCTACCAAAAGCCCAAAATTTCCGTAATGCCTGTCTGTATTGAATATCAGGGCATCAAAGATAATCATTTCATCAAGAGCCCTTTCAAATTCATGCCCCAACGACCTGTAATAATTACGAACCGCCGGCATACCACCAGTGCGAACAATTCTTCCTATAGGAACGAAAGCCGTGTCCTTGTCCGTAAAAAGAACGCATGTGGAACAGAGCCTGTCTTTCCATTTTGAGAGTCCATACGGAATAGCATTTATTCTAAGAATCTTGGCAATCTGATAAGCATAGAATTCCGAATAAGGCTCATTTCCGGTATTCGATGCTCCCGATGTGCCACCCTTATATAAAACAATTTTACCATTAATCCTGCGCCAGCATTTGGGCAACATGCCGTTTGTGGTAAATTCAGGGCTTGAACTTAAACCTGATGCTATACTGCTTCCATACCCCGTAAAGGCAATCTGACCCAAAATACGGCTGAATCTGTTGTCGTAGAGATTCACGCCTGCAAATAAATCTTTACTGTCATCCTTTTTCAACCAGTAGCTGTCATTTAATCCCAAGCCCTTAGAAATTTGAAGCAAATCAAAGGGACGGTTGATGCTTAAGCCCATAGAGGCAAGCAGAGTGTCTACGTATGCACGATTCTTCGGTATTGAGCGATGACGTATCCACGATTCAATACCTTTTCCAGAAATTTCCTGCATATCAAGCGGTAGAAGCATCCTATTCTTCTCATGAATCTCCAGAATCTTAATATCAACCTCTGCACCACCCTCGACCGAGAACTTAAGCAAAGGTGTATCAAACAGCATTAGCGTGTAAATCATCTCATTCTCCTACTATAGCAATAACTATACCTTTTAATCTTCGATGTGATCTACTTTATATCATTTGCTCAATATTTTTACTTCAATATTGACATCAGATGTTCTTGATGATATCTTCATGTTTGATAGAACCGCTTGAAAGGACTATATCATGAAACAAACCTCACAGCAAATTATTTCATCAAAGATTTCAGAATGTCGTAAAAAGAAAAGCTTGACGCAGGCCGAGGTTGCGAAGGCGTCCGGGCTCAACAGAGCAACAGTCGGGCGAATCGAAGCTGGCACATTCATGCCTTCAATCGATCAGCTGCAAGCTCTTGCAAAGGCTCTGGACTTTGATATAACGTCTCTTTTCATAGAGTCCGAAGAAGTCACAAACAGTACATATGTTAATAAATCTTACAACATAGCCGTCGCAGGTACCGGCTATGTAGGCCTATCCCTGGCAACTCTCCTATCTCAGCACAACCATGTAACGGCCGTCGACATCATCCCCGAAAAGGTTGAGAAAATTAACAATCATATCTCGCCCATTCAGGACGAATATATTGAAAAGTATCTGTCCGAAAAAAACCTTAACATTACCGCAACAACAGACGGTGACTCTGCCTACAAAGATGCCGATTTTGTAATCATTGCCGCTCCTACAAACTATGATAGTCATCTTAACTTTTTTGATTGTTCGGCTGTAGAGTCTGTCATTGAGCAGGTCCTCAGGGTAAATCCTGCTGCCACTATGATCATCAAATCAACCATTCCGGTCGGATACACCGTGTCTGTCAGGGAAAAATATCATACTAAGAACATCATATTCAGCCCCGAATTCTTACGCGAATCAAAGGCACTTTATGACAATCTCTATCCATCGAGAATCATAGTTTCCTGTGACAAAGATTCCGAGGAAAAAGCACATATCTTCGCATCCTTGCTGCAGCAGGGAGCGATAAAGAAAAACATCCCCACACTTTTCATGGGCTTTACCGAGGCGGAAGCCGTAAAGCTTTTTGCAAATACCTATCTCGCACTACGTGTAAGCTATTTCAACGAGCTTGATACCTACGCTGAAAGCAAAGGCTTAAATACCAGGGAAATCATCAACGGTGTCTGCCTCGATCCCCGTATCGGCACTCACTACAACAATCCATCCTTCGGCTACGGCGGATATTGCCTCCCCAAGGACACAAAGCAGCTTCTTGCAAACTTCGAAGACGTACCGCAGAATATGATGTCTGCTATCGTCGAAAGCAACAGGACCAGAAAGGACTTCATCGCCGACAGAGTACTTCAAATGGCCGGTGCATATACAGGAAGCAGTGCCTGGAATCCTGAAAAGGAAAAAGAAATCATTATCGGCGTATATCGCCTTACCATGAAGAGCAATTCCGACAACTTCCGCCAGTCATCCATTCAAGGTGTCATGAAACGTATCAAGGCAAAAGGTGCAAAGGTAATCATTTACGAGCCCACCCTCAAAAACGGCGAAACCTTCTTCGGCTCCGAGGTAGTAAATGATTTAAAAAGGTTTAAGAAAAAAAGTCAGGCAATCATCGCCAACAGATACGACTCCTGCCTTGATGATGTGACAGATAAGGTTTATACACGGGATATATTTAAGAGGGATTAGTATTCTCATCCATCGTACAATAAAAGGTCCCACTTGGGAGATTTATTTTTTCTCCCTTTTGCCAACGAGAAAACAAATCAACTTTCATCTCGTATCCTTTTACGATTTCATCGATTCGTCTTTGGTCTATGTGCTCATCAAGAGAATAAAGATTCTTTATAAAATCTGAAGTCGGAAGCTTTCCAACATCAACCAGATTTCGATTTCTCACAAGGCTAAGGAGCTTAACCTCCGTGCTCATAAAGCTATCTGTTTCGATTTTCAGCATTTCCCGTTCCGTTGCAGGAACAGAAGTTGCCACAAACAGCGATTTTCCTGTGTCAAATATCGGTGCAGGCTTTACAAAGTCAAGTGTATCTGCATCCCTGAGAACCGCAATATTTGACAGATGTCTGTCACGATTTGAAAGAATAAAATCCGTCATAATCTGATATTCGAGAAAAGGCCTTAAAACCGATTCTTTAAGGCCATGGTTTGAACATACGTTTATGAAATGCTCATAAACATTTACATCCGGCCTCTTTTTCTCCGAGATTTCCACATCGTAGGCGCTTATAAGCTCCAATCTCTCAGATGTGAAAATTTCCGAAAAGCATCCATACATATAAGGTCTTTTATGAACAGCTATAAGCTCGTATGGTGTATATTCACTAAACCCCTGAAGCTCGTGCAGCTTGGTCGCAATTACCTCATTGATGCTTTCTGACGAAAGGTTATCGCAATTGCCCTTTACCATGCCACGCTTTCCGTCTCTGATAGTCCAACATTTTTCCAACGAGCCCTGAATGGAACTATTGGGTGTGTAATGCGGTATGGTATCACTATTAGCACCCTCATCACCTGTTATATTAATATCGTCATGGAAATCATTACGAAAAAGATTTACGTCTTTCCATTTCAATCCAGAATCTATAGGCGAAATCCAATAGTAATCCGTCAGTGACAGCCCCAGGTTCCTCACCAAATACTCTTCTGAGTTAGTGATTCCTTTTGCTTCCAACATGGCTTTTATATGACCCTGTGAAATCGGAACCGATCTTCGCATCCACCATTTTTTCAGCCAATCCGTACTTTTAGGCATATGTAAAGGGGCCAGATACTCATTGTCCGAAATCAATTTATAATCCAGTATCGCACCATCATCAGACAGATTAATGACCGCCACCGGATCATCTCGCCGTCTTAGCACATAGGGTTTCATAGGCGGCCTCCATTTCAATCTCTTCTATCTGCTCATCCAGCTTCCATTCCGCAAGTGTTTCAAGATACGCAGTAGCTTCACGTCTGACTGGAAGAAGTTCACACTCATATTCACGACCGTCTTTAACAAAATTAATATGGTATGCCTTGTGTTCAATGACAATTCCAGCCTCGATGCCATATCGTTTGGAACGTATGAATTTTGTCACACGACATATTTCATAAAGGCTGTCCATATCTATATCCAATGCATCTGCCATGGCCTTTAACTGTCCGCTCTTAATATTGTCAACCGTAAGCTTTGAATTTGCCAAGTCATTTAACGTACTATAGGGCACCCCGCTTGCTTTGGAAAGCTTGTATAAAGAAATGTTTCTGTCTCTCAGAAATGATTTAAGCATTGAAAGCTCCTTCTATGGCAATAACTATACCGTGTTTGCGGTATAGTTGCAAGGGTAAGCCACTGACAACTATTTGTTTTTTAGCCGTCTATACTTCCACAATGCACTATAATATACGTAAAAAGCAAATGTATTCTTCATAAAGAGATCAAGCATCTTCTTTTGCTCCGCATCGGGTATATCCGGATAATATTTGCTGTTACGAAAATCCGGAAAGTATTTAAGAACCCCTGCCTTAATTTCCTTGACAAAAGAAAATTTCTTATCTTTGCAGGATATCATATACCCGAAAAGAGTATTTACGAGATAAGTACGTATAAAGACTGCCTCGAGCTCTTCTTTATAGTCTTCATAAAATTTGCGTTTTTGCATCTCAGAAATCAAAATTTCAATAGCCTTAAGCCTGTCCCTGCTCATACTTTCCGTAACAGTGTGAACGGTAGAGCTTTCATGCTGATAGTAGTAGTACAAAGGCTCGTCTATGAATTCAAAATGCTTATAGTAAAGACTCCATACTGGTGCCGTTGCATTGTCTTCATAAAACATATGCTCAGGAAAAGAAAGATTGTTCTCTACAATGAGCTCGCGCCTGTATATCTTCATGACCATACTGCCGCTGTTCATAAGAAGGAGCTTGTGTTTCTCTACATCCGCAACGCCTGTATACTTTGGCAAATCAGTTTTATTAGGCTTTCCCACTTCATAAGTATGATTAAATACAACAGAAAAGTTCGTACCCACCACGTCTGCACCTGTTGCATATGCCTTGTTTAGAAGCTTTTCAAAATACTCAGGGCACACCCAATCATCGCTGTCAATGAATGAGATCCACTCTCCGCAGGCATGCTTTAGCCCCTCGTTCCTGGCACCTCCCTGATGTCGATTGTCCGGATACGTCACTACCTTTATAAGCGACGGATACTTTTTCTCATATTTCCTCAGAATTTCCAAAGAGCCATCCGTAGAAGCATCATCTACTGCAATAATTTCATAGTCGGACACAGTCTGGTTCATAAGCGAATCAAGGCAGAACTCAAGCTTTCCGTCCGAAGCCATATTAAAAACAGGAACTATTATTGATAAGGTCATTTTTTCCTTCCTGTGATAGTTAAATACTATCACACATAGTGTCAAACTTCACTGACATCTATCCTAATACGTGGGGATATCATTTGTTCAATATTCTCGCTTCAATATTGACATCTGAAATTCAAGAGGGATTAATGTAATACCTCACCTCAATTGCACACATACACCAGGTAATTAACGCTCCTGGTAAGATACGCCTTTGTAATCTCGTGACCTATTGCCTCTGATATAAAGCTTATCGCCCTATCCTCATCCTGCGGATAGACATACAGCACAAAGCCTTCAGCCTCCCCCATTTCCTGTAAAGCCGTAACCTCTTCCTTGGTTTCCAATCCTTGTATATAAATAAGGCTTTCCGCATTTATGAAATCAAAGGTGGAGTAAGTGTCTGCTCCGCCATACACTATCCAGGGCTTTGACGAATTAGCCTTAAGTGCTTCCACATCCTTGTCTTCATAAACCAGATATGGAATTGCCCTTCCGCCATCGAAAGATTTTATCCCCATAAAAGAAAGCGTAATGCATATAAGCGTCACTACCACGACTGGAATTTTATTTCCGACAAGAGGCTTTAAAAGCATAACAATTTCAACAATCGAATATCCAAAAGCCAACAGCAAAACCGTATAGGAGCACCACAAATATCTCGTTTCTCTTGCCGCCGGAAGTGTAAAGCACACCACCGTCTGATAAAGAACTGAAACAAGTACTCCCAGCGCAAGCTTTGCAAACTCGGGATACTTCTTTTTCACGAGCAGCACCGCTCCGCCTGCCACGATCACGAGGTAGAGTAATTTAGCATCTATTACGCATACGCTTGAAATACCTGAAAATCCCCATGCAATATCCGAAAGTTTATCCTTTGAAAACACAAACAAGGAAGCAAGCGGCGAGTATCCGGTTGCGTTTTCTTTATTTAGGTTCCACACGCAATAAGGAAACAGCTTTATCGTCAGTAAAAGTGCGACTATAAATGACACCGCATAGCCTACGACCAGGTAAAAGCACGGATTTTTAAAGAATCCGTTTTTCTTTCTCCTTATGAAGGCAGCTACCAGCAGATACATGCAGGTGGCAAAAGCGGTTATCCCATAGAATATCCAGAAATCGTAGTGTGTCAGAAAGCCACAAAGCCCGACAAATGCAATGGATGCAAAAAGAAAAATGTTTTTCTTTATAAACTCCCCCGAAGCAGTACCATTCATATACTCAAATGACCGTTCAATCACTTTAAATGAGCATAGCAGTAACAGCAACGTCTCAAGCACCAGCAGCATGTACATCCGAAGCATCGTTGCCTGCGACATAATGAGTACGTTGAATACGCCAAAGGTTGCGGATAAAAGCATTGAAAGGAGCGGGCTTTCAAATGCTTTTTCCAAAAAAAAGAAGAGAAATGAAATGAAAATGAGATAGCATACAATATTGATTGAAAGCCCAATCCATTTTGATGAGCTTCCCATAAAGAACAATACCGAAACCGTTCTGAAAATCCAGAAGTACAACGGCACGTGATCCCCATACAGATTGTTTGATATTGCCGTATAACCCATTTCGGTTGAATCCGCACTTAAAAAAGCATTAACATCTTCGCCTGTCATCCATGTATTCAAAATACTCCTCGGCCATACACTTTCAAATCCGTTGGCAGACTCATACGTATACACTTCGTCACAAAACCAAATTTCCTTTTTGCCGGCAAAATACAGGAATGTAAACAATGCTGTAAGAATAGTCAATATATAGAAAATTATCTTTTTTGATAGTTTCATCATTTTCTCCCTAAGAATCACCTTTAAATATCGGTTACCAAATCGCTTTTCTTGGTCTGCATAAGGTGTG
>CAVCUM010000046.1:0-6871 GCA_963605385.1 Lachnospiraceae bacterium
CTAAGTTCTCTACAAGAGCTTATACCCGCTGCAAGATTTGTGGACGTCCCCATGCAGTTTTAAGAAAGTATGGAATTTGCAGAGTTTGCTTCCGTGAACTCGCTTACAAGGGAGAAATCCCGGGCGTTAAGAAGGCCAGCTGGTAAATTTTAAAGGAGGACAACACAATGGCACTTACAACAAATGATCCCATTGCAGATATGCTTACGAGAATTCGTAATGCAAACACTGCAAAGCATGATACAGTAGATGTTCCTTCATCAAAAATGAAATTAAGCATAGCTTCTATTCTTTTGGACGAAGGCTACATCAAGAAATACGATATTATCGAAGAGGGCAATGCCAAGACAATCCGCATCACCTTAAAGTACGGTGCAGATAAGAATGACAAGATCATCAGCGGTATTCAGAGAATATCCAAGCCCGGTCTTCGTGTATATGCCGGCAAGGAAGATCTTCCTAAGGTTTTAGGTGGACTTGGTATCGCTATCATTTCCACAAACCAGGGCGTCATAACCGACAAGAAGGCTCGCGAGCTTAAGGTCGGCGGCGAAGTTCTTGCTTTTGTTTGGTAGTAACTAATTAACCTAAATCTAATAGGAGGTACGGGCATGTCACGTATAGGTAAAATGCCAATCGCAATTCCCGCAGGCGTTACAGTGGAAATTGCAGAAAATAACAAAGTGACCGTTAAAGGTCCCAAGGGAACTCTTGAAAGAGTATTACCCAAGGAAATGGAAATCAAAGTAGAGGGTGCTGAAGTAGTAGTATCCCGTCCCAATGATTTAAAGAAGATGAAATCCCTTCACGGATTAACCAGAACACTTATCCACAACATGGTAGTAGGTGTTACCGACGGCTTTGAGAAGAAGCTTGAAATCAACGGTGTTGGTTACAAGGCAGCCAAGGCAGGCAAGAAGCTTACTTTATCCTTAGGCTATTCTCACCCGGTTGAAATGGAAGATCCCGAGGGCATTGAGACCACAGTTGATGGTAACAACATTACCGTTAAGGGTATCGATAAAGAAAAAGTTGGCCAGTTTGCAGCTGAAATCAGAGACAAGAGAAGACCTGAACCTTATAAGGGCAAGGGTATCAAGTATGCCGATGAAGTTATCAGACGTAAAGTTGGTAAGACCGGTAAGAAATAATAGATAAGGAGAGTGTAAAAATGGTTTCAAAAGATTCAAGACAGGAAAATCGTGTTAAAAAGCACATGAAAATCCGCAACCGTTTTGCAGGAACCGCAGAAAGACCCCGTCTTTGCGTATTCCGCAGCAACAGCCATATGTATGCTCAAATTATCGATGATACAGTTGGCAAGACTTTAGTAGCCGCATCCACAGTTGAAAAGGATGTCAAGGCAGACTTAAAGAAGACCAACGACGTCGAAGCAGCAGCATACTTAGGAACTGTTATTGCAAAACGTGCACTTGAAAAAGGTATTAAGACAGTTGTCTTTGACAGAGGCGGCTTTATATACCAGGGTAAAATCGCAGCATTAGCCGACGCAGCAAGAGAAGCTGGGTTGGAATTCTAGGAAGGAGAACGCATCACATGAAACGTACTATGATAGATACAACTAACATGGAGTTCAGCGATAAAGTAGTTGCTATTAAGCGTGTTACGAAAACTGTTAAGGGCGGACGTAATATGCGTTTCACTGCTCTTGTAGTTGTCGGTGACGGTAATGGTCACGTAGGCGCCGGCCTTGGAAAAGCTGTTGAAATCCCTGAAGCTATCCGTAAGGGTAAGGAAGACGCAATGAAGAATCTCGTCAGTGTTGCACTTGATGAGAACAAGTCAATATCTCATGATTATTTAGGAAAGTTCGGTTCAGCTTCCGTATTACTTAAGAAGTCTCCCGAAGGTACCGGTGTTATCGCCGGCGGTCCCGCTCGTTCCGTTTGCGAACTTGCAGGTATAAAGAATATCCGTACCAAGTCTTTGGGCTCAAACAACAAGCAGAATGTTGTTCTTGCTACAATCGAAGGTCTTAAGGCATTAAAGACTCCCGAACAGGTTGCTGCAAACCGTGGCAAGTCCGTTGACGAGATTATGGCATAAGGAGGACTTGAATCATGGCAACAAAGAAAGTTAAAAAGCTTAAGGTTACTTTAGTTAAATCTACTATCGGAGCTATTCCCAAGCATAAGGCTACAGTTGAAGCTTTAGGTCTTCACAAGACCAACAATTCTGTTGAGCTTCCCGACAACGATGCAGTAAGAGGAATGATTTGGCAGGTTAGACACTTAGTTAAAGTAGAAGAAGTTTAATAAGGAGGTGTCACATGGAATTATCTAATTTACAGCCCGCAGAAGGCTCTAAGCATAGCGATAATTTTAGAAGAGGTCGTGGACACGGTTCAGGAAACGGAAAGACCGCAGGTAAGGGTCACAAGGGTCAGAAGGCTCGTTCCGGCGCACCCAGAATCGGTTTCGAAGGTGGTCAGATGCCTTTGTACAGACGTCTTCCTAAGAGAGGCTTTACTAATGCCAGAGCTCACAAGGATATAGTTGCAATTAATGTCAGTGCATTAGAAGTGTTTGATAATGGCGCTACAGTTGATGTAGAGGCTCTTATCGCACAGGGAATTATCAATAACCCTGCAGACGGAGTTAAGGTTCTTGGCAATGGTGAACTTACCAAAAAACTCAATGTTAAGGTAAACGCTTACAGCGCATCTGCTAAAGAGATGATTGAGAAGCTTGGTGGAACTGCAGAGGTGATCTAATGCTCAAGACTCTTAGAGACGCTCTGAAGATTAAAGAAATTCGTACTAAACTTTTATTTACGTTATTAATGATCGTTATCATCCGAATCGGCTGTCAGTTGCCGGTTCCGGGTGTTAACAGAGAGTATTTCTCAGAATGGTTTGCACAGCAGACGAGCACGGATGCATTCAATTTCCTCGATGCCTTTACAGGTGGATCGTTCCTTAACATGTCATTACTTGCTTTGAACATCACACCTTACATCACATCTTCGATCATTATGCAGCTTCTTACGATTGCCATACCGGCACTCGAAGAGATGCAAAAAGAAGGTGGCGAAGGCAGAAAGAAAATTGCTTCCATTACCCGTTATGTGACTGTTGCACTTGCCTTAATCGAGTCACTTGCAATGACCATTTCCTTTGGTCGGAGCGGACTTTTGGAGGAATACAACGCACTTAATGTAATTACGGCAATTGCGGCTCTTACAGCCGGAAGTGCTTTTGTAATGTGGATCGGTGAGAGAATTACCGAGAAGGGAATTGGAAACGGTATTTCCATTATCCTTCTTATCAACATCATCGCCAGAATACCTCAGGATATGACAAGCCTGTTTGCTCAGTTTGTAGAGGGCAAGCGTATTGCTTCTCAGGTACTTGCAGTAGTAGTCATCTTGGCAATCCTTGTCGTAATGGTTATGCTTGTAGTACTTCTCAACTCGGGCACCAGAAAGATTCCTGTTCAGTATGCGCGTCGTTCTCAGGGTTCTAAGATGGGAGGAGGAACATCCTCAAACATTCCTATCAGAGTTAATACAGCAGGTGTTATTCCCATCATCTTTGCTTCATCTTTGATGCAGACACCGGGAATTATTTCATCCTTGGTAGGATACAGCGGAACAGGCGTATGGAGTGAAATCCTTAAGGGCTTAAGCTCCAGCTACTGGGTAAATAAAAATTATCCGATTTATTCGATCGGTTTACTTGTTTATTGCGTACTTGTAGTTTTGTTTGCTTACTTCTATACTTCGATTACCTTCAATCCTTTGGAACTTGCAGATAATCTCAAGAAGTCAAACGGCTTTATTCCCGGTATAAGACCCGGAAAGCCCACAAGCGACTACATCACAAACATCTTAAATGCCATTATCTTTATCGGCGCAATCGGACTTATGATCATTGGTATTTTACCTTACATCTTCTACGGTCTCTTCAATGCTTCGGTAACCTTCCTTGGCACGAGCCTCATCATTATCGTAAGCGTTATCATTGAAACGCTCAGACAGGTTGAGAGCATGATGCTTGTCAGAAACTATAAAGGCTTCTTAAATCAGTAAAAATGCAGAATGTGTTCGGAGTGAGAGCTTTCTCACTCCGACCTTGTGCGTTTATGAAAATGAAAATTTTGCAGTTAGCTGCTATATATAAAGAAAACGGAGAATTTACTATGAAGATTATTATGTTGGGTGCTCCCGGAGCGGGCAAAGGAACACAGGCCGAGATGATTTGCGAAAAATACGGACTGCCTCATATCTCAACCGGAGACATTTTCAGAGCCAATATCAAGAATGGAACCGAACTTGGTAAACAGGCAAAGGAATATATGGATAAGGGCCAATTGGTTCCCGATGAGCTTACGGTTAAGATTCTTCTTGACAGAGTAGCAAAGGATGATTGCAAGAACGGTTACGTACTTGACGGTTTCCCTCGCACGATTCCTCAGGCTGAGGTGTTAGAGAAGGCATTAAGCGAGATGAATGATAAAGTCGATTATGCAATCAATGTTGATGTTCCCGATGAAAATATCATCAACCGTATGTCAGGACGCAGAGCCTGCGTTGCCTGCGGTGCTACATATCATATCGTTTATGCGCCCACAAAGGTTGAAGGTATTTGCGATAAGTGCGGTGAGAAGCTTATCTTAAGAGACGATGATAAGCCCGAAACCGTAAAGAACCGTTTGGACGTATATCACAAGCAGACACAGCCTCTTATTGATTTCTACAATAAGAAGGGCGTTTTGAAGGAAGTCGATGGAACAGTTGCCATGAACGATGTATTTGCGGCAATAGTTAACATCTTAGGCTAAAAGGGAGCAAACATGTCGGTAACTATTAAATCTCCCAGAGAGATTGATTTGATGAGGGAGTCAAACAGGTTACTTGGTGAGGTTCACGCGGAGCTTGCCAAGATTATAAGACCAGGAATCTCCACAAAGGATATTGATATAGAAGGTGAACGCTTAATCAGAAGCTACGGGTGCATTCCAAATTTCCTTAACTACCAGGGCTATCCCGCCTCGATTTGCGTATCGGTTAACGAAGAAGTCGTACACGGCATTCCCAGTAAGAAGAAACATTTAAAGGAAGGCGACATTGTAAGCCTTGACTGCGGACTTATTTATAAAGGCTACCATTCCGATGCCGCAAGGACTTATGCCGTAGGAAAGGTTTCGCCTGAGGTTCAAAAGCTTATGGATGTTACCAAGCAGGCATTCTTTGAAGGCATTAAATATGCCAAGGCAGGAAATCACGTGGCCGATATCTCAAATGCTATTGATGACTATGTAAGTCAGTTTGGCTACGGAATCGTAAGAGATCTTGTGGGACACGGTGTAGGAACGCATCTTCACGAAGAACCCGAAGTTCCGAATTTCCGTCAGAAAAGACACGGAGTAAAGCTCATGCCCGGAATGACCATTGCAGTAGAGCCTATGATTAATTTAGGAACCTGGGAAGTTGAATGGCTTGATGATGACTGGACGGTTGTTACAAAGGATGGAAAGCCATCGGCCCATTACGAAAACACGATTCTTATTACTGAGGGCGAACCCGAGATTCTTTCTTTGGAACCTGAGTTTCGATAAAATGGAGGAAATGAATGTCTAAACAGGATGTAATTGAAATAGAAGGAACTGTAGTAGAAAAGCTCCCCAACACCATGTTTCAGGTAGAACTTGAAAACGGACACAGGGTGCTCGCACATATAAGCGGAAAGCTTCGTCAGAATTTTATCCGTATCCTTCCGGGAGACAAGGTAACACTTGAACTCTCACCCTATGATCTTTCCAAGGGCAGAATTATCTGGAGAGATAAATAAAAATAAAGAAAATTACTTGCTTGCAATCGGGAAACCGTTGTGATACAATGATACTCGGTCTTTTTTGGGCGGGTTTATTTATCGCCTGAAAAACCGACTCGGAAGAACTGAAAGGAGGACGTTATGAAAGTAAGATCTTCTGTTAAACCAATTTGCGAGAAATGCAAAGTAATCAAGCGTAAGGGAAAGATCAGAATTATCTGTGACAACCCCAAGCACAAGCAGAGACAGGGTTGATCCTTTTAGGATCTTAAGTATATACGTAGTAGAGCCTACGAGATACTTTTGAAACCGCAAGAATTCATTAATTACGGAGAATTCGATCCTTGTCGGAAAAATCGGGAGCCGTCCCGGTCGGGTGCAAATGCACCTCATTCAATTAGTTGAGCGCTTTTAAGCGCGTATTATGCGTAAGAACGCAGAAATTTGGAGGAATTGAAAATGGCTCGTATCGCAGGTGTTGATTTACCTAGAGAAAAACGTGTCGAAATCGGTTTGACCTACATCTATGGAATCGGTGTAGCAACGTCAAACAAGATTTTAAAGGATGCCGGTGTTGATCCCAACACTCGTGTAAGGGATTTAACCGACGGCGAAGTTAAGAAAATCAGCGAATCAATGGAGAAGCTTAATGTAGTAGTAGAAGGTGACCTTCGCAGAGAAGTTGCTTTCAATATTAAGACTCTTCAGGAAATCGGATGCTACAGAGGTATCCGTCATCGTAAGGGTCTTCCTGTTCGCGGACAGAAGACTAAGACAAACGCTCGTACCAGAAAAGGTCCCAAGCGTACAGTTGCAAACAAGAAGAAGTAATTATTAAGGAGAAAGTAGGTTAGTTTAAAATGGCAAAAGTTGCGACAAAGAAAGTAACAAAGAAACGTGTCAGAAAAAACGTTGAACGCGGACAGGCACATATCCAGGCATCCTTCAACAATACAATCGTTACCTTGACAGATGCTGAAGGAAATGCTTTATCATGGGCAAGTGCCGGTGGTCTTGGATTCAGAGGTTCAAAGAAATCTACTCCCTATGCTGCACAGATGGCCGCAGAGACAGCTA
>CAVCUM010000047.1:0-6624 GCA_963605385.1 Lachnospiraceae bacterium
AAGGAGGAGACTTTTTTTATGGCAAGTCAAGTAATGAGAATCACACTCAAGGCATACGATCATCAGTTAGTTGATGCGTCTGCCAAGAAAATCATTGAGACCGTTAAGAAGAACGGCTCACAGGTAAGTGGTCCTGTTCCGCTTCCTACTAAAAAGGAAGTTGTTACGATTCTTCGTGCTGTTCACAAGTACAAGGATTCAAGAGAACAGTTCGAACAGAGGACACATAAGAGACTTATCGATATCATTACTCCTACACCTAAGACAGTCGAGGCACTTCAGAGATTGGAAATGCCCGCAGGTGTAAGCATTGATATCAAGATGAAATAATTCATCACAAACAAACAAAATCACCTCTACTAGAATGAATGGGAATCCATTCCGCTGTAGAAACAAGGAGGAAAAATGAAGAAAGCAATTTTAGCAACAAAAGTCGGAATGACTCAAATCTTCAACGAAGACGGATCACTCGTACCCGTTACCGTACTTCAGGCAGGACCCTGTGTAGTAACACAGATCAAGACAGTTGACAACGATGGTTATGAAGCTGTTCAGGTAGGCTTTGCTGAGAAGAAAGAAAGAATCACCAACAAGGATGCAAACGGCAAGAAGGAATATGTTCACGCTCATGGCGCAAACAAGGCTATGAAGGGACACTTCGATAAGGCCGGCACAACCGCAAAGAAGTACGTTAGAGAGTTTAAGCTTGAAAACGTCAGCGATTATACACTTGGCGCCGAGATTAAGGCTGATATCTTTGCTGCAGGAGATAAGGTTGACGCTACTGCAATTTCAAAGGGTAAAGGCTTCCAGGGCGCTATCAAGAGATTAGGCCAGCACAGAGGACCCATGAAGCATGGTTCAAAGTTTCATCGTCATCAGGGTTCAAACGGTGCATGTTCTTCACCCAGCCGCGTATTTAAAGGCAAGGGAATGCCCGGTCACATGGGCCACGTAAAGGTTACCGTACAGAACCTTGAGATAGTAAGGGTTGATGCAGAAAACAACCTTTTACTTGTTAAGGGCGCAGTACCCGGACCCAAGAAGGCCTTAGTTACCATTAAAGAAACCGTTAAGGCTAACGCTTAATTAAGATCGGAAGGAGGACCATCAAAATGGCAAAAGTAGCTGTTTATAATATGGAAGGCAAAGAAGTTGAAAAGATCGACTTAAGCGATGCAGTATTCGGTGTAGAAATTAACGAACATCTTGTACACATGGCTGTCGTTTCACAGCTTGCAAATAATCGTCAGGGAACACAGAAGGCTAAGACACGTTCTGAGGTTTCTGGTGGCGGAAGAAAGCCCTGGAGACAGAAAGGAACCGGACATGCTCGTCAGGGTTCAACAAGAGCTCCTCAGTGGACAGGAGGCGGCGTAGTATTCGCTCCCACACCCAGAGATTACACCATAAAGTTAAACAAGAAAGAAAAGAGAGCAGCTTTAAAGTCAGCTCTTACAAGCAGATTACAGGAGAACAAGCTTATTGTTGTTGACAAGCTTGCACTTGATGAAATCAAGACAAAGAATTTTGCAAACGTAATGAACAACCTGCACGTAGAAAAGGGCCTTGTTGTTTTGGCTGACAATGATACAAACGTTGTTCTTTCTGCAAGAAATATGGCAAGCGTTGATACAACACTTGTTAATCAGATCAATGTATACGACATCATGAACGGCGGCACAATCGTTCTTACAAAGGACGCTGCCAAGAAGATTGAGGAGGTGTACGCATAATGGCATCAATTCAGTACTATGACGTAATTTTCAAACCCGTACTTACCGAGAAAGCAATGTCCGGTATGGGCGAAAAGAAATACACCTTCCTGGTACATACTGAGGCAAACAAGGCTCAGATTAAGGAAGCTGTTGAGAAAATGTTTGCAGGCGCAAAGGTCAAGAAGGTTAACACCGTAAACTATGACGGAAAGTCAAAGAGACGCGGAGCTACCGTAGGTAAGACCGCCGCAACAAAGAAGGCAATCGTTTGGTTAACGGACGACAGCAAGGAAATTGAAATCTTTGCAGGCTTATAAGCCTTCTTACTTATACGCACATGAAGCGTGATATTAAATCAAAAAGGAGACATAAAAATGGGTATCAAGACATATAATCCCTACACACCCTCCAGAAGAAATATGACCGGTTCAGATTTCTCGGAAATTACAAAGTCAACACCCGAGAAGAGCCTTGTGGTATCAATCCCCAAGACAGCCGGACGTAACAATCAGGGTAAAATTACCGTCAGACACATCGGCGGCGGCAGCAAGAAGAAATACAGAATCATCGATTTCAAGAGAAATAAAGACGGTGTTCCCGCTACTGTAATCGGAATCGAGTACGATCCCAACAGAACTGCAAACATTGCACTCCTTGCATATGCAGACGGCGAGAAAGCATACATCATCGCTCCCGAAGGACTCACAGACGGCATGAAGGTCATGAACGGACCTGAAGCCGAAGTAAGAGTAGGTAACTGCCTTCCTCTTTCTGAGATTCCTATCGGTACTCAGGTACACAACATTGAGCTCTATCCCGGAAAGGGCGGACAGCTTGTTCGTTCAGCCGGAAACTCAGCTCAGGTTCTTGCTAAGGAAGGAAAGTATGCAACACTTCGTCTTCCTTCAGGCGAAATGAGAATGGTTCCTATCGTATGTCGTGCAACAATCGGTATCGTAGGAAACGTTGATCACAACCTCGTAAACCTTGGTAAGGCAGGCCGTAAGCGTCACATGGGTATCAGACCTACAGTCCGCGGTTCAGTCATGAACCCCAACGATCACCCTCACGGCGGTGGTGAAGGAAAGGCCGGTATCGGTAGACCCGGACCGTGTACTCCTTGGGGCAAGCCTGCTCTTGGCCTTAAGACTCGTAAGGCAAAGAAGGCTTCCAACAAGCTCATCGTAAGAAGACGTAACGGTAAGGCTATCAAATAATCAGGAGGAATGATCAATGGCTAGATCTATTAAAAAAGGACCTTTCGCAGATGCAAGCCTTCTCAAGAAGGTTGATGCAATGAATGCATCCGGACAGAAGCAGGTTATAAAGACTTGGTCACGTCGTTCAACAATTTTCCCTTCATTTGTGGGACATACAATTGCTGTTCATGACGGACGTAAGCATGTTCCGGTATATATCACCGAAGACATGGTTGGACATAAACTTGGCGAATTCGTAGCTACCAGAACCTTCAGAGGTCATGGTAAGGACGAAAAGAAGTCAAAGGTAAAGTAAGAGGCAATTTGAAAGGAGGACAAATCTATGGCAAAAGGACATAGATCTCAAATCAAGAGAGAAAGAAACGCACAGAAAGACACAAGACCTTCAGCAAAATTGTCTTACGCAAGAATCTCAGTTCAGAAGGCTTGTTTCGTTTTAGACGCCATCAGAGGAAAAGATGCAAAGACAGCTCTTGCTATTCTTACATACAATCCCAGATATGGTTCGGAAATCATCAAGAAGCTTTTGGAATCGGCAATCGCAAATGCTGAAAACAACAACGGCATGAATGCTGACAATCTTTATGTAGCAGAATGCTTCGCAAACAAGGGACCTACAATGAAGAGAGTACACCCCCGTGCACAGGGCCGCGCTTACAGAATTGAAAAGCGCATGAGCCACATCACTGTAGTTCTGGATGAAAGATAGGAGGAGCAAAAATGGGACAGAAAGTTAATCCTCATGGACTTAGAGTCGGCGTAATCAAGGATTGGGATTCCAGATGGTATGCTGAGTCAGATTTTGCCGATAACTTGGTTGAAGATTACAATATCAGAAAATACCTTAAGAAGAAGTTATACAGCGCAGGTATCTCAAAAATTGAAATCGAGAGAGCGTCCGATCGCATTAAGGTTATTGTGTTCACCGCAAAGCCCGGTTTGATCATCGGTAAGGGCGGTCAGGAAATCGAAGTTACAAAGAACGAAGTTACAAAGCTTACAAACGGCAAGAAGGTTTTGATCGACATCAAGGAAATCAAGCGTCCCGACAAGGATGCACAGCTTGTTGCAGAGAACATCGCTCAGCAGCTTGAGAACCGTGTTTCCTTCAGACGCGCAATTAAGTCTGCAATGTCAAGAACCATGAAGGCCGGTGCCCTTGGTATCAAGGCAAGCGTTGCAGGACGTGTAGGCGGCGCAGATATTGCTCGTACAGAGTCTTACAACGAAGGAACTATTCCGCTTCAGACATTAAGAGCTGACATTGACTACGGCTTCGCTGAGGCAGATACGACCTACGGAAAGCTTGGAATTAAGGTTTGGATCTACAAGGGTGAGGTTCTTCCTACAAAGTCTAATAAGGAAGGGAGCGAGAAATAATTATGTTAATGCCTAAGAGAGTTAAGCATCGTAAGCAGTTCCGCGGCACCATGGCAGGAAAAGCGATGCGTGGAAATACCATTTCAAATGGTGAATTCGGACTCGTTGCAACTGAGCCTTGCTGGATCAAGTCAAATCAGATCGAAGCAGCCCGTGTTGCTATGACAAGATACGTAAAGCGTGGCGGTCAGGTTTGGATTAAGATTTTCCCTGATAAGCCTATTACAGCAAAGCCGGCAGAAACCCGTATGGGTTCCGGTAAAGGAACAGTAGAGTACTGGGTATCAGTAGTTAAGCCCGGACGTGTAATGTTTGAAATTGCAGGTGTTCCCGAAGAAACCGCAAAAGAAGCATTACGTCTGGCATCTCACAAGCTTCCTTGCAAATGCAAGATCATTTCTAAAGCAGACTTGGAAGGCGGTGCATCTAATGAAAACTAATAAGTATGTTGAAAGCTTAAACTCAAAGACAACTGCAGAATTAGCTAAGGAATTGACTGATGCTAAAAAGGAACTCTTCAATTTAAGATTCCAGAATGCCACTAACCAGTTAGATAATACTGCAAGAATTACTGAAGTAAGAAAGAACATTGCAAGAATTCAGACCGTTATGACTGCAAAGTCAAAGGCTGAAGCATAGTTTGATACTGGAATGGAAGGAGACTTAAGTCGTGGAAGAAAGAAACTTAAGAAAAACACGTACCGGTAAGGTTGTCAGCGACAAGATGGACAAGACAATCACGGTTGCAGTTGTAGATAACGTAAAGCATCCTCTTTACGGCAAAATCGTAAAAAGAACCTACAAGTTAAAGGCTCATGACGAGAACAATGACTGTCACGTAGGTGATACGGTTAAGGTAATGGAAACAAGACCTCTGTCAAAGGATAAGAGATGGAGACTTGTTGAAATCGTAGAAAGAGCAAAATAAGCATTGGAAGGAGATTTATTATGGTTCAGCAGGAGACCAGATTGAAGGTTGCTGATAACACCGGTGCTAAGGAGTTGCTTTGCATCCGTGTTATGGGCGGATCTACAAGAAGATATGCTAACATCGGCGATGTAATCGTTGCCAGTGTTAAAGATGCTACACCCGGCGGAATGGTTAAGAAGGGTGATGTAGTAAAGGCTGTTGTTGTTCGTACAGTTAAGGGCGCTCGTCGTAAGGACGGTTCCTATATCAAGTTTGACGAGAATGCTGCAGTAATAATCAAAGATGACAAGGAACCTAAGGGAACCCGTATCTTTGGGCCTGTAGCGCGTGAGCTTCGTGAGAAACAGTTTTCAAAGATTGTTTCTTTAGCTCCCGAAGTACTCTAGGAGGTAGCTAAATGGCAACAATGAAGATCAAAAAGGGTGATAACGTTAAGGTTATTGCCGGCAAGGACAATGGTAAAGAAGGCAAGGTCCTTGCTGTAGACATAAAGAACGCTAAGGTTACTGTTGAAGGCGTTAATATGGTTACAAAGCATATGAAGCCCTCCCAGGCTAATCCCAATGGTGGAATCGTTCAGAAGGAAGCACCGATTGATATTTCAAACGTAATGCTTGTCTTCAAGGGCAAGGCTACCCGCGTCGGCTTCAAGATGGATGGCGATAAGAAAGTTCGTGTTGCAAAGGCAACCGGCGAAGTTATTGATTGATAAGGAGGCCGTTAAACGTGAGTAGATATAAAGAGTTATATACAAACGAAATTGTCAAGGCAATGACTGACAAGTTCGGTTACAAGAACGTAATGGAAGTTCCGAAGCTTGACAAGATCGTAGTCAACATGGGTGTTGGCGAAGCTAAGGAAAATGCCAAGGTTTTAGAGTCTGCTGTCGGCGATATGGAAAAGATTACCGGTCAGAAGGCAGTTGTTACCAAGGCAAAGAAGTCAGTTGCTAACTTCAAGATTCGTGAAGGCCAGGCAATCGGCTGCAAGGTTACCTTAAGAGGCGAGAAGATGTATGAGTTCCTTGATCGTCTTGTAAACCTTGCTCTTCCCCGAGTTCGTGACTTCAGAGGCGTAAATGCAAACGGATTTGATGGCAGAGGAAACTATGCTTTGGGTATCAAGGAGCAGATTATTTTCCCTGAGATCGAATACGATAAGATTGATAAGGTTCGTGGTATGGACATTATCTTCGTAACTACAGCAAAGACAGATGAAGAGGCACGTGAATTACTTAGATTATTCAACATGCCGTTCGCGAAATAAGAGGAGGCAAAGACATGGCTAAAACAGCAATGAAGCTTAAACAGCAGAAGAAGCCTAAGTTCTCTACAAGAGCTTATACCCGCTGCAAGATTTGTGGACGTCCCCATGC
>CAVCUM010000048.1:0-6365 GCA_963605385.1 Lachnospiraceae bacterium
GTTCCTGTGGTTATCTCATATCACAGCATGTCCAGATAATAATTAAAGAATGGTATTGGGAACTTGAAATAATAAAGTCGCTATGTGAAACAAATTTCGTCTTTCGAAGGGCTTCGGATATGCTTCCGAGGCTCTTTTTATCAAAATTTGAGAGAAATAAAATAAAAAATGTATATATTCACAGGACTTTTCTTGGCTTTTGGGATATACTATACATAGAGGGAATTTCACAGAGAAGAAGAAAGGGGAATTGAAAAATGAGAATGTATGCGCAAGTAGGTACGTTATATCACGCGGACCTTGATGAAACAACATATCAATGTGGCTCATACGCCGTTGCCTGCAAGCGAGGCTCGGCGGAGGAAGCTTTAGTTTCCTGCCTCCTCACCGACAACCATACATTTCTGGATGAGGATGATTTGATCACGAGGCTTAAAATGTTTAGGGCAAGCCTTGACAACTGGGGAATCAAGCTGAAAATTCACCCAAAGAAGGTCATAAAATCGCTCGTGAAATCTATGCTCTTTATTGAAGGAGAGGGAAAGGACGAAAAGGAAGCGATTAGAAACATACTCGATAAGACCTCATTTTGGGCATGGATATATCCTGGAGCGGGCAATCAAGTCGAGGGTTTGATGAGGGCTGACCCAGACTACTGCTTTGCTGCACTCAATCCACGCACTTTGAGCGCAGACGAGGCGCGGATATATAACCTGCTCATTGAGAGGGCAAAGGAAAACGAGAAGATTATGCTGCACGAGATCCATCACAAGGAGCATTATAAGAAATATTATGTTACCATTGACTCATTAGAGAAGATGCTCGCGCCTGAGGGAATTACAAGGGACGATATATATAGAGCCGTTGAAAGGCTGTACACTAAGCATTGTATCAGCTTGCATCACAAAGTCCCGCAGTACACGAGCTACCCAGAGTGGGATTTTTTCGACTCCTATGTTATGTTTCCAGTCGGAAAAGACATAGGCTTGGGCGACTACACTCCGTCGGTTGGCGAACTATTTAGAAAGATGCTGGAGGAGTATTACAGCTCGATAGATGAACAGAAGAAATCAGAGGCATGAAAAAATAGGGATGAAACCCTTTACAACTTTAATTTAATGTGTTATAATCATAATGTGAGAGGAATTGAAAAACCCTTTCTTAGAGCTTTTTATTAGGCTAGGCTAGATAGCCCGTAAAGATTTAATTTAACGCCGTAGCCCGTTGGTTGGCGGTGTACAAGCATTCGAGAGAGCGCGATTGAGTCGCGTCCCTATGACCCCTTGCTCGCAGGAGCAGGAAGCGGTCGAGGTTAGTAGTCAAAATTCAAAACCCATTACGGTTTTGAATTTTTTGTTTTTTTGACAAAGGCTGACGCGAGATGTTGAGAATAGGAGAGGCAGGATTAGCAGGAATGCTGAGCCTAGCGGTGAGATATAACATGAACGTGCGGAGTAGCTATTTATTATAGCGAAAGCATGTTACTGAAGAGATTACATTATTTATTTGTAATCTTTTTTTGTATCGAGAAAATCGAGAGGAGAAAAAAGATAGATGTTCAAGTGGCTTAAAATGAAAAATCAGCAATGTAGAGGGTTGACGCGAAATCAGACTTTTAAAGAGAGTCAGCGTAATAGGATATACTATACGATTGACTAATTGAGAGGAGTAAAAAGACTTGTTAAAGTTAATAAAAGAAAAATAGGAGAAAAAATTATGAACAAAAGAAACAAAAAAATAAAATTAATATTTAGGATAATCTACATTGCTGTAGAAGGCACTAATTATGACATCAAGAGAAAAATATGGCGAAAATCTGAGGCAATACCGTAAGGGGAAATTACACAAAACCCAGCAAGAATTCGCAGACGAATGCGGCTACGGTGTCAAGACCTATCGCGAGATTGAGAAGGGGAGAAGAATCATCAATACATATGATTTAGAAACCTTTTACAGGGTGTTCGGAATCACATGCTCGGATATTTTCCCTTCTGAAATGGTTGGATCAGACGATTCCGCAAAAAAAATATTATCAATTTTCGAAAATGCTGTTCAGGAATCAGAAAAAGTCCTGAAATAGGCGAAAATAGCCCTATTCTTAAACGAATAGGGCTATTTTCATTACTACCGATTTTTACGAGATGGATGTATTCTTATAGTACAGCATAGAAAACAGGAGGTGAAAAAAATGCTGAAAAATTTAGTGCTCGACCCAGCGTGTCTGGGAAAGACGATGTATCTGGCGGGTGTGGCGCCGTCGTATAAGTACGATGAGAACAAGAACCGCACGAGCGAGATCGAGGGTTATCGCTATGACGTGGTGCTCGTAGACAAGGGATTCGAGAAAATCGGTGTCAAGATTGCGGGATCGCAGCAGGTTGAGGCGAAGGAAGGCGAGGTGACTCAGGTCGCTTTCGATGGACTGGAGGTTAAGGTCTACGTCATCGGTGGTGAGCTTAGGCTGTCTGCTTCGGCACAGAAGATTACGAAGGCGAAAAACTAAGTCGAACGGAAGGCCAGGGGGTGCGCAGCATCCGCTGGCTTTCCGCCCATAGGGGTTAGTATTACCCCTATGGGGAAACTTGTAGCTGTAGCAAGAAAAGGAGCTGAAAGAAATGGCTATAAAGAATAAGCAGGGAAGGAAATGGCTAATAACCATAAACAATCCAAAAGAAAAAGGAATAGAGACAGAGGACATTCCGAAGAAGCTCGACGGGCGGATGATTCAATATTACTGCTTCTGCGAGGAAATCTCGTCCACAGGCACGCCGCATATCCACGTCTTCATTTGCACGAAATCGCCGATGCGCTTCACTACGCTTCAGAGGATTTTCCCAGGTGCACACATTGATCCAGCGCTGGGAAGCTGCCTAGAGAACAGGGCGTATCTACTCAAAGAAGGCAAGTGGGAGGAAACCGAAAAGGCAGAGACGAAAGTCGAAGGCAGCTTCCGCGAGTTCGGACAGATGCCAACGGAAAGAATAAAGAAGCCTTCTACAAATGAAGAAATCGTCGAAAGAATCAAGGATGGAGCCTCGGTTCTGGAAATCATCGAGGAATTTCCTGAGAAAGCGATGCAGGTGAAGAACATCAAGGCGATTAGGGCAGAATATGTCGCTGAGAAGAATAATTCCGAGAAGAGAAACGTCAAGACGACGCTCATAACTGCTCCGAAATCATTTGATGCAATAGGGCTCGTGTTTCAGAAGCACAGGTTCGCGGATGTTTGCCGCATAACGAACTACGGCAAGACGAAAGGCATATCCTTTGACACGTATGTCGCGCAGAACACGATTGTGTTTGATAACTTTGACGAGCAAATTCCGCTGGAGGATCTCGTGATTTACCTCGGGGACTATCCAGTGACGCTGCCTGCAAGGTACGAGGACAGGACGGCTGCATACGAGACGGTATATATAATAACGGAAAAGGATCTGTCTCAGCTCTATCGCTCGGTCAGTATCAGAAACTCAGGACTTGTCAAGAGATTCATTTCGCTCATTGACGAGGCAATTATAGTCGACAAGGACGGAGAAATTACGGAGGTGAAGCTCGGTCGTGAATGAGGGGAAGAACAGGATAGCGGCACAGACGCTGCTTCTAAATGTTAAGGAGATTATAAAAAAGGGCTTCGGCAGGATAACAGGAAGCCGCAAGAGAATTTTGATTATGTGCGGATTTTTACTTGCGATGCTGGGGCTGATAATCTGGCAAAGCGTTGGACTTGCAAGCAGCGTCGGGATTGTGGATAGGGCAAAGTTTATGTTTGGCTTAATTGACTCGATAATCCTGCTGCCAGCTGGAGCATGCGCCATCCTATATTTTTTCGGGATACCAAAAGGGGCATATCGCATAAACCGCATGATGCGGAGAATTTCGGTGAAGAACAGGATGGGCGAGACTCCGATGCTAATCGGAGCTGAGAAGGACGCAGAGTCAAAGGCGATGATATACGAGTTCATCGGCTACGGCATACCGCTCGGATACTACGAGGACAATTCGGCTGAAATCGAGGCGGCGCTCAATGCAAACATTGTTAGGATAATGCAAGGAAAAAGCCTCAGCAAGGCTTTGATCTACGCTGTGAGCTACGACGAAGGATTGCCGCAATTCGTCACTTGGGACAGGACGAGAATCCACAGGCGCGACTTTGAAATCGTGCTAGGAGAGAGCCTTCTAGGTGATGTGGTCGTTGACTTAAACAAGATGCCGCATCTACTCATCGGTGGCTCGACAGGTTCGGGCAAGTCAGTTTTGCTGAAATCTTTGATATATCAATGTTATGTCAAGGGAGCACTGGTTTATATCGCGGACTTTAAGGGCGGAATTGACTTTAATGGGCGGTGGAGAGCTATCGCAAATGTAGAGACGAATATCGATGAGCTCATCGAAAGGCTTGAGAAAATAGTCAGCGAGCTTGCGGAAAGAAAGCTTGAATTTTTCGAGAATAACGCTGTCAACATCACTGAGTTTAGGGAAAAGACTGGGCAGGAATGCAAAAGAATCGTGTTTGCCTGTGACGAGGTTGCGGAGCTTCTTGACAAGACGGGACTTGAGAAGACAGCGAAGGAGAAGGTCGTGAAGGTCGAAAATCTGCTTTCCACGATAGCTCGCCAGGGCAGAGCCTTTGGTATAAACCTAATCTTGGCGACGCAAAGACCAGATGCGAATATTTTGTCGGGGCAGATTAGAAACAATATTGACTACAGAGCCTGCGGGCGTGCGGACGATGTGCTTTCCAAAATCGTGCTCGACAATACGGATGCTTCGGAGAAAATTCCGAAGTACGAGCAGGGACTTTTCCTTGACAATATGGGGACGGTGTTCCGAGCGTTTTACTTCAGAGAAAACGACATCAAGTAAAATCATATCTCGACAGTCAAAACTACTTCAGAGAAAATCGTAGAACTTGCGAATGCGAAAAACTACTTTAGAAGGGAGGTGTGCAGGGTGGCATACGATGACAAAAAAACAACTGAATATTCGGCGTCTGACATCTTGCAACACCTCCTAAGTAGTGGTAGTATAAGCATGGATGACGTGGCTGCCGATATGAATAAGAAACGAAAAGAAAAAATATTAAGAGAGCATCCATATCCTATAACACAAGGAAAGGACGGCAGATACCGAACATATGTAAAGGAGGACGGTCAAAAGAGAAAGCAGATTGCCAAATCGACATACGAAGATGTGTTAGATGTGCTGTACGACTTCTACGAGTACAAGGTTGTCCCAACGGTCAAAGCAAAGCCTACGGTCGAGGACCTTTACCCGCAGTGGATAGAGCTCAAGAAGCTCCACGCTGCTGCGCCGACGTACCTGAAACGTATCCAGAGCAACTGGAATAACTGGTATGAGGGTAAGGAAATCGTGAAGCGTCCAGTGGATGAACTGACGAAGCTCGACATGGATGTTTTCTTGCACGAGCTGATTCAAGGCGTGAATCAGAAGAAAAAGGAGTTCTACAACATCAGCATGATTATGCGGCAGGTTCTGGATTATGCAGTCGATGCCGATATAATCGAGAAAAATCCGATGCGAAAGGTCAGAGTGGATGGCAGGCATGTATTCGTTCCCGAGAAAAAGAAAAAGAACGAAACGCAGGTCTTCACTAGAGAGGAAGTTGCAGCACTTCACGAGATCGCATGGAAGGATTTTGAGACGGACCACATGTCAGTTCACAAGCTTGCTCCGCTAGCTTTCCTGTTCCAGTTCCAAACTGGGGTCAGAATTGGCGAGCTGGTGGCAGTAAGGTACGAGGATGTGCTTGACGGAGAAATCTATATCAACAGGATGTATCGCCATGATTACAAAGAAATCGTGGAGTACACGAAGGGTCATCACGATGGCAGGTATATCGTGCTAACTCATGAGGCACAGCAGCTGATTGCGACGGCGAAAGCTTATCAGCAGGAGCACGGGCTGGACGATTCTGGATATATTTTCTCAATCAACGACGAGCCGCTTTCGTATTATGCAATCAGGAAGCTGTATGCAAGGTATTGTGACGAGATCGGTACGGTTGAAAAGAGCAGCCATAAGGCAAGGAAAACTTATATCAGTGCCTTGATTGATGGCGGCGTGAACATCAACACGATTCGCGACCTGGTCGGACATATGGACGAGCGCACGACATACAAATCGTATTGTTATGACCGAAGACCGAAGCCAGAACGAGTGGCTTTAATCGAAAAAGCACTCTCCTAAAAAATCAAAACTCTAACTTAAGAATTTGATGAAAAAGCCTGAGAAGCATTGAAATGACTGGGTTTTGGCGGATGCCAGAGAAGGTCAAAAGTGTAATCAAGTGTAATCAAATTTTGCTCATTTTGAGTACACCTCATCTATAGAAATTCTGAGATTTT
>CAVCUM010000049.1:0-5808 GCA_963605385.1 Lachnospiraceae bacterium
AGTCGGCCAATCCTGCCAATCTCCCGAACGCTCACAAGATGGCCGACAGCGTCCTCTGCCTGCCTATGCATCATCTGCTAGGTGATGAGGATATTGAGAGAACACTTGATTTGATTGAAAAGAAATGAAAAGAAATGAAAAGAAATGAAAAGAAATGAAGAACCTGATAATAATTGGAGCCCGTGGCTGGGGGCGTGAAGTATTCGCATCGGTAAAGGCTTCCGATGCAGTCTCATCTGGATCCTTAATAATTAAAGGTTTCCTTGATTCAAAAATAGATGCTTTTGAAGGATTGCGGGGAGATTACCCTCCTATTATTTGCGCCCCCGAGGACTATGTAATTGAATCCGGCGACATCTTCATTGTTGCAATGGGTGATCCTAAATGGAGAAAACATTATGCTGAGTTGTTTGAGTCTAAAGGAGCTCATTTCTACACCTTTGTTGGACCAGACACTTTCATAAATGATACTGCCAAAATTGGCGAAGGTAGTTATATTGCACGATGGTGTGCAATCTCCGATAATGTAACCATAGGAAAGCATGTTATAATACATCCATTCACAAATATTGGACATGATGCACAATTAATGGATTATGCAACAATTCTTACAAATGTGTTTGTTGGTGGTGGAGTTTTCATTGGAGAGGGCTCTCAGGTGAGTCCGAAGTCTATGATTGTCCCCCATAAAAAAGTAGGTAATAATTCTATGGTAGGTGCAGGTAGTGTAGTAATGCGAAATGTTAAAGATAATCAAAGTGTACATGGCAACCCTGCGAAATTAATTGATTTATAATAATTAAAACAATATAGATAATGAAAACAATTGATGAATTTGTAGTACTCTTTGGAGAACTATTCGATGAAATTGACACAACAAATTTCACGGCCGCTACTGACTTCCGTGATAATGATGAGTGGTCTTCTCTCATCGGTCTGAGTGTTATTGCTATGGTTGATGATGAATTTGATGTGACCCTCGTCGGCGATGATATTAAGAACTCTAAGACGATTGCTGATATCTACAATAGAATAGTCGCTAAGTCATAATGGCCAATCCTTTTTCTTTGGAGGGCAAGACTGTTCTCGTTACCGGTGCTTCCTCGGGAATAGGGCGCCAGACTGCTATCGAGTGTTCTCGAATGGGGGCTATTGTCATTTTGACGGCTCGTAATGAAGAACGTCTCCAAGAAACATTCTCAATCATGGAGGGTAAGGGGCACACAATTGTTACTGCTGACCTTCTTATTGCCGAGCAGCGTGAAACTCTAATAAATTCGGTATCTTCAGTTGATGGAGTTGTATTATGTAGTGGGAAAGGCCTGACCTTGCCGATGCAGTTTGCAACCCGTGACAAGTTCGACGATATTTTCAATACCAACCTCTTCGCTCCTTTTGAACTTCTTCGATTATTGTATAAGAACAAGAAAATTCAGAAGCAAGGTAGTGTGGTTGTAATGGCTTCTTTGGGTGGAACTAAGATATTTAGCGGCAGTAATGGTGTGTATGGAGCATCGAAGGCTGCCCTCAATTCTGCTATGATGTTCTGCGCAAAGGAATTTGCTGCAAGGAAAATTCGTGTGAACTGTATTTGTCCAGGTATGGTAGATACCCCTCTTATTCACCGTGGAACTGTTACAGAAGAGCAACTTAAAGAAAACGAAAAACTCTATCCGCTCGGACGTTATGGCAAACCTGAGGATATTGCATACGCTTCTGTTTATCTTTTGAGCGATGCGGCATCCTGGATTACAGGTCAACAACTAGTTCTGGATGGAGGTATATCAATCAAGTAAATACAACTGTAAATGACTATTCAGGAACAGATTAAGCAGATTGTAGCTGAGTGCCTTGAACTCGATGCAAATACCTTAGATTGTGACATGGAACTCTTTGAGATGGAAGGCTACGATTCGATGCGAAGCGTGATGATACTTTCCAAAATCGAAGACACATTTGACATTTTGGTACCCGAAGATGACATTTTCGACATCACAACAATTAATGAATGGGTGGCCGAAATAGAAAAGATTAAGAAATAATGAATACTCCGTACGAACATAGCCCTCTATTGCAGAGTGTGATGCAAAATTCACAAACATATGCGGAAAAGACAGCAATAATAATCAATGGAGTGGAGGTTACATACGCTATGTTGGGTAAGAATATCCGTAGGGCTGCAGGTGCTATGCTCAAGATGAGTATAAAGACAGGAGATCGGATTGTGCTTTCTGCCCACAAGGATGTGGAGTACGTTTATCTGTATTTCGCTTCACACTTACTTGGGGTGACTAACGTAATCGTGGACGCTGAGTCGAATGAAGAACGCCTACATTACATTGAAGATAAAGTAAAACCGGTATACTGTTTTGGCTATCGGAGCGACCATTTTCCTTCAATGATGTTCTGTGAACTGAACCTTGATGACGCAGAAGAATTGGAAATGGTTGATACCACACTCAATCAGAACGATATAGCCGAGATACTTTTCACCACGGGTACCACAGGAGCGCCCAAAGGGGTATGCCTTTCATACTACAATATTTATTCTTCCGCGTCAAACATTAATGAGTTTATTGGGAATCGGTCAGATGACGTAGAATTATTGGCATTGCCTATTTGTCATTCGTTTGGAATGGGGAGACTCCGTTGTACTTTGCTTAAGGGGGCGACGATAGTAATCTTGGGCAATTTTGCCAATGTCCGTGCTGTATTAAAAGCTATTGAGCAATATCACGTGTCTGGATTTGGTGTAGTGCCTGCCGCATGGGCTTACATCCGCAAGATGAGTGGCACGCGTATAGCTAAATACGCAGATCAAATCCGATATATAGAGATAGGCAGCGCGGCGATGCCTCTTGACACGAAAAAGGAACTGCTCCAGTTATTCCCTAATACACGTATTTGTATGCATTATGGCCTTACAGAGGCTTCACGCTGCTGTTTTCAAGAATTTCACGACACGGAGCATCTGGACAGCATAGGTCGTCCTGTGAGCGATAAAGTAGATGTGAAGATTTTCGATAACAATGGCAATGAAATGCCTGTGGGGGAGGGCGGGGAGATTTGTGTGAATGGAAATATGGTACTGACTCGCTACATAGAAGAGAGGGATACTAAAAAAGCTTTTGTGGGGAAGTATTTCAGAACGGGAGACTGCGGCTACAAAAATGCAGATGGCTATATATACTTATTGGGAAGAGAAAAGGAACTTATCAACGTTGGCGGGAAAAAAGTTTCTCCTATGGAGGTGGAAGATGCCATTATCAGTTTGGGAGTGGGTGACTGTGTATGCGTACCTATGAAAGATGAGAAAGGGATTATGGGCGAATTGGTGTTTTGCTATATTCTGAAAGGTTCCACTACAATGACTTTTGAAGAAATTGCAGAAAAACTCTCGCACAAATTAGAGGTCTATAAACGTCCGGTTGCTTATGGCTGGATTGATAAAATTCCTATGACTTCTTCTGGGAAAAAACAGAGACTGCAAATCAAATAAACTCGAGAACTATGTCATTCCTAACAATAAACAAGGTGAAGATAGTTGGCTTGGCAGCCTGTGTTCCACCGACCGTTGAAGAAAATCTTACGCTCCCCATCTTTCAAAATGAGTCTGAAGCGCAGAAAGTGATTGCCTCAACCGGCATTGAGCGTAAGCGGATAGTACGTCCCGGGACTACAGCTTCTGACCTTTCATATCAGGCAATTACAGAGCTTTTGGTGAAAATTGGATGGCTGCCTAAAAGTGTGGATGCATTGATATATGTTTGTACATCACGTGACTATATTGCTCCGATAACTTCTGCAATACTGCAAGACCGTCTTGGATTCCGCCAGGACTGTTATTGTCTAGACCTGCCTTTGGGTTGTTCTGGATGGGTCTATGGTATGAGCAATCTTTCATCACTATTGAGCCACGGTCAGTTGAAGCGTGGACTTCTGGTTTGTGCAGAGACTAACTCGCTTAACCGTTCACCAAAAGATAAAACCGTAAAGCCATTATTCGGAGATGCTGCGACAGTTACAGCTTTGGAGTTTGATGAAAACTGGAAACATCCCATGCAGTTCAGTTTCGGTGTGGATGGAAGCGGCTATAAGGCAGTCTGGACTGAATATGGCGGCACGCGTAATCCGATTACTCCAGAAGCTATCGAAGAAAAAGAGGTGGAGCCTGGGGTGATAAGACGCGGTATAGATATGGTGGTCAATGGGATGGATGTGTTCTCTTTTGCTATTAAGGTTCCGCCGCGTTCTCTGGCTGAGTTTATAGAGCATTTTCAGATAGATGTGGAAAAAGTGGATTATCTGTTTTTACATCAGGCGAATAAGTTTATAGATGATCGCATTCGTAAAAAACTAAAGATGCCGGAAGAGAAAGTCCCATTCTGCCTTCAGGACTATGGTAATACCAATAGTGCTTCCATCCCTCTAGCGATGGTCGCTTGCAAGGCAGAGGAATTACAGAGCGGTACTTATGACTGTCTCGGTTGTGGTTTCGGAGTGGGCTTGGCTTGGGCTAATATCCATTTTACTGTGGACAATCTGGAAGCTGTGACCTTGATAGAATATAAATATTAAAATAGTGGACTATGTTAGAGATTAAAATTACTTCTGATAAATCCGAGATGGTTGATATCGGACGAGAGTTATTCAAAAAAAGAAGGTTGTATACAAAAGCTCAGGCGGAGTCCATAAAAAAGACGATTACTCACTTTATGCCGAATGCCTCAGATAAAGAGAGAGAGGACTTTTTCTTCCGTTCATACTATGATTATATTGTTTATGGCTTTAATGTCGATCAATTATTCTATTTGCATCTTATAGATAAGACTCACGAAGAAAAGTCCAAGTATATTTCCCATGCATCCAAATTCCTATACTATTCTCGGCTAAATAAGAGGAAGTCAATGCACATACTCGAAGATAAATTTGAGGCATACCAACTTCTGAAAAAATATTATGGACGTGACATGATAAAAATTGAAGGCGAAGATGATTATAACACTTTCCTGGATTTTATCGGCAATCATCCGATTTTTGTTGTAAAACCTATTGATTTAAGTAATGGCTTAGGCATTAGGAAAATTGACTCTACGACATATTCTGATAAACATTCTTTGTTCCTCGAAATGTTGGGCGCTGGCAAGGAATTCGATGATGCTCAGGATTATAAGTGGTCGTCAGACTATTCTGCGGCCGTTATAGAAGAGATTATTGAACAGGATGAACGTCTTAATAGATTAAATCCAAGTTCTGTAAATGGTGTACGTGTGACCACAATACGAGTGGGGGGGGGAGTACATATATACAAGCCTTGGATTAAGGTTGCCGTAGGAGGCGAGTTTGTAGCAAGTGCAACATTAGGCGGTTTTGATGCTTGCATAAATCCCGAGACGGGCATAGTTGAAACTAATGGATACCTAGAGGATGGTAGTTTTATTGAATACCATCCTGATACAAAAGTTAAGATTAAAGGTTTCGAGATACCTTGCTGGGATAAACTCATTTCTCTAGCAAAAGAAGTTGCTTCTTTATTGGATGATACAATTAATTATGTAGGCTGGGATTTTGTGTTGACTCCTAAAGGGTGGGTTATAATGGAAGGAAACTTCTATGGTGACACAATGTGGCAGATGTGTTACGATAAGGGGATGAAAGAAGATCTCGAAAATCTGATAGGGTGGAAAATGGAAAAGTTCTGGTGGCAGTACAATATGTCCGATTTAGAGCAATAGATTATGGCCAATAACACTAATAAAGGACTTCAAAAAGTCCTTCGCTCCCACGATGTTATCATGATAGCATTTG
>CAVCUM010000050.1:0-5427 GCA_963605385.1 Lachnospiraceae bacterium
AGTGGAGCAGACGGGAGTCGAACCCGTGTCCGAAGGACATTCCCCTTCCCTTCTACGAGCGTAGTCAGTTGAGTTTCATTCCCTCCCCGATTCGGTAGCTGACACCCTTACCGGTTTGGTAGCTTCATAATACGCCCGATGCCTCAAAGCTTTGGCAACGTCGTTTCCTACGTAGTCGAAGCCGGATTTTTAATGCGTAGGTGCACTAAAGCCGACTGCAGCGCTTAGGCTGCGTATGCTAAATTATCTTCAGCGTTTAATTTTAATTTGGCCATTTGACGCATTACCGTGCGGCTCGCTTCTTAAGCTTCATATCCCCCGTCGAAACCTTGACTGCCCCGTTTAGAGGTTTTTGACTTTAAATTCGCGTTCGGTTTCACGCTTCAAATCTTTCTTCGCGATATCCTCACGCTTGTCATAAAGTTTTTTGCCTTTGCCAAGCCCAAACAAAAGCTTAGCCCGGCCGTTTATAAAATATACCTCCAAGGGAACAAGCGTGTACCCTTTTACGGTAATTTTACCAAGTAATTTTCTGATTTCCTCCTTGTGAAGAAGAAGCTTTTTAGGGCGCAACGGATCTTTATTGAAGATATTGCCCTTTTCATAAGGAGTAATGTTCATGCCATAGGCATAAACCTCACCCTTGTCTATCCTTATAAAAGCCTCCTTTACAGAGCACTTCCCCAGGCGAAGTGACTTTACCTCAGTGCCAAAAAGCTCTATTCCCGCCTCGTAAGTATCTTCTATGAAATAATCATGGTAGGCTTTTTTGTTGTTGCATATAAGCTTTTTGGGCTCTGCTTTTGCCACCTTTATCACCTCTTTATTGATTCTAATCCGAAAAAATTCAAAAGTAAACTGTCTTCTAAAACGTTTTTCTTCCCTTTTTGTAAAAGTCGTGAACCGGGCTTCCTTCCTCAAAATCCGCAAGGATAAAGTCAACCGTCTTTAAAGAAATATCGACATTCTTGACCATAATCTTTACCTTTTCCCCGAGTCTGTACACGGGATCTTTCTTTTTCCCGACAAGCGCATATTCCTTTTCCTTAAATTCGTAAAATCCGTTCAAGGTAGAAATATGAACCAATCCCTCGCAGGTATTTTCAAGTTCCACGTACATTCCGTAAGCGGTAACTCCGCTGATCACGCCCTCGTAAATCTCATTTAAATGATCAAGCATGTATTCCGCTTTCTTTAACTTGACCGTTTCTCTCTCTGCCTCGTCGGCACGTCTTTCATTCTTTGAAGTCGACAATGCAACTGCCGGCAGCAAACTTGCATAATGCTTCTTTTTCTCATCCGTCATGCGGTGTCGCAAATCATCCTTTATGATTCTGTGAATCTGGAGATCCGGATAACGCCTGATTGGTGATGTAAAATGGCAATAATATTTGCACGCAAGCCCGAAGTGTCCTGTGCAGTCCGGCGAATACTTGGCCTGTGACATGCTTCTAAGTGCAAGTCTTGAAATAATCGCGTCCTCCGTCGTACCCTCTATCTTTGAAAGAAGCTTCTGAAACTCCTTCGGGTGAATTTCATCCTTGCCTGCCTTTAATGAATACCCGAAATTTCTGATAAACGTGCAAAGCTTTTCCACCTTCTCCGCTTCTGGTTTTTCATGAACTCGATAAAGAAAAGGAATCTCCGCCCAATGGTAATACTCCGCGACCGTCTCATTTGCAAGAAGCATGAAGCTCTCTATCAGCCTTGTCGCATCATTTCTGTCATAAGGCTTTATATCGACAGGCTTACCGTTCTCATCCAAGATAAGCTTTGTTTCCGGAAAATCAAAATCAATCGCTCCGCGCTTATGTCTTTCTTTTTCAAGTATTTTGGATAAAGAAAGCATATCGTAAAGCATCGGCGCAATATCCGAATATTTTTCGCAAAGTTCCTCGTCCCGGTCCGTAATAATCTTCTTCACATCACTGTATGTCATCCGATGATTTGAATTAATCACCGACTCGCAGATTTTTGAATCTGTAACCTTACCCTTTTCATTTACGCGCATAATGCATGAAAGGGTAAGTCTGTCCTCTCCCTCGTTTAAAGAACAGATTCCGTTCGAAAGCGCATGAGGCAGCATCGGAATCACACGGTCTGCAAGATACACGCTTGTGCCTCTTTTAAGTGCCTCTCTGTCTACTGCGGAACCTTCCTGAACATAATTGGAAACATCGGCAATGTGTACGCTTAAGATATAGTCATCACCGTCTCTCAAAAGGCCTATTGCATCATCAAGATCCTTTGAATCTTCTCCGTCGATTGTAATCGTAATTTCATCCCTAAAATCTTCCCTGCCGTCAAAATCTGCCAAAATCACCGGCTTATTTGCCCTCTCTGCCTGATTCAACGCCTTTACAGGAAATTCACTGTCAATTCCGTAAGCGAGAGCTATCGATAAAATATCAACGCCCGGATCGTCCTCATGACCGATTATCGAGGTGATTTTTCCTTCCGGATTCTTTTGCCCGTCACCATAATCGATAATTTCAACAATTACCTTTGAGCCTTCAACCGCACCCTTAAAGTTTTTCCTGTCGATGTAAATATCATGCCCGAAGTGCTTATTGTCACAGACGACAAAGCCAAAATTCTTTCGAACCGAAAATCGCCCGACAATTGGTTCCTTACTTCTTTCTGAAATCTTTACAATCTTAGCAACCGTTCTTGCACCCTTCTTCTTATCCTTAATGGGAAGAATTTCGACCGTATCCTTATCGCAGGCATTTAAGGTATTGCCTTCAGGGATAAAGAAGTCTTCTTCGTAACCCTCTACGGTTACAAAGCCAAAACCGTTTTGATTGCCGGTGAAGATACCCTTAAGGCTTTTAACCTTCTCCTGTTTATCAGATTCGCACTTACTCTCTTTATAAAGTCTTCTTCCCTTTCCTGTGGGAACAAGGTTTCCGTTCTTTGTCTCCAAAATAAGGTCTTCTTCAATCATTTCATCCAGAATCGAATTAAATTCGTCTCTGTCAAAATCCTCTACCCGCAAAAAAATTTTGAGACCTTCACGTCCCATCGGAGTATACAGGGGATTGTTAAAAAGCTCCAATATTAAGTTTTTGCGTTTTTTTCTTGATTTACCCATATAACCCTTTTTCGTCGCGTTAATGTCCGTATAAAAAAAGTTTCACTTGTGAAAACCTCAATGTTTGGTTCGGTTGTCCTACGGCACGTGCCTTTCGTCAAACCGGCGCATCGTAGGCACGCGTCGCCTTTTTTACCATATAGAAAATTGCAATACAATTCCCTATATAGTAATAAAAGCCACTCAATTATGAGTGGCTTCGTAAGCTTTGTCTAAAATACATTCAGATTAAGTATTGCGGCAAGAAGCATAAATGCTATCGCAAGTGCTTTTGTAAACTTAACAAGGAAACCTTCCATGCTTCGTCCCTTTGCCTTGCCCCAATAAGTCTCAGCCGCACCGGATATAGCTCCGAGTCCTGCGGACTTACCTTCCTGCATCAACACTACAATCAGTAACGCTATAGAAACCAAAATAAATACAATTGTCAAAACTATTCTCAAAACTGCCATTAAGTGTGACCTCCTAACGTCAAGCAAATGTTATACTAGCACATATTTAGAAAGTATTCAAGTGTAACTTTTAAATAAACTCCCGACGATAAATTCCTCTATAATAGTTACTTCTGAACTTGAGAAGTAAAATAATCTTGCTGATCTTTCCTAATTTCAAGGACCTTGAACACCTGATCCATTGAAAGTCCCAAATCCTTTATAAGATTCTTTGCAATGTCAATCTTTTGTTCCTCCGCATACTCTTTCGCATACTTTTCTACAGAATCACACATCGTTTCACGTCCTTTCTCAATTTCCTTAAAATGCTTCATTCCGTCCGATAAAGCTTTATAATGCATATTCGCAGGATTTTTCTGATGAAAATCCTCTATAAGCTTAGCTAATTCGTCTTCGCCCTTATAGCTTCCATTCACATATATGATATGTGAACCGTCTTCAAAAGGCTTACCGGTTTCTCTGACAATCCTTTCCACATGATATATCGGCAGACCTTCTTTAAACTTGTCCCTTTTGTAAAAAAAGATTACATAAGAATCTTTAAGCTCTCTAAAATCCTGCTTTGCCTTCAGCATTCTTACGTCAATCATACTGCTATGAAATCTTGCCCGTTCCACAGCCGCACCTTTAGAATTCCCCTGAACCTCTACATTAATCTTTTTGCCGGTTGCACAAGTAGCATGCACGTCAAGCGTAACACGGAATTTTAGATGTGACAAATAAAAATATCTCCGGTGAAATGATTTATTTCACCGGAGATAAGTCTGCTATATGCAGACTACCCTTCCTACATTGCGTTTAAACATGTAGAGGCTGTCAGAAAGGATCTCCATAGGCTCAACCTCGGTGCTATTTACCTGACGAATCATTTCTCTCAGGGCTTCACTTGAAATTTCCTCTCTTAAGGGAACAAGGATTACTTCATGAATTGATGATGGAATGATGTAAAAATCAGAATGTTTTGAATTAGCGAAATTCATAAGCATTTCTTTATCCAAGATGCAGGCAGCTCCGTTTAATTTCTTTAGGTTGGTAAGAACATACATGAATGAATTACCCTCATCGTCACTGCAAATATTTAAATCTTCTTCTCTGTCAAGATTTGAATGCAAATCCGAAAGTATCTCTTCGATTGGCTTTATTACCGATTTAAGCTTCTTTATCGTGTTAATTTTCGCATCTTCAAAAAGTCTGTCAACCGTTACCAAGAAGCCGTCTAATATCTGATTGTTAACAAGTATTGTACCGGTATCTCCGTTCCCGCAGGAAACGACTATATAGAACACAATCGATAAATCAAGGAAATTAAGATGTGGAATATTTTGAAGATTGTCCTTATTCTTCTCAGTATTTATAAGCTTGTAAAAAATACGATCCTTTGCCTTGTCGTAATCCCTTATAAAATCAAGATTCTCTACAGGTCCGAAATCGGAATTTTCTATAATCCGAACGCAGTCCCTTAATATTTCATCAAGGCTTGTGCCTGCAAGCAGTTTTGAATAAAAGTCGTTTAAGTAAATGGTGGGAGCTGCATTTTTTCCATCCTGAATTGCCGAAAGACCCTTTAAAACAATTCCGTTATTTTTTCTTACGTCCGATACGCGGACAGCAAAGTCTGAAGACAGATTATTGTTACAATAATCCAAGACAACATTTTCAAATTCTTTAAATGTCATAGTAGATACCTTTCTTAAATGATGAGAATTAAAGTGAACTAAAAAAGTAACGCTTTTGCATGAAAGCCGATTGCTCCGCGCTTCGCGCTCCCGCAATCGCCGCCGACATTCGTATTCCGGGCTTTCGCCCTCCATACTCATGTCGTCTTGGTTACCAAATGTCTATGCCCAACGAAATGCAAGCATTTCTTGGGCATAGCCGCTT
>CAVCUM010000051.1:0-5403 GCA_963605385.1 Lachnospiraceae bacterium
GATGCACGGCGCATTTCATGCGCCTATCATCCGAATTTGCTTCGCAACTTCGGATGAGTTTTATTGTCTGCGGAATTCGTCAAATAAAACCTTCGGAGTCGGAAGTGAAAAAGAAACCCTTCATCATCTTAGCATTGTTTCTAATCTTAATATCGGGAGTTGCTCTTGTCAGGAGCCTAATAATCGGCTTGGACATTGACGAGGAGTATTCCGTAGCTCTTGCGTACCGCTTTGCTTCGGGAGATACGCTCATAAAGGAAATGTTTGAGCCGCATCAATTATCGGCAATTCTTCCGGGATTATTCGTAAAGCTTTTTATATCATTTACAGGCGGATGCGAATATCTCTGCCTTTATATGCGTTTCTTGGGAATCGTATTTGCGTTTATTGTAAGTCTTTATTGGTATTTAAGCCTTTCAAAGGTATACAATGAGCAGTTGGTCTTTTTGACTTCCGTCATTATTTTTAACACCTTTCCCAAGGGTATAGTTTCTCTTGAATTTACAAATACCGAGCTTTGGCTGCTCCTGCTTACGGGAATTTCCTTATTTAATTATTTACGCTTGTCAAAGAATATCCACATCATCTTAGCCGGAATTTTTATGGTCCTTGAGGTGCTTTCCTATCCCTCATGTGTGCTTCTTTTTCCGTTCTTTCTTGCAATTTTACTTAAGAAAAAGAAAATCAAAGCAGCAATTATATTTTCCGCCGAGTGCGTATTTTGTGCCGGAGCCTTCTTTGCGTATCTCTTGTCCCGGATGAACCTTAATGAACTCTTATCCGGAATCGGATATGTGATGTCTGATGAGGAACATTCCGAAAGCTTTGTCTCCAAGCTTTTAAGCCGGATACAGGAGCTTCCGGAACTATTTATCTACTGCCTTACATATGCTTTAATAGCCTTAATAATTTCATTTATAATTTGCATGGTTAAGAAGGAAGTGTTTAATAAAAACCTGTTGAATTTGCTTCCGTCATTTACCATTGCTGTTGCACTCCTTGATCAGTTACGCCTTTGGCTCTTTTGCGAAGAAGCGCTTGTTTATCCGCAGATTATCTATCTGCTTGCCGCGGTTTACGGCGGTTTTCTATATGCAAAAAGGAAGCGAACGGATGCCGATGTACAGTTATTTAAGTCATTTTACATTCCCGGAATAATAGCCCTTTTTGGTGTACTTTTGTTAAGTAACCTGACTATTAAATCAGCCCTGGTTCACCTGCTTCCGAGTGTACTCTGCATGTTCTTATGGCTTTCTTTACCGAAAGAACAGGATAAATCACTCAAATGGCCGGCATACTTATTGTCAGTGCTCTGGTGCATCGTCATAATCGCAGGTCGTATCTACATGGTGCGTGACGGAGGCTTCAATAACGGAAATATCAATTTTGTAAAGCAAAAGGTTCTTTACGGTCCAGGGAAGTACATCTATGCTCCATACATGACTGGCTACACGATTAACGAGGAGCAGGCTTACCTTACGGAAAACATTCCTGCCGGCAGCAGGGTCTGGTACATAGGAACGCACAATCTCATTTACCTTGCAAATGATTATGAGGTCTGCACTGCGTCTACCATCAGTACACCTGTTTACAACCGCACTTACCTTGATTATTTTGACTATAATCCCGGGAAGATGCCGGAATATGTGATCCTTGATAAGGATTTTCTTAAAAATCAAAAAGAAAACATATCCGAAGAAGTGCTTTCCTGGATTGACGAACATTTCAAAAGCATTGATTCGGAGAACGAATATTTGCTAATATATGAATTCGGGCAGTAACGATTCGAAAGGTAATTCCGGAAGTTTGGAAGTAAACTTCCGGGCTTGTCGACGATTCAAATACGAGTGCGTGCAGGCACGGCTCGTGCTTAAATCCGGAGGATAAAATGAAAAAGAAACTTTGGTACATTTTTTGCTTCTTAATACTTGCACTTATTGACTGGCGACGCGGGTCGGCTGACGGTGTGACGCAGCTTACCTTTAGTTATCTGACGGGTGCGGCGGTAGCTTTGATGATGCTTCCGGAAGTTATTAGGATTTGGGAATGCAATCTAAAAAATATAATAGGATTTATAGTGGCAGCAGCATTGGGTGTAGCTTTCTTTATGTTCGGAGGTCATTGGCTTGAATACAAGGGAGAGCGGGTAACCGCTGCAATATCGCTTGGGATTTCACTTTACTTTATATTCGTATATGTATCCAGCAAAGGCTTCAAGTCGTTTCTCACAAGTCTTAAAACCCCATGGTATATACTCGTTGCAGCCTTGATACTGCTTCAAGTCGTTTCACGAAACGATAGTGTTATCTGCCTGTACTATTTTATTTGCTTTGGCGCATTTGCCTTGCTTTTCAGGGAGGTTCCTGATAAAGAAGAGTTTTTTATGACCCTTCTTTACGGCTTTGTAATTTGGTTTTTTATCCAGCAGGCCTTTGTCTTTGGCTTCAGGCCGTGGGATAAGTCTTATTATACGGGAATGTATTTTGGAATTACGCAAAACAGCATGCATTATTTGATGGCCTTTACTGCGTGCCTGCTACTTTCATTTTTCAACAGGAAAAAGAAATCCTCAAGTTGGATTTTCTATGTCCTTTCGGGTGTGCTTGCCTGTCTTACAATTATGACGGGGCGAAAAACCGCGATGATTGCTGAATTCTGCGTGGCAATTATGATTTTACTTTACGGTTATTACAAAGAAAAGAAGTGGATACTTAGGGCATTTGGAAAAGGATGCGTGCTTTTTGCCATAACAATTGCGCTTTTTGTGCCAATGTATGGGGCACTTAGATATTTACCTACGATTCTTCATCATCCGTTATATTTTTATGGGGAGTATCAGGAGGATTATTCAGTGCGTTCTTTTGATCCATGGGATAGCTCCAGATATACCTCATTTGAGAGCGCGTTTAATAATTCTGTCGGAAGATATTTGAACGCATTGGGAATAGATGTATCGCTCAAGCGTGAGAATATGACAGAGGATGATGCGGCTTTGGAAAATGCAGTTACAGATAGTGAGACAATTACTGAAGAGGCGCTCAAGATAGAAGTTCCTGTTGAGGAACTTCAATTTACCGATAATTTACTTACTGTTCAGACAGAGTATGATGGTGTGACCTACGTATGGCGGGATCATTATATTTTTTCGGATCGTGCCAGGGAAGCTATTTATGCATATTATTTCGAAAATCTCAATTTAACAGGGCATACAAAGGCGGAGGGAACCTTTACCTTCGTACATGAGCCCGATGAAATCCCTGTCGGAACTATATTTACGGACATGCACAATATGTTCCTTGAAATTTTCTACAGAGATGGTATCCCTGCAGGTGTTATTTTCTTAGGACTTTACATTTGGATGCTCGTAAGAGGCTTTAGGAGAGCACATGGTGACAGGATTGAGTTTATTAAACTTGGCTTTTTGATTGCACTGATGATTATGGGATCCTTTGAGAACATTTTGAACATTGGCTTTATGTGCATGACTATGATAGCGCTGATGTTTGCGACTATGGATGCTTCAGGACCTCAGAAAAAAGGTTAAATATTAACTCAATCAGTGAAAACTCCACCGCTAAGTCGAAGTGTAGGCGGAGTGTGACAAGATCTACTCAGACGGGGTTTAAAATCCAACTGAGTTAAACTCAAAACTTAAGTGCACGGATTCGAGAATTCAATGTTAACCGGCACGAACTTGAATCCGGCTCTTAAAAATTGCGTGCGAGTCTTGATAGATATACATTTAGGATTCGCCGGTGTTAATGGTAACCTGTGTGGAGAAAAACATGACTTTGAAAAATAAAAACGTTCTGAATATGGGCCTGACATCAGCATTCACACTTACGTATGTGCTTCTTTTGGTATGCCTTCTTCCAAAGCCATATTACACAAACGATCAGGTGCTCATGAGAGACATAGCCTCGGGCGTTTATACGGGTACGCCGGATGCACATCTTATCTACATCATGTATCCGCTTGGACTGATTTTTAAAGGCTTGTATAGCCTGACAGATGCAGTTAAGTGGTATGACATCTTTATGTGCCTCATTTATCCGGTTAGCTTCCTCTTGCTTGTATATAAGCTTTTTAGAACCTTTGAAAGACTTTGGGTCAAGCTGTTATGCGGCGTGTCGACACTTGTGTGTTTTTTTTCAATAGGTGCGCATTTCTACGTGCAGAATGAGTATACCCTTGATGCGGGCATACTTGCGGCAATCGCAATCTTGTACCTCTTTCCGTGGCATGAAGAAGCGAAAAAAGAAAGAATTTTTAGAAATATAGTGGTAATAGTTGAATTTACCTTTGCTCTGTGGCTTCGTAAAAATGTCTTTCTGCTTTCCTTGCCGATAGCTGCTTTAGTAGCACTGTTTCTGGTTATACGGGGCACAAAAATAAGAGAACTTATTAAACCGTTAGCCACAATTGCAGTGATATTTGCTGCAAGCATTGGTATAGAGGCTTTTGCATATTCATCACCTGAGTGGAAATATTTTACCCGGTTCAATGATGCGAGGACCCTTGTTTTCGATTACTATTGGTTTCCTGAATACTATGAAAACGAGGAGCTTTACAATAAACTTAATATTTCTGTGGAAGAATACAATTCGATTTCCGAAGGGCTGGGTCTGATAGACGATTTGGACACCGAAAGCTTAGAGACACTTGCAGGCATCAACGAGGGAAAAAGAACGCCTATCTATTATCAGAAAGGCATTCTGGCCCGCAATCTGACAAAAGAAATCGAGTCAGCCATAAAGCAGCCTATTGGGGCGATAGTACTGATTCTTGCTATTATTTTTATCGTAAATATTTTCACGCGGCAGCAGGGTAAAAAACGTTTGCTTCTTTTGGAACTTCCAATCCTTACTGCAGTCTACGTCTGTGCCGTGATTATTTATTTTTCTTATCTGAATAGGTTCCCAGAAAGAGTATCACTCGGACTTTATTACATGGTAACAGCGGCATTTCTTGGAGGATTGCTTTCGATTTATAAAGATTTCAACCATAAGCCTAAAAAACAGGTGTTATGTTACCTGCCGGCCGGACTGTTCATACTAATCGGGGCTGTGACTGTATGCGGAAACATTTCCGAATCCAAAGATAATGCGGACTTCTGGTCTGCATGTATCGACGAAAACAGAGTTGTAAACGAATATTGCACTGCAAATTCATCAAATATATACTTAGTCTCATCGGCCATTTCTAAGTACAGCGTAGACAGAATGCTTACAAATGAATTTAAAACTGCTGAGAATATGCTGACTCTGAATTATTGGACTCTTGAAAGTCCTTTGTTTGAAACGAGACTTAATAACTTAAACCTGGATTCACTTAATGATACCATGCTTACAAGCGACAATCTTTATTTCATTGCGACAGAGGGCGAGAGCCTCGAGTGGCTTG
>CAVCUM010000052.1:0-5369 GCA_963605385.1 Lachnospiraceae bacterium
GCTGAAATATATGAAGCACTCGGGATAGCGGCTCCGACCTCGTCATGTTAATCCGAGAATCCAGGGTTTAAACGGTCGCAAGTGTTAAAGATCCGTTCCAGCCACAAGTGTAAAAATCTAATTTGGCATCATTTTCCTGTAGATTTTTTTCCAAAATTGTGTACAATAGAAGCAGAAAATAACACAGGCTCACATGCTGAGGGAATCATATCGGCTGATCCGGGCACTCCCCTGTTAAAAAAATAATCGTGAACGATTGCCGGTAACAAAGCTCTTGGGTAAATCCAGGGGCTTTTGTTTTTTGTAAAGGAGAATTCATACACATATGAATATTACTGACATTCAAGCATGTGCCGATTTCTTCCAGGATAATTATTTGAAGACATTCTATTTTGTTATTACTTACAACGGAAACAGCTTCATGTTAATTGGCGAAAAAACGAATTTCCCACACTTAATGGGAATCCAACGTAATACATATAGATCAAACGGCTATAATAAACCGCAATATCTCTTCAATGATATAATTGGCAGAAATCCCATCAGCACTGCTATTATTCCAAATAACATAGCTACCACATCCAAGATGTACAAGAAGGTCCAAAATTTCAAAAATAGTACGGACATATTCTGGAAAAATAGTGGACCACTTACCATAAACTATAATCCTGCTCTTAGCAGTACCAAACTAAATAACGTTGATCAGATATCAATACTGGCTATATGCTTGGTTGGGTATCCAACAACAAAATTGCAGTCAACGCTAATATCAACATGGAAAAGTACTGCATCTGCACATGGATAGACGAAAGCAATAGCACCCAACAAGGCAAAGAAAAATATATGCCAGGACAGGATGTGGAATTAATCCGATTTGTATTCGCTCTTGATGAAAATTCAAAGCTTATCAAAAAAAGGAATATTCCTATGATCGTCCGCAGAAAAAATCCATCCTAGAATCGTGCGAAAGAAATGGCTCCAATCTTCTTGTCGATTCAATTAACGCACACCATTACACCGAAATAGCCATTGTTGATGGTATTCATTGTAAAATTAATGGTACACAATTTTAAACCTTCAGATTGCACACTTAAATCTGAAGGTTTTTTTTATCTTTTTTTATAAAACCTTGTTTCATACCCATCTGCTCTCAGCACCAGGCCCTCTGCCCAAGGCGGTGTCCTGCCCATCTGCTCTACTGGAAAATTCAAGGTAATTATTGCATGACAAAGCTCCGGAAGGAAATCCCTCCGGAGCTGTAAATCATATATTATGCTGTTACCAGCAAGTCTCTTTCTTATGTAAAATTACAGATCGATATGTCTCAGGACCATGGGAACCATGCAGGAAAAGATCCCGAAAATTGCCAGGCCAATGCCAAAGACACCACCATCAACCTTCTCCAGCTGATCCTCATTCAGTGCTACCATCTTCTTGTTATCCATTTTTGTTTTCTCCTTTTTGATTTTATTGTTTGCGTTACCGCTTTGTTTGCGGTGTGTTGTTGGTTATGCATATACATACGCACCGAAACGCAAAACGTTACAGGAGACAGTGAAAGATTTTGCGCAGGACCGCAAAGCCCCAAATTGACAAATAGACTGGTGTTCTGGTTGCGATCATGCGTCATCGTTTTGTTTTACCTGAATACAGATAGAGTACAAAAAAGCTCCGTCAACCAGGACGGAGCTTTTTCTGTGACCAGCTTGAGAATACATGACAGCCTGTCTTATGCTAATCCCTGTTCTTTTGCTGAGCTTCCTGGAGCTGTCTAATAAGATCAGCAATTTGGGAATCCTTATCAGCAAGCTGAGAATCCTTATCAGCGATCTGGGAGTCCTTATGAGCAAGCTGAAAATCCTTATCAGCGATCTGGGAGTCCTTGGCGGCAAGGGCAGCCTTGTATTCTTCTTTGATTTCCTTTATCGCATCCGCTGCATATCTCTCGACCACATCACACATAGCCCGCACTCCTTTCTGATTGTTTTTTAAATAATTCACACGATATGACAGATTCGGAAATTTCGGATTGTCAACCTCCTTTTTGATAAAGCATTCCATCAGTTCCGACGTGTCAGTACCGTCCTTTCCTTTCGTGTTTACATAGATATTGGTTGATCCATCCTCGATGATCTGTCCTGTTTCCCGGACAACCTTGTCCACGTGATATGTTGTTTTCCCGCCGTTCAGAATATCGAACTCGGAAATATAAACAACGATCACATCCGGAGTCTCGTTGAAGGGAGTACCTTTTTCGGTTGCCTTCCAGGTAATGCCGGATTCATTAACCCGAACACGCTTGAAATGGTTGTCCTTGTCCGCTCGCTGTACCTCGATGTTGCAGCTCGTGCCATCTCCGAGAACACAAAGACAGTCAAGCCGGACAGATCTGCCGTAGATATTGGCAATTGTCTCTTGCGGCAAGGCCTCTTTAACAATAAGGTGCGGATCCTCCAGAATCGTCTGCAGCATTTCCTGCACCACCAGAATATCCTGAGAAAGAACCTCGAAGAATGCATCATCGATCGGTCTCAGTTCCTGAACGTATTGGATTTTCTCTTCGAGCGTCTTTTCCCTTGCCATGTCATCCCCCTTCGACTGACTTAATCATACCATAATCACAGAACGGCAAGGACATTTTAGAGAAGTTTCATCCGCTGCCATCGTAAGCACATTGGGTAACCTCTTGCAGCTGTTGCCACACTCGCGTGGTATATAGGCACAAAAAAATAACCGCCCAGCACGCCAGCTTGCGGTTATTTTTTAGCTAAAAGTGAGGCAACCGTCTATCGGTAGCCTTTTTCTATTTCCATTCTACACGATCACCTTGAACTTTCAAGCAGAGCAAGCCGATGGAGCATAACCGCTTCATCAGCCTATTTGTTATGATAATAAATACATCCGTTCGGTTAGACTGCCTCTGTATTCTCGTGAATGGCACGAGCTATAATATCGAGGATGCATCAACCAATATTTATATAAAAACCAAGGTAAAGGCCGCTACTGACACGTCGGAACTGATGGAATGCTTTATCAAAAAGGAGGTTGACAATCCGAAATTTCCGAATCTGTCATATCGTGTGAATTATTTAAAAAACAATCAGAAAGGAGTGCGGGCTATGTGTGATGTGGTCGAGAGATATGCAGCGGATGCGATAAAGGAAATCAAAGAAGAATACAAGGCTGCCCTTGCCGCCAAGGACTCCCAGATCGCTGATAAGGATTTTCAGCTTGCTCATAAGGACTCCCAGATCGCTGATAAGGATTCCCAAATCGCTGATCTTATTAGACAGCTCCAGGAAGCTCAGCAAAAGAACATGGATTAGCATAAGACATGCTGTCATGTATTCGCAAGATAGTCACAGAAAAAGCTCCGTCCTGGTTGACGGAGCTTTTTCTGTACTCTATCTGTATTGCGGCCTTGCGGTCCTGCCCGAAATCTTTTGCTGTCTCCTGTAACTTTTTGTGTTTCGGTGCGTATGTATATGCATAACAAACAACACACCGCAAACACAGCGGCAACCCAAACAATAAAATCAAAAAGGAGACAATAAAAATGGATAACAAGAACATGGTAGCACTGAACGAGGAAGAGCTGGAGAAGGTTGATGGCGGATTCTTTTTTGCCGCATTACTGGCAATTACCGGAATTGCAGCAGCTCTTGGCACAACAGTTAGCGGCGTTAAGGCCATTATTAGAGCATGTAAGTAAAGAGAAGTATTGATGCCTAGCTTACAGAATGCCGGACTCATATGCTGAAAATGCTACGTACGAAACAGATAACAAACAACGAAAGGAGAAAACAATGTTCGCAGGAATTATTGGACTGGCAACATTTCTGGGCGCCGCAGGCGCATCCATCATTAAATATTATTGCTTCTGATTTTACAACAGAAGGAGATTTGCCGGAAACGGCATAATATATGATTTACGGCTCCGGAGGGAAATCCTTCCGGAGCTTTGTTGTTCTGCTTTTTCCCCTCCAGCTGTCCAGAAACGGACACCTTGTTAGAACATCTGGAATCGGCAGGATTTATTTCGTCAACCAAGGAGGAGCCTGGCATCAAGATTCCATTTCAGTCACAGGATCCAAAAAGCCGGATGAATCTGATCTGCATTATTAAGCAACTTCATTGCGGTGCCATTTTCGGAGGCGGGTGTTCTGGTTGCGATCTCCATTCCGATCTTCACGAGCCAGTTGGAGAAGGCTAGAGAGGCTACTGACCAGGCTAACATCAGAAATGCATATGCTATGGCATCTGCTGCAGCACTCACTGAAGAGGAGTGGAAGACTGGTAATCCTGCAACAGACAACACATTTACTGCCTATACATACACAGCTGGAACTAATGGTGGCAATGACAGCACTTGGGCTATTACTGTTAAGGCTACACAGAAGAGCACCTCAAACGGAACTAATGGCTGGGCGAATGGCAAGCCGAATATTGGTGGCGTGTCCGTTGACGCGAAAACGGATAGCTACGTTGTTACCATCAAGGGTGATGGAACCTGCACGATCGAGTAATATACTCATCGGCACTTTATAGAACATAGTAGAGCGGGCTAGGCTTCTGATAATGGAGTCTAGTCCGCTTTTTGCACAGAAAAAAGCCCCGTCACGAGGACGGGGCCGAAGTAACATCATGTAGAACGATCTAGTAATTACTTCATCGTAACTGCTGTAATATTTCCATCTACATCATATGTAAATGTCATTGTACAAGTACTAGCCTTTCCAGGATCAGCAGGAGTTATAGTGTCTTTCCCCTGGTTCCAAGGAAGCTCGCCAGCAAGATTGCTCCAAGTGTCAGCTTTCAAGGACTTAATCACCACGTTCGTAACCGCAACAGATGTAACCTTTCCATCTGTCATCGTTGCAGTTGCATTACCTGCTTTCTCACCAGTCTTGGTAGCTGTCAGAACAAGTGTCTGTGCTTCTGCATAAGCAGCTCTCATGTTGGATACGGATACGGCATCTCTGCTCTTCTCCAACTGGCTCGTGAAGATCGGAATGGAGATTGCAACCAGAACACCCGCCTCCGAAAATGGCCCCGCAATGAAGTTGCTTGATAATAAGGAAAGAACACGTGCCAAAATAGCTCAAAAATACTCCAAAAAAGCCCCCTAATAACAGCCGTGAACCCAAGTGCAAAATGATTATCTCTAACGAATCAACCACACAAAAAAGGGCCTGCATCAGGCTTTCTGATGCAGGCCAAACCACAGTATTCTCATATCCTGATGCTTTTTTGTGTTCCGTCAAGGAACTTAAAGTCAAAGGTCTTGCGGTCCCGGACGCTCACCTCTTCCAGCACCATCCGGGTGAGTTCAGGGATTTCGAATTCCAGCGGCCCTTCGGCTGTAAGGC
>CAVCUM010000053.1:0-4146 GCA_963605385.1 Lachnospiraceae bacterium
TATGATAGATTCCCCATTCCGTAAACTGTATTGTTATTGAGCTACCGTCTGTAAACTCGTAATAAAATGATTTATTCATTAAATGTTTTTCTGCAAAATCCTTATATAGTTTTAATGAAACATCATTTATATTAGGAGCCTCGGAGCATGATAATAAATCTTCTTCAGTGAGCACTCGCAATCTCTTTTTCAAAATAAAAAGGAAGCACCTATCTCTAGATACTTCCCTCGACTTCTAAGAAATGGACAGCGCTCTGTATAACAGAGATTCTTTTATGGTATTCTTATTGTCCCCCAATAGGGAAGATGAGCTGTCCCGTTCATCTTTACTTCGCATTTGCAGGCATCTCTCCTTATGTTTATAATATACTCACTTTTCAAATATGTAAAGACTTTTTTCTAGTTTAAACCGCTCCAGATACGCATCAAATACATCGCGATTAATCAGAACATAACCATCGATGCGATAGAGTGCAACGGCAGCATTCGCCATCTCCAAAAGCTTTTTGTGCTGGATGCTATATACAATCTCAGCCTCCTTGTAGCGTAGAAACCGCTTCCGCAGCTTCTTCGATTCCTCCCGGATCTCCTTTCGCCTGGCGACACTGTAATAGTCGTCGTGCTCATAGTCGTAATTCATGTCTTTCCTCCTGTTCATCTTAATTGTGGTACCTAACACCATTCATTGATTGATTTGTTCAGCATTCACATCTCGATTTTGATACTCGAAAATGGCTGATGCCATTTTCTCCTTGCATACGGAAAACCTCAATGTGGCTAGCCAGAGTGACTGCGTCACTTGGCCACCTGACTATTTCAATCATGAATTCGTCTGCAAGCAGCCGATTCATGTTGAAACAGGCAGATGCTGACCAAATACAAAAAAGGAGCCGCTCCTCTTAAAATTTCTTTTAAGAAAAGCGACTCCTTTAGGAGTGGTCTTGCGACTCTTATGATTCTGTAACTATCTAACACGAAGTGTCAAAAAACGGGATTCGATGGGTTTATGTTGTCAAAACGTTACATTTCGACATTTATTACCCCCATTCAAGCCCATTTTGTTGCACAAATTCGTGCGTTTTCGCTTGTAAAGCCTTGTTTTTCCAACTATGACCTTGTGTGTTTTACTTGTCCAAGGACTTCATCGTCGGAAAGAACATCACCACCGGGCAGCGTACAAATGCCTGATGCAGGTTATTGAGCACCTTGTGGGAACGCAATATCGGATAGCACTTGCCGATACCGGTCAGAAAGACGATAGCATTTTCCGGCGTATGCTCCTTGATATACTGTACAATCAGGCTGTCATCGTCATTTACTTTCATGGAATTGGTCACTGCCTTGACGATGCGCTCCATGCCACGCTTTTTTTCAAAGTCGTAGCACTTCTCCATGAAGTTTTTCTTTTCGAGAAAGTCGATGATGATATCATACAGATCAAAAACAGCCAGTTCGAAATCGTCACCGCCCCGTTCGTTTTTATTTTTCAGGTAAGCTATCCTCTCCCGGACTTCCAGTTCCTTCTCCGGTGGATAATCGAACACCCAATAGTTCACTTCATTTGCGCGGCCTGTGCCTTTTCTGAAGGATGGCTTATGGATTGCAATCTCCATCTCATCCAGTCTCTGATTTAAGCGGCCCAGGCCACCCTCTCTTTCTCCTGCGGAGAAATTCACCTTGTCCATTTCATCTTACCCCCGTCAGTGTTTTAACCATAATTTCAAGATTGTGGTCACAGAGCCAGTGTTCGAATGCAGGATCAAGAATCGGCTTCAAAATTTTTCTGGTGCTGTTTGCACGATTGCTTTCCAGAATCCCAGCTTCATAAAGCTGTGTCTTATAGCAGGACCCAAGACGCTTAAGTGTATACTCCTGAAAGGAAGCCACTTTCTCGCTCTGCTCCTGCTTATTTTTGAAAAAGATTCGAATGTCCGCATCTGTCAGTTCATTAGAGCCAAGAATTATCTTTTCACGCACAACCTCGTACATAAAATCAAAAAACAATGTGTCATGTACGAGAGCCGCAGTCAGTGCAAATATTTTTTGCGTTGAAAGATCACTGCTTAAAAAGATAGGATAAAAGCTCTCATCGAGCGATTTGATACGGGCTGTTACTGTGGAATAGATCTGCTGTGCACGGGTTTTGGTCGGTGCACCATAAATATTTTGTTCCTCATTCAGCTTTTTGATATCTTCAAAGTTCTTACCCTCGTTCAAAAGCTGTACGGTCTTCCGGAACTCTGCAAACCAGAACGAAAATTTCACAGCTCCGGCACTATATGGTTTTCTTTCCATCCTCGTTTTCTCCATTTCCGGATTTGGTTTTGATATATTTGCCGCTTTTAATCCTGGCATCTTTGGGCTTCTCCGCTGTAATAGGAATGAGCCATTGATGCCCCAAGCGTTCAGCACCTTCAATCCGCCCTTCCGTGCACAGAGTCTGTACTCTTCTGATACAAATACCCCATTTTTCTGATGTCTGCTTGATCGTCATGAAATCCATAGTGATCCTCTTTTTGAAGTCTTAAGTCTTTTGCAGCAATTTACATTTTCTCATCCTATATTCTACTCTAAGAAACGAACAAAGTCAATCTGAGATTGCGGCTTATCCAGCAGATGTTTTGGGACAATACTCTTTTGCAAGCAATGCCTTCCTGATCAGGAAAGGCTCAAAACAAAAAATACCGCCCGGAGGCGGATTTTCTGTTTCTGCTTGTTGGGGATATGTCTCCACTCCGTTCCGGTCCGCGCAAAGCAGACGTCCACCGGACGTCTTGCGCCCCCAAACCCCTGTGATCGAAGATTTCATCTTCGGCGGCGTGCCTTGCGGCACTTATTTTTCTTCCTGCTGGCGCTCCTTCTGCGGCTCGGTTTTTTCATTTTCGATGCCGAACAGACCGGCCAGATTCGCCTGATAGGTCATCAGCTCGCGATACTCGTCCTTGGTCTTGTAGTATTCCGCGTATGCCGCCTTTTTCTCTGAAAGTAGCTTTGCGTACTCTGCCCGCAGCTCCTCGAGTGACGGAAGTTTCTTCTTGTGGCTGTCCGCTGTTTTTGCAGAAATGTCAGATGGCAGAAGCTCATCAAATGCCCGTTTCGATGCTTTGCAGAGCTTGATTTCATCCTCATGCTCCTCGTAATATTTCTTGGAATAACCGGACTTGCGATAGCCGGCATACACATCCTTGGTCTTGAGATAATTGGTAATGTGCTTCTGGAGCACGGCAATCTCATTCATTCGTTTTTCGGAAGAAGTGATTTTTGCAGATAGCTCATCTCTGCGCTTTTTGCAGTCTGCCACAGATGCGGAAAATGCGTCAAAATCGTCAATGGTGAAAAAACCGTGCTGCTGATAATAGAGAAGTGCCTTGGCCTGCTGTTTGGTAATCTGGTTCTGAATCGACAGGTCGTAATAATGCCAACGTCCCTGGTTTTGCTTTGCCTCCAGATTGCTGACAAGCTGTGCTTTCTGTGCTGCCAGCGGACTACGGCGTTTGCGCGGATTGTGAATCTTCTTGCCTGACAGAACGGCAATGATTGAGTCTTTCTGATATTCCTCTGGCAAAGAGCGCATACGGATATTGCGCTTTTGCCGAGGGTGGCTGAATGTGATATTTTTTCCGCGAGTGATGGTATATCCTGCCTGCTCCATGAGGGAAAGAAAGCCGTTGAAGTCATGCGGCTTTTTCGCCAGAGCCTCATCAATATCAAAGCAGAGTCTATCGCGGTTGGACAGCTTTTCAATATCACCCTGCCAGCGGTTATAGCTCATACCGTGCAGACGGGGATTTTCAACAACAGACATTCTGTGCTGAACACAGATCAGATCGCTGAGCCGTCGAACAGCCAGTGTGCTGCCCCAGAAATTTCGGAATTTGCGGGTACAGTCCAGCGCGGTGGAATTCCAATAGATGTGATTATGGATATGCTGCTTGTCTGTGTGGGTACAAATGATAAAGGCATGATTGCCTTTTAAGAAACGCTCGGCAAATTCATAGCCGATGCGATTCGCTTCCTCCGGAGTAATCTCTCCCGGCTTGAAGGACTGACGCACCTGATAGGCGATCACATCGCTGTCCTGCTTTCGTCCAGTCAGCTGAAAATACTCCCTCTTGGAAAGAGCGAAATCTGCGTCGGCAGTTTCCA
>CAVCUM010000054.1:0-4035 GCA_963605385.1 Lachnospiraceae bacterium
TCCTGATGGTTATATTGACCCTTACCATCATCAGCAATAACAATAAAGATGATGACGATGATGAAAATGCAATTGAAGCGTAGACTCGACTGAAATATTGAACATCAAAAAACGCACCCGCGAAGGCATAAACCTTTGCGGGTGCGTATTTTTAACTCAGTCGGAGAAATCCTCCAAAGCCTCAGAAAAACTCGAATATCTCTTTGCCTTTGGATCTCGGCTCAAACTCTTAGCTTCTTCCATCGCCTCAAGTACTTCCTGCTTATAACGAGGGACAGTTACTTCGAAAGGTAATCCGCCTCTCATAACACATTGCTTTAAAAACATATTAATACTCGGAATGAAAATGCCGATTCTGCCGGAATGAAAACATCGAAAATACCGAATACATCGGAGAATATTGTCAAATTTGCCCCATTGAGATAAAATCGAGACTGTCATAAGGCTACAGCAGACTGCAAGGAAATGGTGAATAAATGAAAGTTTTGAATGGGCTGAAAAAATTCGCAGAAGAACAATGGAAATGGATTCTGGCTACCTTTGCTGCCGGCGTGCTTGCATACTTTACTATGATGTCTGAAGGTCTTGTCAATAACTATGATGGTATTTGGCACCCATCTAATTTCATAGCCGGAGATTGGGAAATTTCTCTTGGAAGAGGTTTGCAGAGGTACGCGGACAGGGCACGGTTTGGAATTGTCTCTGACGCCTTTAATTCAATGATTACAATTTTTCTTTTTTCGGTGGGCATCTGCATTTCTATGAAGTGCCTTGATGTAAAAAGAAAAACTCTTAGAATCTTATTCTCAGTCATATTGATTGCAAATCCAATTGTCTGCGATATTCTTTCATATAGCTATATGTCACCCAATTTTGGACTTGCCTTTATATTTGCTGTTTTTTCTTTCGCAGCGTTGCGCGATGAGGCTTGCGGCAAAAAGGAAATCGTTGCTAAGTGCATTGTCTCTTCGGCGTTTTTGGCGGTATCTATGGCATTTTATCAGGCATATATTTCCGTTACGGCTCTTCTTATGCTTTTGCGTTGTATAAAGAAAATCAGTTCGGATGAAAGTGATAAGCAGGTGATATGCTATGCCGGAGCATGCATGGGATCGTGCGTTCTTGGGGGGGCAATATACTGGCTCATTACAAAGGCATTACTGTTTAGAGCAGGTATGGAACTTGCTTCATACAGGGGAGCTTCGGGGGTTAATCCGATTGTAATTTTGAAAAATTTGCCGGTGTCTCTGAAGAATGCCTTTGTTTCTTTTTACAATTATCTGTTTGTTTACAAGACATATTCAAACCTTGAGTTTATTAATGTTCTACTTATATTTATAGTTTTGCTTGAATTGTTTGTGATTATCTTGATATCAATCAAGGCTGCGAAGAAAAATATAATAAAGGGCGTGGTCTGCTTCCTCCTCTTCGTACTCGTTCCGGTCGCAAGCGGTTTTGTAATACTGATTGCGGTCGGAAATTCAATGTCGGAATTGATGTCATATGGATATATTTTAAGCCTTGTGGGGATTCCGGCTTTGCTTGATGAGACATGTGATTCGCTGACAATTGTCAGAAGCAGCGTTGCTTTGATATTGGCGGGCTTCTTGTGGTTTCAGCTTTCTGCAACGGTAAACGATCAAATAGCCTTGAAAGAAGGAAAAACAGCCACAATCACATTGGTACAAAATATCGTTACGACCTTGTGCGAGGATGATTATTTGGAAGACTATAATGCCGTTGCGTTTGTGGGCAGACCGGCGGAAAATTTTTTGTTTTCAAAGAGCAGTGCTTATTTGATGGCGAATAACTATGCTAAATTTGGATGCTTCAGTACTGATGCAAGAAATTCAAGGGTTACATATGACGGTGTGCTTAGGAGTTTCCTTGGCGTGAACCTCAATTTGTGCGGAGATGATGAATATAATGACATATTATCTCATGACTTTGTGACCGAAATGCCTCAGTTTCCTCTTGAGGGTTCGATTGTTAATTATAACGGAACGTTAGTTGTCAAAGTTTCTGACTGCTATTGACAGGATTCAAAGGGAAAAAATTTGCAGACAAAAAGGAATCGCAGGAATTGCAATTTTATTACGAAGGGCGAGGCAGGTTATTGCCTCGTTTTTTGTTTTTAAAGCAAATCACACCAACCTCCCGAATGAAATCACGCCAACCTTCCGAATAAAAATGCGCCAACCTTCCGAATAAAAACGCGCCGACCTTCCGAATCAAATCGCGCCAATCTTCCGAAAATAATTGAAATGAGTTGGATTAAGACGTATACTTTAATGGTCAGAGCAAGGGAGACACCATATATGAAAAAGTACAAAAAACGAATTGCAGATGAAATACTGGTAAGGAAGCTTGAAGGTAAAGGAGCAGTTTTGATTGAAGGGCCTAAGTGGTGTGGAAAGACTACCACAGCGGAGCAGGTTGCAGCAAGTATTTTGTATATGGATGAGCCGGAGCAAAAACAACAGAATATTATGATGTCTGAACTCAACCCCAAAAGACTGTTAGCAGGCGCAACACCAAGATTGATTGATGAGTGGCAGCTGACACCGAAATTATGGGATGCTATTCGATTTGAAGTGGACCATCGCGGTGAAATGGGTCAATTTGTGTTGACAGGCTCGGCAGTGCCGGCCGATACCAAGGAAATTACACATAGTGGGACAGGTCGTTTCTCGTGGCTTACTATGCGTCCTATGAGCTTATATGAGTCCGGTGATTCAAGCGGCGAAGTTAGCTTGGCTGCTCTGTTTGATGGGCTATCAGATATTGACGGAGGGTCAAGTCTTACTATTGATCGATTGGCCTTTCTGGTGTGCCGTGGTGGCTGGCCACAGGCGATAGATATGCGTGAAGGGATAGCACTGAGCCAGGCTTCAGATTATTATGATGCGGTCGTGCGATCCGATATTAACAGAGCAGACAATGTCCAGAAGAACGAAGAAAAAGTACGTCGACTTATGCGTTCTTATGCGAGAAATCAAGGAAGCCAGGTCCCAAATACAGTGTTGGCAAAGGAAATGTCAATGAACGAAGGGGCTATCATGAGCGACGAGACCGTTGCATCTTATGTGAATGCTTTGCGCAGAATATTTGTCGTGGAAGATATGCCGGCATGGAATCCGAATTTGAGATCTAAAACAGCTATACGGTCGGCGGACACCAGATATTATATAGACCCTTCAATTGCGGTTGCGGCACTGGGTGTCGGCCCAAGTGACCTTTTAAACGATTTAAAGACTTTTGGCTTTCTTTTTGAAACGCTTTGCGTTCGAGATTTACGTGTTTATGCGGATGCACTGAATGGTAATGTTTACCATTATCGAGATAAGGACGGTCAGGAGTGTGACGCGGTTATTCATCTTAGAAATGGCAAATATGGTCTAATTGAAATCAAGCTGGGTGGTGAAAAATTGATTGATGAAGGTGCCAAGAGTTTAAAAGCAATGGAAGAAAAAATAGATTTCGATAAAATGAATTCACCTTCTTTTTTGATGGTTTTGGTAGGTATCGGCACATATGCTTATCGTCGTCCAGACGGGGTTTTGGTCGTGCCTATAGGATGCCTTAAAAATTAAATTCGTATGTTATGAAGAAAAATAATTTATTTCAAAGTAACCTTTTTTCCTAAAAGTCAATGCTACATCGACAGGCAGTCCGCACTTTGAAATTTGAAAAAATCCATAGACACCGTATCTGATGAAAATGTATCAAAGGATACGGTAAATATCGAAAGGGGCGAAGCATCCTTGAATGCAGGAACAACCGCAAATTCAAAGACTTCAAATTGGTGGATTTGGGTCACACTGTTCGGCTGTGTAGCAACAGGTGCGGTAGCTGAAGTATGTTTCATGAAAGGTAAAAGGGAAAGTTAAAAAGATAACTTTAATTGAAGATTAATCATTTCATGTCATAATTTTCATACTACAAAAGGGGGAAACAGTTGAACGTTATGTCTGAAAGCATGATAATCTCTAAGCACAGCACAGCACAGCACAGCACAGCACAGCACAGCACAGC
>CAVCUM010000055.1:0-3785 GCA_963605385.1 Lachnospiraceae bacterium
CCCCATAAAGAAACGCATCGTGCTTCCGGATTCTCTGCAGTAAAAAGAAAAAGAATCTTTCTTTACCTTCCCGTCAATACCCGTAATCGTAAGAGTCGAACCGTCTCTTTTAATATTGGCTCCAAGTTCTGTAGCGCAATCCAATGTTGCAAGAATGTCCTCGGAATAATCTATATTTGAAATGACGCTTGTCCCCTTTGAAAGAGCTGCACAGATAATATATCTGTGTGCAAGACTTTTTGACGGAGGTGTCATTATTCTTCCGTGTGCTTTTGATATGTCAATGATTGCTTCCACTTGGTATTTCTCCTAAATATTTACAAAGAAAATCCACGGCTTCAAGATAGCCGTTAATTCCGTGACCGATTATTGTCTTTACGCAAGCCTTCCTGATGTAACTTACCTGCCTGAAATCCTCTCTTTTGGCCATATCGGAAATATGGACCTCAACAATCGGAAGATTCACAGCCTTTGCTGCATCCAATATTGCAATACTTGTATGAGTGTAAGCACCCGGATTAATGACAATAGCGTCATCTTTATTGTAAGCATCCTGAATGAAATCTACAAGATCACCCTCATGATTGCTCTGAAGTATCGAGACCGAAACATTAAGCTTCTTTGCATGTTCGTTAATCTTGTCACACAAAGTACGATAATCTTCTCTTCCGTAAATATCCGGTTCTCTTATTCCGAGCATATTGATATTTGGTCCGTTAATCACTCTAATATTCATCCTGAAGCCTCAAAATTTCATTGATTTCAAAATCTATTCCCTTGTCACCGTTAACTGTTTCATCGGCGGCTTTTTTGTATATCGGAAGTCTCTCGTCGTAAAGCTTTTTAAGCTTTATAAAATCATCCGCAAGCGGTCTGTCGCTTGTGGGCTTTAACCCGTTTAAATTCCTGTTTAAAAAATAGAGTCTTCCGTAAGCCTTAAGAGCACTGACATTTTCATCTCTTAAAATTGCTCCTCCGCCTGTGGAAATAATGATATTCTTCCTAAGAGAAACATCCTTTATAACGCTACTTTCAAGATCTCTAAAATACCCTTCACCTTTATTTGAAAAGATTTCGGAAATCTCACAGCCTTCACGTTCGACTATGAGCTTGTCTGTATCAACAAGCTCATACCTAAGCTTCTCTGAAAGAATCCTTCCTATTGTTGACTTCCCGGCTCCCGGCATGCCTATGAGGACAATGTTTTCATGCTGCGATCGAATCTTTCTGATTACGCTTTCTTCAAGGTTTTCGTCCACACTTTCCTTAATAAAAAGCTCTGCGGCTTTAAATGCCTGACCGACAAGCATTCTTAAGCCTCCAAAGGCTTTCACATGCATGCTTTCTGCTTCGAGCATTAGCTTAGTCCTTAAGGGATTATAAATAACATCATATATAGCCTTAAGATTTCTAAAGCTTTTTAAGCTTATGGCGCTAGTGTCAATTTTGGGATACATTCCGGCGGGCGTCGTATTTATGATAAAATCTGCATTTTTGAAATCGCTGGCAGCCTTTTCATAGCTAATTGCATCTCCGCCTGCATGTCGGCTTACCCTTATGATCTCCCTTGCTTTAAGAAAATGGCAAACTGCCATCGCAGTCTTACTGGTTCCGCCGGTACCAAGGATAAGTACAAGGCTTCCTGATAAATCAAAACCCGATTTTTGAATAAGACTTAACATTCCGTAGAAATCAGTATTATAGCCGTAAAGCTTTCCACCACAGTTTACGATTGTATTGACGGCACCTATTTCCGAAGCCTTACCGTCAATTATATCTAAATAGGGAATTACGGTTTCTTTATATGGAATAGTAACGTTTATCCCCTTAAAGTCTTTCTGGGTCAAAAAATCCGAAATTTTATCTTTTTCGATTTCCTTAAGTTCATATTGATATCTGCCTAAGGACTCGTGTATTTCCTTTGAATAGCTGTGTGAAAGTTTTTCGCCGATTAAACCGTATTCCATCTATCTTTCTCCGAGAAAAAAGTCTGTTCCGAAGCTTGTTGAAAGCATATCGTATACGCAGAGGGCGGCAATCGAGTCAACCACGATTCTTGCCCTATGGATAATTGCCGGATCGTGACGACCCTTAATTTCAAGGGATGCATTTGTCATTGAATTAATATCAATGCTGTCCTGTTTTTTATAAATTGAAGGAGTAGGCTTAACGGCACACTTAAAGATAATTGGCATACCATTTGTAATGCCTCCGTTGATTCCTCCGTTATTGTTGGTAGTCGTAATGACATTCCCGTCAGATACTCTGAAAGGATCATTATAATCGCTTCCGAAACCTGAAACCTTTATGAAAGCATCACCGAATTCTACACCCTTAATTCCTGGAATCGAAAACAGTGCATGTGAAAGCAACCCCTCTATACTGTCAAACCAGGGTTCACCTATACCCGCAGGCATATTCAGTATGACACTTTCAAGTACCCCGCCGACACTATCCTTACATTCCGAAGCCCTTAAAATTGCTTCCTGCATGATATCTGCCTTTTGTCCGTCAAGAACAGGAAAGCTTAAATCAGATAGTGTCTTTATATCGGCCTCATAATCGTCAAATGACCTGTCAAAAATCCCTGCAAGGGATGAAATATGCGTCCCGATTAATATATTCTTTTTCTTTAATGCCGGAATAACTATCGCACCGGCCGCTACCAGGGCAGCCGTAACACGACCGCTGAAATGACCGCCTCCGTGATAGTCCTCGAAACCTTTATATTTGCAAAATGCTGTGTAATCCGCATGACCGGGTCGTGCAATTCTGACAGCATCGTCATAATCCTTTGAGTGCTGCGCCGTATTGGGAATTAAAATTGTAAGCGGTGTGCCTGTCGTAAATCCATTATAAGCGCCGCTCGCTATTACAAACTCATCCGCTTCGACCCTTGCAGTTGAAATTTTACCCGCCGGACGCCTTAAAGAAAGCTGATGTCTTATAAAATCATCATCTATTTTAATCCCGGGAGCAAGTCCGTCAAGAACTATTCCTATGTACGGACCGTGACTTTCGCCGAAAATAGACATTTGCATGCTGTTTCCGAAAGTGTTCTTCATATCTCCTCCAACCGTCAAATTATGCTCATGACAAACCATAAATAAGAATTTTTTATAGTCTTTTCTTTAATTCATCAAGTGTCATTTCCCTGATTTCGTACTTCCCGACTTCTTCAACGAAAATTGTTGAAATCGTCGCCCCATTCGACTTCTTATCATGTGAAATTGCATTCATGGCTTTTTCTTTATCAAAATCAAATTCCGTGGGAAGGTTTTGCATATCCAAAACTTTAACAAGTCTTTCCTTTACGCATTCGGAGCACATTCTCAGCATTCCGAGTGCCACACTTTCTCCGTGTAGTAATTTGTTTTCCGAAGAAACCTCGATTCCATGACCCAGGGTATGTCCGAAATTCAAAACCTTTCTTAGGCCGTTTTCTTTTTCGTCGGCTTCAACCACTTTTCTTTTTATATCCAGAGATTTGTAGATGATCTTTGATAAATCATCAAAATCAACACCCTTTTCAAAGCTCTCAAAAAGTTTACTGTCAAAGGTTAAGGACATCTTCACAGCTTCAGCAAGACCATTTGATATCTGACGTTTCGGAAGTGTCTTGAAAACGCATGGATCAATCAAGACCTTCTTGGGCTGGTAAAAGGCTCCGATGATGTTCTTTACACCCCGAAAATTTACGGCAGTCTTGCCACCAATGGATGAATCAACCGAAGCTAAGACAGTAGTCGGAACATTGTAAAAATCTATTCCTCTCATATAGGAGG
>CAVCUM010000056.1:0-3768 GCA_963605385.1 Lachnospiraceae bacterium
GCTCGGTCACACCCTCACGCTCGGCATATTGTTTTACCAGCCGAGAGAAGGTTTCCTCGCAGATTTCGTCCACACCGCGCAGATATTCACCGAGTGTTCCTTTGAGTTGGTAGCCTGTCAGCAGCGCGTTTTGACATTTTTGCAGATATCTGAATGATGCTTTCGGCAACACAACTACTTCCGGCGTTGCAATTGCGAACCATTTTAAGTATAATAGTGAATATACCGATGATGCGACAAATCTTCAGTATCTCCGTGCAAGATATTACCGCGCCGAAACAGGTTCGTTCATAACAGCGGATACTTACGCCGGAAATATCACTTCTCCCCTGAGTCTGAACCGTTATACCTATGTACATAACAATCCGATTATGGGCAAGGATCCGAGTGGACACTTCGGTGTCTTAGCGGCCCTTGCTGTTGTCGGAGTTATTGGCCTTGTTGCCGGCGGAACGGCCTATGTTTCAAACAAGGTAAGCAAATCCAAAACTCAGCAGGCCGCTCAGAAAGCCGAAGAACGAAACGAATCGGCAAATCAGAGACAGACTAAAGAAACATCAAGAGTTACCGTCTCTCAAAATGCCACGGCAACAGCCCGCAGTAATTCTTCAAAGACAACACTGTCGGCTACGAGCAGAGGTTATGCGGTAAACTATGCGATTTTGCTTCTTGCCAAAAGGTAACTTTGTATTCTATAAATTGGAGGCTCAAAAATGAAAAACATTGAAGAATTAAAAAAACCATAGAGGAAAACGATTGCAATAAAACGGAAGAAGTTCTTGCAAATATGGACAAAAACAATTCATCTGAAGTTCTTGCAACAACATTAATAAACTTTATCGCTGAGAATCCCCACTTGGAGTTCGGTTCACCTGGACCGGTTATACACTTTCTTGAAAGAAAGGGACACTACGAGAGTGAATTAATTCACGCGACATATAAAAAGCCGAATTGGTATCTGTTATGGATGCTGAACCGTTGCATAAATGATTCAAGTGAATACCGTGATGAAATGCTTAAAGCATTAAAATTTACTGCGGAAAGAACTGACATTGATGATTCAATTGCAGAAGATGCAAGAGATTTCTATGAATTTCAGTTAGATTGATTTTTTCCCATATTGAACTCAAAACTGGTAACAATTTATCCTCAAAGCAAAAGATGGAGGTTCGCAAGGAATTTAGATCTGGTAATCATGAATCTCAAATTTCAGTTGAAGCGAATGCTTTGGCGAGGGATGAGTTTGATAATGCTAAGGCTGACCTGATTAAAGAATGGGAACAAAATACTGGAAAACAATGGCCGACATATTCCGAGGATGTTCCTTCTTTAAGCTCCGAAAACTTATGGCGAACTAAGGGTTCAAACTATGATGCACATCACATAATTGAAGAATCTTATGGAGGTCCGCCAAAATGGTGGAATATTACACCAGCAAGTGTAACAGAGCACATTGACATCCATCATGGCGCAGATGCTCTTATAAAAAATGTATTTCACTAACATGAATATGGAGGGAAGTCCAGTTTTATATTGGGCTCCCCCCCAGACTAATTGTAAGTAATAGGAGAAAATATGAATTTCAGTAATGATATCTTAAAGAAAGTTAGCGATAAAGAACTCTCTGATTTTGAAAGAACATACGGAAAGCCACTTCCAAAACCGTTACTTGAGTTTTATGTCGAAAATGGTTATGGAATTATATCGAAAAATCCAGAAAGACCGCAAAGATTATTGTCCCCTTATGAAATGCTTGATTTTATCGAAGAAACAGGCGAATTTGCCTATGTGGACTATAGAAGCTTTTACCAGTCGATTGAAAAAATCGGGTTAGTTTTTATGGAATATTCGCAAAACATGTTTTTTTGGATCGGAACCGAGAACGATAATTTTGGAAAGATATACTACTACAACTATCTGATTTCAAATTCATTGGAAGAACTCATCGATATGATACATAAAGGGATACGCCCGACACAAAATATAGGAGGCTAATTGTGAAAAAGTCAATTTCGCTTATTCTAAGCTTTGTACTTCTTTTCTCTGCTTTTGCCATAATTGCATCGGCTGAGGAAGTTGAGAACAAAGAGATTACATCCATTGAATTGTAGACCGCGAAATACTACTCTGCGGTTAAGACAGACACTGAAATCGAAAACGCTGCGTTTTTCGTTGACTTCATCGCTTATTACAGCGACGGTACAAGTGCCGAATATGACAGCACCCACGGCTGGAGCGACGAGAGCATTACATCTGAAGTAAGCTGGCGTATTGCTCCCGACGAAAGCCTCGGTGACCAGCAGAATCTCTTCATAACCGTTGACGGTGAAGAGTTCTGGGCGGGCTATGTCAAGGTTGAGGTTAACAAGGCCAAGGAAATTTTCAGAACAATCGTGACACTCGACGGCACAACGATTAAAGCCGCTGAGTCTACGCACATTTTCCTCGAGGACTTCTTCCTCAAGCTGAAAAACATGCTGCTTGCCTTCTTTGCCGTGTTCGGCAATCTTCAGTGCTGATTGCCGCAAATAGTGAATACAGGAACGGCTTTATTACAAAAGAGCAATATGTCAACCGGTACCAAGATCCTTCAAATTACAAGCCTCAATTAGTAAATACTAACAGGAGCCATAAGTATGAAAAATAAATCGGCTAACTTAAAGAAAACAAAATATGGTGCTTGTACTCTTACAAAAAATGTCATAGATACAAATTCAATTAAGTATTGTGTTCATTTGACTCCACATAAGGATATAGATTCCGGTTGGATATTTATGTCTGTTAAAGATTCCGGTGAAGGCCCTATTTTGTCATCCGATTGGGTAATTCGTACATTAGAGGACGCAATGAAGATTGAACCGGTAATTATCCACATTCTCCAATATCCAATAGGCTGCGAATTCATTATTGAACATGATTGTGGTCAAATAAAAATTATTGATTGCACCACCGGATTAAGTGTATATTCGTGCGAGGAAAAATAAACACTTTTTCGAAAGGAATTTCTATTATGAGAAAAATAATTCCATTTTTTCTGATTCTTTCTCTCCTTTTATCCGTTTTTACCATAGTTGCATCCATGTGACCGCCGCCCGCAGAGAACAGAAGCCGGTGCATCCTACGGCGGCAGGTCTGCTGATGTTCGGAAATGAATATGATATTGTTCGGCAGTTTCCCGATTACTTTCTTGATTACCGTGAGGAACTCGACCCCAATAATCGATGGGTAGACCGTATTCAGTCAAGTTCAGGCGATTGGTCCGGAAATGTTTTTGATTTTTATTTTCGTGTCTATAATAAGTTAAAACAATCGCTTAAGGTTCCGTTTAAAATTTCAGATGGCACAAGAATTGACGATACACCAATGCATGAGGCTTTGCGTGAAGCTCTTGCAAATTGCCTTATCAATACAGATTATTATGGTTCAAGAGGTGTTGTAATAACACTTCATTCCAACCGCATCACACTTGCCAATCCGGGCTACAGCCGGGCAGGAAAAATTCAGATGATGCTTGGAGGAATATCAGACCCAAGAAATCGCGGACTGATGAAAATGTTTAACCTTATTGATATCGGTGAGCGTGCAGGAAGCGGTATTCCCAAAATTGTAAACATCTGGAGTGATGAAGGCCTGAAAGATCCGACTGTGGAAGAACAGTTTGATCCCGATCGCACGATTTTGACTTTATCGCTTGAAAAAAAGCAAGCGATAAAAATAAAAGACGGAAGTTCCGCCAAGACTGCAAAATCAATACGTACTCAAGAAAAA
>CAVCUM010000057.1:0-398 GCA_963605385.1 Lachnospiraceae bacterium
AACATAAGTGTCAGTGACAAGATGAAAATAATCCGTATAATTATAGTTGTAGAGTGTCATTTCTGTATGCTGCGAAGGAGAAAAATGCAAGGAGTCCCACGGTATGTGTTCGGTCATCTAAAAATGCATAGAAAGGGCTCGTAAAATGCATAGACAAAACGGCTAAATATGAATTGGTTTCCGCCTTGCCAGATTGTAGCACATAAGCACATGGCGTGTCAACAACAAGGGCTAACACCTGCGCTTCGCGCATTGTTGACACACCATGCACTTATATGCTTGGTGGCAATTAAGGCGGAAAACCCAAAGTATGAACACGTTCAAACTTTGTCAACAGAAGCCCCTTTTATGCATTATTTTTTTGGCGAACACACCACGGTAAAATGTCAATAGGCAAA
>CAVCUM010000057.1:408-2979 GCA_963605385.1 Lachnospiraceae bacterium
GTATTTGCGTTCTGTACGATAATCGGCTGGTATTACTGCGGAGAAAGCGCTTTCAGCTACATTCTGCCGAATACGGGAACTATGATATTTTGCCTGATCTACGCTTTTTCTGCATCTCTTGGAGCAGTTTGCAGGGCAGAGGCGGTATGGACTCTTTCTGATATCTTTAACGGACTCATGGCTTTTCCAAATCTCGCCGCATTGCTGCTTCTGATAAAAAAGGTCAAACGGGAATAATTTTCTTTTTTCTGCCAATAAATATATCTGACAATATTAATTCAGAGAGAATATGCTCTGACGTATCAAGTCCCACGGTAAAATGTCAATAGGCAAAAAAGTAGAAAAGCGATTATATTTTTGTAAAAAGAGACAAAAAAGCCAACTCCCAATAAAGCCTGCCATCAAAATTTTTTTGACAGGCTGAAGATAACCGGATCAGACCTCCGGCGGGCTATAAAGGCGGTTAGTCTTCAGCAGTGTATAGACTAACCTGACCAGCTTTCTGGCAGTAAGAACGAGTGCGCGTTTATGCTTGTGCTTAGTTGCCTCTTTGTATTTGAGGCTGTAGAAGCGCTTAAACTCCGGGTCGCATCTTCTCAGAGAATTTGCAGCTTCGCACAAGTAATATTTCAGATGGTGATTGCCGCCGTGAATTATGTGTTTGTCTTCAGCTTCAAAGGTGCTTGACTGATACTGAGACCACACAAGACCGGCATATTTCGCAAGGCTTGCCTGACCGGAGAAACGATTAATATCTCCTATTTCAGCGATGATGCCGGCTGCATAGACATTACCGATTCCTTTTATGGACATCAGTGTCTGGGAAATCGACTGCAATTGTTTTTCAATCGCTTTATCGTACTCTTTCACCTGTTTTTGCAGCAAGCGTATGGTGCTCATTGAAATCGCAAGCATTTGTTTCGCAGAATCGGCAATGACCTGCGGCGGACGGTAAGAGCTTTTGGCAGCACGCTGAACAGCATCCGCAATTTCATCGGGATTTTCAAAGCGATTTTTCCCATGCTTGCGAATAAAATCAGCAAGTTCATCCGGATTCATGTAAGCAAGTTCATCAAGAGAAGAAAACTCGTCGATGACAGCCATTGATGTTGCACCGAATTTGTTGGAAAATATTTTCTCCTGAGCAAGTCCGGAAAAGCTGATAAATAAGCCATTCAGAAAATGCTGCTTTTCTCGTGTCAGAGCCTGTACAGCCTGATGACGTGCTCGTGTGAGCAGTTTCAAAGACTGATAACGGTAATCGTCCATGTAAACCTCCTTGGTGATTCTTCCAAAGCGAAGGGTATCCGCAATGACGAAAGAATCGATATAATCATTCTTTGGCATATCCAGATAGGTATCCTTGAACTTCTTGACCTGCTTTGGATTGAGCATATGCAAGTGACGTTCAAATCGCCCCAGAGAACCGCTTTCACGAAGGTAGTACATGAGATTATCACCGTAAACAGAGGTCGCTTCCATGCCAATAACAACACTTGGGATATTTTGCGCCAGAAGTACAGAGGTCACCCTGTCAACAATTAATTTTGCACCATCCCTGTTGTTCGGAACAGAAAACGAACTGTGTTTACTGCCGTAGGCTCGCATAAGATAGCAAGCGTTATCCTTGCTGCCAATATCAATGCCAACGAAAAGCTTATCCATAAGATCCACCTCCTCTCGTGGGGAATTTTCGATCAGCAGGCATTCAGCTACCCATGATACTGTGGCATCAGCAACCTCGCATATCAGAATCCACTCTGAGCAGCTCCGATGCGAAAATCCGTACTGCCTGTAAAAACGGATGGAGCGCAGCCCAGATAAACAGCCTACGTGTTAGTAGCTAACTCACAGCTCTGGGGAACAGACTCCATAAGGAAGAAACCATATGGTTCAACGAGGAAAATAAGAACTTGTTCCTGCTGTTCTTACAGCTATTTTATCATGGGTATGTGAATGCCTGTTGACTGTTTGATTAAACCCAGCGGAACTTCGCCGCAGCAGTGAAATCTCCATTCGCTACGTTCATTCCAATTTCACTGCTTTTTGCATTTACCGAGCGTAGTTGAGGTTCATTAGGGTACTCGTTAAATCACCCTAAAATATATTATACGAGGAAAATACATGGAAAAAGTCATAAATAATCAGTTTCTTACAGGCGAAAGAGCCTTATTCGGCACGAAAGACGCTGAAATATATGATACAATATTCACGGACGGCGAGTCTCCGCTGAAGGAGAGCAGCAATATCAGGGTGTACGGCAGTATGTTCAAGTGGAAGTATCCGCTGTGGTATTGCCGCAATATCAGGGTCAGGGACTCGGCATGGTTCGACATGGCAAGGGCAGGAGTCTGGTACACCGATAATATCTCGGTCGAGGATTGTGTGATAGAAGCGCCAAAGAATTTCCGCCGCTGTGACGGCGTAACGCTCCGCAATGTCTCGATGAGCAATGCGGCTGAGACCCTTTGGAACTGCAAGAACATAAAGCTTGACAGAGTTGTCGCGAAGGGCGATTATTTTGCCATGAACTGCGAAAATGCGGAGATAGACGGTCTTACGCTCTACGGC
>CAVCUM010000057.1:2989-3668 GCA_963605385.1 Lachnospiraceae bacterium
GGACTGATCGGGACAATTATTCCCATACTCAGAGCCGTATTTGTCCCTTCAATGATCGGCTACACGAAAAAATCACACGCCGCTTCCGCACAATCGACCGCAACCATAATGTACCGAGCCGCTAATGCCGCAGTTGAAGAAATGTACTACAATGATGCGAATACCCTTGACAACTGTATCATTTCATCAGACAGGGACAAAAATTACAATGTCGGCTCCAACGTTGATATTGACACATTCTATGAATATCTTGGCTACTATTCCGACAGTGAAAACGTTGAATACTTTCTCGTTTTCAGTGACGGATACTGCACAGATGCCGCAGTCATTGGTGACAACGGCTATGTCGGAACTTACGGCTCGGATTTTGCATATTCAACAGACAAGAATTTCAAAGAGCTTTACGAAGAAGCCTGCGATTTAGTGGACTGATAAATAAGGGTATCCGAACTCCCGGATACCCTTTTGCTTTGCCGTATTGTTGACATATTCACGCAAGGTGATGTATAATAAAAATGACTTCGCGAATTAAGGCAGCTCCTCTCAGATTTTTGTGCGGCGCTGACTCAGACTTTTAACGGAAATGGTGAATTATGGACAAATACGGCGTTTTAAAAGAATATTTCGGTCACGACAGCTTCAGAAACGGGCAGGAAGATATCATCGACAACATACTCGC
>CAVCUM010000058.1:0-3462 GCA_963605385.1 Lachnospiraceae bacterium
GGTGTCAACACGATGCCTGGGCTGTGGCATTTCAAGGTAAAGGTCTTTCGTGGAGTAAAGAAGAACTCGAACGGGAGATGAACAAACTTGAAGCTCTCAACTCGGTACAAACCCGTATGGCAGAGCTGCAAGGGGTAAAAGAACAACACAATAATAACGATATGACCGCAGAAGAACTTGCAGAGGCTACATCAAAGGAGACCATCCTCAAGAACCTTGTGATTGCTCAGAGAAGCCAGAAACTAGGCTCACCAGAATGGCAAAAGACCACTGCTATGATTGCTGACTACAACAAAATCAAACAGGATGAACTCGATACGCAAGACAACACGATTCATTTCTTTTTGCCTGCGCGATACCCAACAGACAGCAAGACAAGCAAGGCAAAAGGTTAAATTTTGGTTAAAAGAGGGTGCGCATGAGTGTTCTACAATTTTTTACCGCTACCTTTGCAGACGATTATTGAAAAGCGGGAGCGTTTTCCGCAATCATAATTCTATAAATTTTTTGGTTAAAATGAGGGGCGATTTCCATCACGGAGACCGCCCCTCTACATATAAAACAATCAGGATAATGTTACATATCAATATTCTCGCCAGTGATAATCTCCAGACAATGCTTAAAATCGTCTTCAGCGAGCTCGTCGTTGAAACACGGACAACTAGCCACCGTAGGCAGTTTCTTGGTCTCCAGGGTCTCTAAAATGAGCCGTAGGGCTATTCTTAACGAGTTATGGTCTTCGATAATCTCGATAAGACGATCTGTATTGCTTATCATACGCCTTCTTTCTTGATTTCCTCTGCCATTTCCATAAGAGTATCGGCATGCTTCTGCTTGTCGATGACTTCCTGTACGGCTTCCTCGCTCTCTTTCTGAAGCTCTTCCTCGCTCTTGCCTGCATCGGCAGCTTCGTTTGCCGCCTTGCTTGCTCTGTCGAGATACTCCTCCATGAGCTTTATCTTCGCCTTGCGGTATTCCTCATCACCGATAGTACTGGTGTCGGCATACATAACGACAAACAGCGCCTCTGCATTTCTGCCGGCTACATCTACCACCGTATTCATTGCTTCATTTACAGGCAGCTCATCAATGGCATTAAACATTGTTGTGCCGTAAACATACTCCACCGCCCATGAGTCAGAGATTGTAGCTACTTTAATGTAGGGGAGCGTACCTCTCTGCAAATGCTTCTGTACGTCAGCAGGAATACCCGCCGCATCACGCAGTTTCTTCAACTCAGCCTTTGAAAGGCTCTTGGCAAACTTCAAAATATAAAAGTTGCCGCATTTGATTTTCTTACCGTAATCCATAATCTTATGCCTTTAATGCTTTTTCTGTCTTTACTATCTCTTTATACTCGAAATCACCGCATGTCTCATCACGCTCCGTGCGGAAATGATACAGGTCTTTCATCAAGCAATAATACGACTCGTCTTCCGTACTTAGAAAAGCGCAGTCGCCACAGGTGTACTTAGTTTCTTTCATCTGTCTCCTCCAATAACTTTATTTCGTCCTGTATATAAAACACCGCTTTCTTGAGGTCTTGTGCCCTTTGTTCCTTCTCTGTGAGCGACATTTCTTCCTTGCCCTTGCGCATGAGATATTTCAAAGCTGACCCGATGGCAAAGTCAAAGTGGCGACAAATGTCTATCGGCTCAACTCCGCACAAGTCCTTCAACCAAGAGTAATGAGAGGGGTGGTTTACTTTATCTCCTCCGCTATACAAGTCTGTGTATGGTATTTCTTTCGTCTTTAACGCTTTCTTCGCATTTTCACTGATTATATTGCGGAGCTCATCGCACGCTTCCGAAATATGCTTCACGCCGCATTCCATAACCTTGTTCGCTTCGCTTCTCATTATTGAACTTACTGCGCTATTATATGCCTTGTCTGCTACCTTTATCTTGTCGTTAAGGTCTGCTATATCCTCTTTGGTGATAACTCTTGAGACAACCTCACCGCAATCGTTCTTTGCCTCGCTTACCATGCGCCCGACATACTCACCGCATCTTTCAACCAGTGCCACGCTAATATATTCTTCCAGATGAGTGCTTTTGTGGTCATTTGCCAGCAGGAAATATTCAAAATCACCGCTAATGTTATTCACTAAAAACAGCACATTGCCGTCTTTGTCCTGAGTGTCTCTGAATGGCTCTGCTTTAAGCGGCAGGGCTGCAATCAAGTCTTTGAACGGTATTTTAATGTAGTCACCAATACCGATACGATGTCCATCCTTCGTTCTTATTGCACCGTCGTACGGGTTGGTTGATGTCATTTCCTCAATCTTCGATTTCATCATGCTTCTTCCTCCTTCGTTTCGTCTTTCATTAAATCAAAAATATAACCGTACATATCGTTGCAGGTGTCGTCGTTGAACGGGTCTTTGAGTGTAAAAGGCAATGTCTTGTGCTTACTCTTGAACCAGTTCGAAATCTGAAGCAGTACCTGGCGCATCGTGGCAACATCCTCGGCATTGTGGAGCGCAAGGTTAACAGTATCGTACTCAACCTTCAAGGGGACGGATAGAGAGCCCTTATTCAGTTCTTCCTTTTTTATCATTCTCTTCAATTTTTATAAAATCACCTCTATTAAATCTCGCTTCACCAAGGCTCTTCGCTACCCACCCGGCAAGGTAGGCGCTCGGCTCGCCTCCGTGGTCTATACCCGTCTGCTCCTCTATCGCATCAACCACATGGCTGGCCTCGTGGCAGAGCACCCCGACGGTCATGTCGGCACGTTTCTTGAAGCAGACAAGCACTCCGTACCTTCCGTCTTTCTTCCTCGCTACCTTGTCGTAGACAACGCCGCTGTATTCCGTGCCGTCATCCTCCGGCAGCTCGTCGAAAGCCTCCCGTAAGTCCTTTAAGCTGATACCTACCGACACCCAGAGGAGTCTAGGGTAGATAACAGGGTCGTATTCAAAATATCCTTTGATCATCCTTGTAATGTATAGATACGTGATACTTATTGCAAACCGGGCATTTATACACCCGTGCTCCCATACTCTTTAGCTTTGGATTTAGCTTCAGAAACTCCTCCGCTTCATCCTCGCTCCCGTACCCCACCTTCTGCTTCCAGCTATTGCCCTTTCTTGTCCAATGGCAAGGGTCTGGATGCAGGGTGGAGAAGGGGGCCTTGTTGTGGTAGCTCTTATTTCTCGGCTTCATTGTCGCTATACAACTCAGCGAGCAAATCTTTCCGGTAAGCCCATTTCCATACCTTTGTATCTTCTAGGATTTCTTCCCAAGGTTGGTCACAGATGTCGAATACAAGCTGTTCTACATGTATTGCATCTTCCATTACGGCGATAATCCAAATCATACCGTCATTACCCTTTACCGTCGGCGCTTCTGAAGCGTCATGCCAAATTTTTACTTTCATAATTTAACTTTTTATTTATAAATATTAGAATAAACACAACTGCCCGTCAGTATCAACCTTCGGCTCATCCTTCTGCGGATA
>CAVCUM010000059.1:0-3430 GCA_963605385.1 Lachnospiraceae bacterium
TAACAGCGGTATTGTAGAGCTTGCATTCGTACTCAAAAGGAAATCCGATAAAAATAATCGCATCCGTATCTCTTGTTTGCTTTAATATTTCTTCAAGCGCTTCCTCCGCTTTTTTTATCAGAATATCCTGCAAAAATAAGTCATGGCACGTGTATCCCGTTATCGAAAGCTCAGGAAAAACAATAATTTTTGCATCGTTTTCGCATGCCGCAAAAATATTTTTTATTATTTCTTCTGTATTAAACTTTATATCCGCAACCTTAATTAAAGGAGTAACTGCCGCGGTTCTTATAAATCCGTCAATCATTTTAAATTCCTTATGTCTGCGATAAATCTGTATTACTTTATGACTGCCTGTATCCTTAGTCCGAATTAAAATATATCGGACGACCGGATTAATCTTATCTCTTTATGTCATAATTCATATTCATGAGATTTTTGATGCTTTCGACATCATCCGTGATATTTGCGTCACCGCGTATTGTATGCTTTAATGCCGACGACGCAACCGCAAAATTTATCATATCCATAGGCTTATAATCATTCATCATCGCATAAATGAGGCCGCTTGCAAAAGCGTCACCGCCGCCCACTCTGTCAAGGATATTAAACGTAAACATTTTGCTTTCAAACGTATGCTCATCATACCACAAAAACGCCTTCAGGCTGTTTTCCGAGCCCGAATGCGCATAACGCACATGACGCGCGATACATGAAATATTGGGATATCTCTTCACAAAAGCCCTGAACACTTCGTCCTGTTCCTCATACGACGGCTGAAAAGGAATATTGTCCTTTACATCACCTTTTATGTGGTCGTTTTCGTCAACCCACAGGTGATAAGGCTCAATTCCAAAAAGCACATCCACATAAGGCAGACACTCCGTGCAAAAATCCCTTGCCTCTTCCCAGGTCCAAAGCGTGGAGCGGAAGTTTCCGTCAAAACTCACCGTAAGTCCCAGCTTCTTTGCTGTTTTTAGGCAGTCCATAACAAGCTTTTTTAAATTTTCTCCGAGCGCCGGCGTAATTCCGGACAAGTGAAGCCATGTAAAATCCTTGAGCAAATTTTCGATATCCACATTCGAAAAATCATATTCAGTGATTGCGCTGTGCTTGCGGTCATAAATCACCTTGCTCGCCCTGATTCCGTATCCCGTTTCAAGATAATAGCTTCCCATTCTGTGTGTGGGGGTTTCGGCGGGTGTGCTCAAAATCACGGGCGTACAATGCACGTCATTGCTTCTTAACATTCTTACGGCGCTTTTTCCGATTGCGTTGTCCGGCACAACCGTAAAAAATGTCGAATCGATTCCGAGATTTGCGAGCGACAATGCAATATTTGCCTCGCTCCCACCATAGCTTGCCTCAAAATCGTTTGTCATACAGATTTTTTCGTAGTTCGGAGGGGTAAGCCTAAGCATTATCTCGCCGATTGTGATAAATCTGTTTTTTAAATTGTTATTTTTAAGTAAAGGGTTGTAGTGCTGCATATGTTACTGCCACTCAAAATGTGTTTAAATATACTAAAAACACATCGAGAAATTGAAGTCCTTGCGGATACTTCTTACTGCTTCAATGTGTATGCTTTGGCGATTGCAAGCAATACGCTACTCACAAGTTCTTGTACACTCCACAGTCGTAAATTCCTGCGATAGCCCGCAGTACATACTTACGTTTGCGTTAATTATGCAACTTCGTAAGTTAAAGCATCTCTTAAATTAAGAGCAGCATTGAAATCTCTATCCTCAACATAACCGCAATCACAGCGGTATGTTCTATCTGAAAGTTTCAAATCTTTCTTGACAGCACCACAGCAGTGACACATTTTGGATGATGGATACCATTTGTCTACGACTCTTAATTCAATACCGTTTTCATCGCACTTAGCTTTAAGCTTAGTTCTAAACTCATAGAACTTTTGTGATGCAACGGCTTTTGAAAGATGTCTGTTCTTCATCATACCTGATATATTCAAGTCTTCAATAGTTATATAAGATGGCTTGGTTTTCACTATCTCGGCTATTGTTTTATTGATATAGTCAGTACGGATATTATCTATCTTTTGATGAAGTCTTTGTACTTTAAGCCTTTGTTTTTGTATATTCTTTCGAGTGGACTCTCCTTTCTTTAAATTCTCATATTTACGAGAGAGGCATCTTTGCTCTCTACGTAATTTCTTTTCTAATTTTTTGACTCTTGCCGACTTATTGATATTTTTATAAGTTTTACCGTTAGAAACAATCGCCAAGTCTTTCAAACCCAGGTCAATTCCCACACCGTTGCTACTATTATTGGCAATCGTGGTGTCAGGAATTTCTACAAGAACTGATACATAATATCTACCTGCCTTGATGGATACTGTACCACTTTTGATTTTCCATCCGTCTTTGGTCGTTGGTATATAGCCTTTTTCCTTTATGCGTACCCAGCCTAAAGTCGGTATGTTTATCCTATGCCTCTCGCATCTACAATCTTTAGGATTATTCTTTACGAAATACATTTTTACATCAGACTTACCTTTCTTTTTGAAATTAGGAAAAGCACTTTGATGTTTGAAAAATCTGATAAATGCAGTACAGCCATCTTCAATAGACTTTTTTACAGCTTTTGAGGACACTTCCTTAATCCATACTTTATCGGGATTATTAGGAATGTACTCATTATTAAGCCACACGCTGAAACTCTTTCCTGCCATAAATTTCTCACCTTTATCGTGCAGAGCTTTGTTGTGACTAAGATAGAAATTGTAAACGTATCTACAAGTACCGATAGTTTTGTTAATCTTGACTTTCTGCTCGGCTGTCGGATTTATTTCCGTTTTGAAGCTCTTTAGCAATTTCCTCATCTCCTTCTATTTGCTTTTTATACTTACGAAGCCCATACAACCTGCAAGAGAACACATGAAGAATTGAAACAATATCTTGTACGAGTCCTTCTCGTGGTGATAGTTCTTCGTTGTTTACTACCACTATAGTCGTATTAAACTTCATACAGAATTTTTCAAACCAATCATAGCCAAATCTGATAAACCTATCTTTATGTGTGACTACGATAGTTTTGATTTTTTGTTCCATTACTTCGTCTAATAGTTGATTCCACTTTTTGCGGTTGTAATTAAGACCACTTCCATAATCTTCAATACATTGGTCTACAATAATTCCTTTCGCATTACAAAACTGTCGTAAGAAAATTACTTGGTTTTGCAAATCATCTTTTTGATTTCTTGTAGACACTCTGGCATAAATAACAACCTGTCGATTATCATTTTCAGTATTTATGCCTTTAAACTGAAGATATTGGTCGTAAGTGTAATAACGCCTATCAGTTGGAGTTCGATTTGCTTTTAGAGTTTCTTCCCTATCCCAGCGCTGCAACGTTTTAACAGAAACTCCTAATAACTCAGCAAAATCTTTTGGTTTGTAATTAGTGA
>CAVCUM010000060.1:0-3413 GCA_963605385.1 Lachnospiraceae bacterium
GTTCCATCCCTGAGTACCGGGATGGAACTTTTTTATCAAAAAGGGAGTGAATCAGAAAGGAAAAGTCCGTATAATCGCTGTAAACAGTCTAAAAGGGCGATTTTTCTGCATCACAAAAAGAAGTCGAATTAACCTGTGTCGTTTCTGAGTTAGTAAATTTCACCCCCCTGCTGAGGTCGATGTGATGACGAGAAATCCTCTGGCTGTGTGGCCGGTGCAGGTGGTTCTGCACCGGTCGTTTGCTTTACGTCTGTCAAGAGGCTGTCGATTCCCTCTTTTTTCAGTGGCTTTAAATACTTGACTTAACCAAAAATAGGCTATATTATATACACGAAAACAAGTCTTAGACTTTGCTTTCATTATAGGAGGATCAAAAAAGGACAAGGAGGTATCGCTATGGCATATACGAGTTTTGGTGAATTCGTTCGCATATTACGAATTAAGCACCATGAAGTAATGGGCGACATGGCGAAAGTGTTGGATGTATCATTGCCCTTCTTATCTGCGGTGGAAAATGGAAAGAAGAATGTCCCGGCAGATTGGATAGGGAAAATCATTGAACACTATGGATTGACGGAAACAGAACAGCAGGATCTCAGAGAAACAGTTGAAGAATCGAAGACGCAGTATAAGATTGTGACAGGTAAAGCCGGAAATAACCAACGAAAAGCAGCTTTACAGTTTGCAAGGTCTTTCGATGAGATGGACGACGAAACTGCCATTAAGATTCTGGAATTGCTTAGCAAAAAGGATGGAAAGGACGAATAATGGATTATGAAACTAAGCCGACAAGCCGCAGGGATTTAAGACGTTTTGCAGCATATGTCAGAAAGCTGTTTGATGTCCCAGCGGGAGGTCCGTTCCCTGTGCTGGAGGCGCTGGAAAAGTTGCCGGACATTTTCAAAGGAAGCGGCTATCAGATAGTGGAGGATAAGAAGTTGCCCCCACAGACTATGGCACAATGTACGCCGAACGATGCCGGTGGATTTACCATTGAAATCAAAGAGTCTGTGTATGTTGGCGCATACGAGAATCAGACGGGTGCTTTCTTTGGATTTATCTGTCACGAGATCTGCCATGTTTTTTTGTTTGAAATTGGGTTCACACCTGTTTATGCAAGAAGCTTTGCAGAAGGTGAACTACCAGCTTATTGCAGCGTGGAGTGGCAGGCAAAGGCACTGTGCGCGGAGGTGATGCTTCCCTATGAAGAGACCCGGGGAATGAAACCCAAGGAACTGGTGGATATTTATCATGTTTCCAAGGCTTTTGCAACCAATCGTCGAAAACTCGAGAAGCAGGAAAGAAGGTGATGACCTATGGATGAAAAATAAAACGCATTGAAAAGCTGTTGGCGCAGCAGATCAACGCGTTCTATATCTCAGATATGCTATTGCATAACTAAGAGCGACCACTCAGACAATAGCATATCTGTCCTAAATCATCAATTGACGGATGTTACAAAAGACAGGGGTAACTATACCCAATTTACCTGCGATGCAGGAGAAAGGACAGATTATGTCTAAGAAGAAAATTATAATGGACGACGGGTTTAACCCCGAGTTTGTAGAAACAGCAATGTTTGACGGCATTCTTGAAATGCCTTGTATCGAAAGACCAAAGCAGATTATCATTCCTGAGCGACTGATTCCGTTAAACAGACTCAGTCAGAGTGAACATCATTCTGAATTGATCATCCCTTATGTATACGATACAGAGTTCGGCGACATATTGAGAAATCCAGGAAAGTATGTAGAAGATTTCTCATGGTTTCAGGGGATGGCTTCGCTGGACAACTCTTTATATGTAGATTCTCCACTGGTCGTACAGATGGCCAATGTATATAGAAGCAGAGCTATAGGCCATTTCTTTCAGAAGCATGGGATGTATGTTATTCCGAATGTACGTTGGGGAGATGAACGTAGTTATACAACCAGTGTTTTGCCGGAAAAATTTGCTTTCCTTAGTTTGCCGAAGCACAGCATTGTTTGTATAGGCACGTATGGGGCATGCCAGGCCAAAGAAGAAAAATATCATATGAGACATGGCCTGATTGCGATGCTCGAAGAACTTGAACCGGAAGTTGTTCTCGTGTACGGTGCAATGCCTGATGAAATCTTTCATGGCTTATATGACAAAACCATGTTTGTTCAGTATCCTGACTGGATTTCCTCAAAGAAAAGGAGGGAGGAGTGATGGGTACAGGAAAAAGTGGACGTTATTTAAACACCAGGGGTAGCGGCAGGAGTGTCAGTGATTTTGCTTTGGTACATTCAAATGAAGGTACATTTACATATTCGCCTAAAGGGCACCATATTTCAAAACTGAAATCAGGGGGTCATGGTCAGGCAGGTATGGATATCCTGGTTAAGCAAGGTATTAAGTACAATATTGTGAAAACATATTCCAATGGTGTGCGTGTAGGTAATGTTCCTGGTCATAAAGATCCTAAAAAGCGTGTGGGAACAGGGCAGGCATGGTTTCCAAAATCCTGGAAGGAAACCGACATACGTAGAGCCGGTGAACACGTGGCAGGGTTGAAAGGAAACAGAAGGATTCCGGATGGGAAAACTATTTATGGGGTTTATAAAGGGGTTCGAGTGGGAGTCATTCGAACAAATGGAAAAATCGCAACCGTGTTTCCTGATTCTGACCAGTCGTCTGTTTTAAAGAGGAGGAAACAATAGATGAGTATTTCACAGGATTTTACAGAACTGATAGAAAAACGCAAAGGCTATCATGATGATATTGATTATGAAAGTAATCCCATTATTTCTGCTATGATACAACTGCTTACGCAGAATATTGATCAGACAGTTCAATTTCTTAACAGAGACTGCAGTGAAGAACAGTTGATCTGGCTTAGCGAGGTTGTGGATGAGGTCGCTGAGATTACGAAGAGCAAGGAATTTATAGCTGCTTGTTATCAGCTTGTTGATCGTTATCCGGCAACAGCCCAAAAGTATAATATCAAGTTTTTCATCGACAGTGCGGCAGAGTATGTAGAGTAAATTCCATCCCTGCTGAGATCGATATGATGACGAGAAATCCTCTGGCTGTGTGGCCGGCGCAGGTGGTTCTGCCGATAGCGAAGGACGGAAGCTTCCCACACGCGTTACCGTTATCGAACTTCAATGATACGCAGGAAGACTGCACCACTTATGCTTGTGTTCCGGCAATGTATACCGCGGGGCCAGCCCCGCCCGGCCTTTTCCAGAGAACTGAAGGTGTAGCCTTACGTCAGAAGCTCAGACTTCAGGATGATTTCGTCAGTCGGAATTCTCCTGATATTCCAATAAAGAGCCGGAAGGGACTGTCATGTTTTGCTTGGACTGTAGCAGAACCGGGAAAAGAAGGAAAGCGCAGGGCCAGGACAGAAGGAGTGGAACTGGCGATTTTTGGATGCGCAGATGGAT
>CAVCUM010000061.1:0-3370 GCA_963605385.1 Lachnospiraceae bacterium
CTTTCATGGAGATATCCTCTTCCTCAAGCCCCATTTCCAGCAAATTCTCGACCTCGGCAAATAGTCCATCCTCGACCATAATGTCGACTCTAGCGTTTATTCTATCATATAACTCGTAGCGATTTCGTGAAAGTCCGATTAAAATTACATCATAATCATTACATTTTTTATTGCAATTCTTAAAATCCGTGATATTATTGCCGCTGCTTGCCGCCTCCAGTGCCCTGATGACCTTCTTGACATTATTCGGGTGGATTCTGCAAGCCGCAGCCTCGTCAATTTCCTTTAGTTTGTTGTAAATATAATCAGGCCCAAAAAGCGTGACCTCCTCCTCAAGCGTCTTTCGGAGGTTTTCGTCACTTGGAACCGTCCCAAAATCCATATCATATATGAGTGAGTTAAGGTAAAGACCAGTCCCACCGCTGATTACAGGCGTTTTGCCTCTGCCTGCTATGTCAAAGATAGCTTTTTTTGCAAGTTGCTCGTACATTGCGACAGAAAACGGCTCTCTTGGGTCGATTTCGTCAACCAAATGATGCGGAACCTCACTTTGCTCCTCTTTCGTTGGCTTGGCACTGCCGATTGTCATATATTTGTAAAGCTGCATCGAGTCGCAGGATACAATTTCTCCGTTGAACTGTTTGGCAATCTGAATCGCGTATTTAGTTTTTCCAACGGCTGTGGGACCGCAAACTGCAATTACTGTCGGTTTTTTCATTTTATCTTTTACAAATATTATCTTAACTCGTTTTATAGGCTATCTAAGTCTCATAATCTTTAATTCGTAGTGTTTCTATACTCTCTTGAACATCTTTTCAATCTCATAGTGCGAGAGTTTGATGAACGTCGGGCGGCCGTGCGGGCAACTGAACGGATTTATACACCTAGAAAGGTCTTTTAGTAGAGCATTTGCCTCGTCCATCGTAATCTTGTCTCCACCCTTTATGGCAGCCTTGCATGACATGGTTATGAGCTTGTTAATCACAACTGTGTTCCTAAGGTCTGTCCCGCGTCCTACATTATCTATGAAAGTATTTAAGAAATCTTCGGCTTCAGAAAGCTCCATAAACATTGGAATTTCAGGAATTTTATATGTTGCTGGTCCAAATTCTTCTATGGCAAATCCCATTTGCTTAAGTGGAACAAGCCATGTGTCGCATTCTGCTTGTGCCGACAAACTTACATTTATAATCAGCGGAACAAGCAGTGTTTGTGAGACCTTGTCGCCTGATTCATATGCTGTGGTGAGTTTTTCGTAAAATACACGCTCATGAGCTGCATGCTGATCAATCATGTAAAAATTGCTCCCGTCGACTGCAGTGATGTATGTGTCAAAGATTATGCCAGTCAAGGTAATCTTCGTTATATCAAAAGGCGTAGTCTTCGGTTTTTGGATAAGCGAGCTTGTTTTTTCAGTAAATGCGCTTGTAGCAGGTTCCTTGACGGGAGTGCTGGCAATATTTTCCTTATCTGAACTTTGTACCATCACCGCATTTTTGTTAGTTGACGATAAATATTTATCGTTATTATTATCCTCGGAAACCTTGCTTGCGCCCGAAAATAGCTTTTCGTAAACCTTGCTCGCACTAAGACTCCGTTCTTTCTTGAATATTTCGGAATTATCTGTATTATAATTGTCTGCCGTCTTATAATTTGAAGACATTGAACTCTCTACAGGCTCCGCAAAGCCCTGAAATTCAGGGTTTATTGATGCTTTGAATGTCTCGATACTTTCTTGAACTCCTGTATCTTCTGGCAATTTTGATTTGCTCTTAAATAGATTACCTGCATCGACAACAGCTTCCTTGCTTGCTAACGCATCCTTGATAGCAACCGAAACAAGCTCCGAAATCAAAGACTCGTTATCAAACCGAACTTCCTTCTTGTTCGGATGAATGTTCACATCGATTGTTGCTGGGTCGACGCTCAGGAAAAGATAGCAAATCGGAAATCTGCCATCAAAAAGTCTTTCTTTATAGCCAAGGTTTATGCCCTTTTCTATAACTTTGCTGTTCACCACGCGACCATTGACAAAGAAAATCTGTCCAGACCTAGTCGGACGCGAAAAAGCCGGTGTAGAAATATATCCCTCGATCGTAACGCCTTCTCTTCCGTTTTCTGCACCGGAATATGCTAGCGGCACCATGTTCATAGCATCGACATCGCGATAAATTCTTAGAATTGTATTGAGTCTATTGGAATCGCCAGACGTTGAAAACACTATCTTTCCGTTGTTAATCACACGAAATTTGATGTCAATATAGCAAAGTGCGATTTGCGACATAAATTCTATGATTGCACTTGCCTCCGATGCATCGCTTTTCATGAACTTCAGGCGTGCAGGCGTATTATAGAAAAGGTCGCTTGCGATAATCGTCGTCCCATCTGGACAGCCTGTTGCACCCTCGGAGATGACATCTCCGCCGTGCATCACAAGTCTTGTTCCTGTTTTTGCATCCGAGGTCTTTGTTATAAGTTCAATTCGAGTTACCGCGCAGATTGAGGCAAGTGCCTCTCCTCGGAAACCTAGACTTGTGAGTGCATCAAGATCCGAAGCTTTAGAAATTTTGCTGGTCGCATGACGAAGAAAGGCTGTCCTAACCTCGTCAGCCTCTATTCCAGAGCCATCGTCTGTGACTCTTATGTACGACTTGCCACCGTTTTTTATCTCGACTGATATCGAATGGGCACCAGCATCTAGTGCATTTTCCACCAATTCCTTGACTATGGAAACTGGACGCTCAATCACCTCACCAGCCGCAATCTTATCTGCAACCTGCTTATCTAAAACTCTAATCATTTTTTATCTTTTGAATTATATATGGTTTTCTTTATCAGCAAACCATCGTCAAAATCAGCAAAATTTATTTTTCTTGAATTTCTTTGCCTGTAATATGCTCAATTGTGATTCCAATCATCTGAACAGCCTTGAAATCTTCAGCAATTTCCTCATCAGCTTCTGCTTCGTTCGGATAGTATTTCATAGCAAAAGTCTTGAGAATTGCACGCTTTTCATCTGGATCAGCAACTGGTGCCGCCTTGCCGAATGCAACAGCACTACGAACATATGGTGCCCAGTTTAGGTCTCTAATCTCAGGCTCGCTGAATATCGTAAAGCAAACTTTCGGATTTTTCTTCATTGAGTCAACCTTGTGACCTGCAAGAGCTGAGTGGAAATAAATCTTCATATTCTGCTCGTCAAAATAAAAGTTAATCGGAAAAGCATACGGATAGTCGTTTTCGCCAGCGACTGCCAGCACCCCACGTCTTCCCTTTCTCAAAAGCTCCAATGTATCCTCACAAGAAATTGCCTTTTTCTCTGCTCTTCTCATTTTTCTAAATGTTGTGTTGTTTTCCATGACTTTTCCCT
>CAVCUM010000062.1:0-3326 GCA_963605385.1 Lachnospiraceae bacterium
CGAAGCGTCCGAGATCATAAAACTCGTCCTCCGGCAAGCTGATATCCGGCAGATAGTAGTCTCCGCAAAGAGTGTAACCGATGCCGGTTCTTTCATCTGTAATGTGTTCTTTCAGTTCCATATATGAACATCCCTCCTGTCAGATACATTGTATCCGTCGGGAGGGATGTTTGCGAATGTGTAAATTTACATTTTGCAGATTTGACAGTCGAGTTTTTTGTCGCTGCCTCGTTCTAAATATTGCACCGGCACACTCTTTGTCAGCCATACTCCGTTGACCGACAAATAAAAAACGTACCCGTTTTTCTGCATTTCACCGGCGGCAACGGTATAAACAACCGGCTTTCCGTGGCGTGAGCCGACCTTCACTGCCGTATCATAGTCCGATGACAGATGAACATAAAGCCGCGATTTCGGTATCAGTCCCTGCGCATCAATGGATGCAGCATACTTCTCACCGGTGCCGTGATATAGAATCTCCGGCGGCGTTCTCTGTTCAAGCTCCACATCCACAGGAATAGAGTGTCCTTGGTTAGCGCGAATCAGCGTTTTATCCTCATTGAAGGAGTACCGTTGTTTTTCATCCGTGCGAACAATTTCCTCAAGCATGGGCATATCAAACGGCTGTGTTTTCGAAATGCCTGCAATGAGCTCATCAACATTCGCCCAACCGTGCTCATCGAGCGTAATGCCTATCTCTTCAGGCTTGTGGCGAAGAATGAGTGATATAAATTTACTACTTTCTTTTAATGACATGACTTTCTCCTATAAGCTCAGGAAATAAGTGTATCGAATTTATATTAAATAGGCTAAGTGCTGGAACCGGAACTTTATCGGACAGCATGGCTTTGGAGCCCGTTATTTCTTGTTTTTGAAATGCATATATAGCATGTAGGCAATTGCTCCGGAAACAATAACAATAGTCAACCACGTAGGCATATTGTCCCTCCTTAAAGCTCTTTTCCGTTATAAATATGAATCGATGTGGCAATAGACAGTGCAGTTATAACTATGGACAGAGAACAGCTAATAACAGTCTTTACTGTTGTTGAGATCCTGTCTAAAAAAGTAATATCAAAATTTGAGGTTGCAAGCCATTTAACAATATGCGGGAGTAAAAATGGCGTTAGCAAAATAATGACCATCAGTACGTATTTCATTTTTTCGTATCCGAGCTTATATTGCAACGGAAGATAGATGCCCAACAGCAAACTCCCAATCAATAATGTCAAAGCAATTTCGAACAAAGATATCATTGTCACATCCGGTAGAAAAATAACAACAAGCTCATATGCAACTGTCGTGGCAGCAAAAACCAAAATAAAAAACAGGTAACGAGCAATCACTATGTATTTTCTTGTATATGGAGATGAACAGAGCAAAGCTTCCGCCTTCGGATATTTGGTTTCCGCTAACGAAACAGACTGCAACGCCATATACACAGCAAACATAATGGTAAGCATAAATGAAGCAAATCCCATTATAGAAGGAGCGTTGTAAAAAATGAAAACAGGAAATACAACGGAGATTGCTAATATAACAAGTAGATACTTCTTTGCAAGAAAGATGTCTTTTTTTATCAATGCAATTACTCTCATATAGTACCTCCTATATAAGCAAGCATCACATCTTCGATGAGAGGCTTTTCATCAATTTCTACTGCACCAAGGTCTTTTAACTGCTTGATCTCTTTTGTAATTCCGGTAAAGCCATACTCGTTTTCGGAATAGCCGATAAATAAGCTCTTGGCCTCCTGCGTAAGGTGCTCTGGCCGTCCCTTAACTTTTCGATGCGATTCAAGGAGCGAATCTTTGTCTTCTTGGAAGATGATGCGTCCATGGTCAATCAACACTAAAGTGTCCGCAATCTTGTCTAAATCAGATGTAATATGTGTTGAGAAAAAAACGCTTTTATTTTCCTGCTTTATAAACGTCAAAATTGATTCAAGAAGCTGACTACGCACCAATGGATCAAGTCCGCTTGTCGGCTCGTCCATAATTAGAAGATCGGCATTATGCGAAAGAGCAAGCGCCAACGAAAATTTCATTCGCATTCCTTTAGAGAGTGTTGCAATCTTCTGCGACGGATTGAGCGAAAATCGATTCATGTATTCCCGATAACAGGTTTCATCCCACTTAGAATAGGCAGCGGAAATAATTGCTTTCATTTCCTGCATTGAGAGATTATCATAAAAGCCTCCATCATCTAAAACAACGCCGATTCTGTTTTTGATTTCTTGCTCATTCTTATCATAGTCGAGTCCAAAAATGCGAATTGTTCCTGCATCTTTCTTAGCTAGACCCAATATACTCCGAATTGTGGTGGTCTTTCCAGCTCCATTTGTGCCAATAAAACCTGTCACACAGTTTTCTGGAAGAGAAAAGGAGACATTGTCTAAGCAAAAATCATTATAGGCTTTTCTCAACCCCTCAATTTCTAATACATTATTCATTTATACATCCCCCTGAAAGATAATCAATAGCATCTGACTCAGTTCTTGATAATCAATTCCATACTTCTTCGCCTCTTGGACAATATCAGATAGTTTGTTTTCAATAGTCACTCGTTTAGCTTCTTTGAGTGCTTCCGTATTGCTTCCGATGACAAATGTGCCACGCCCAACCTTGCTAGAGGTAAAACCCTCAGCTTCCAGATCATCATAAACTCGCCGGATAGTTAAAACGCTTACATGAAGGTCATTTGCCAAAGCACGAATAGATGGAAGCGACTCGCCGTCAGAAAGCTCCCCACTCAAAATAGCATCTTTGATTTGGCTCTTGATTTGTTCATATAACGGCTTATCCGATGAGTTTGAAACAAGAATTCTCATTCTAAGCCTCCGTCTCACAGTGTGTATCTGTTCTATGCACATTATACACAATAATCACAAAACTGTCAAGCTTTATTATACACGGAAATACACTCTGAACCTCCAGAAAAACTTGAAGTCATTGAGAAATTTGACTGGAATGATGTATTTGAAAGCTGGAAAATTACATGTATTCTTACTGTCACAGTGTGAACAAGGCGATAAGCTTTGTAGCCTGGTATTACATCTACGATGGGTCAACGCATTCATAATTACATGGCTTGTGCTATAAACAGCAACGCCATTTTGCAGTATTAAATTATCTAGTTACATTTCTACTCTTACGGCGAAAGAAAAAGACCATCACGGCACTGAGCGCAAGTTTCAGTTCGGTGACGGTCTGTATTTTTTGAATATGTGATTTGGCAGCAGGGTTATTTTATTAAATCCCTTATGAACATCCGCACCAAGATTAAAGACATCCGTTCGGATGTCTTTTTTCGTTGTGTCCCGACTT
>CAVCUM010000063.1:0-3079 GCA_963605385.1 Lachnospiraceae bacterium
AAGTATATCAGAAATCTAGCCTCTCTGCAAGCTTACAAAAACTCGTCGTAAAAAGTGTAGTCTCGCTACAAAAGTTCGTTGCAAAAAGTGTAATGTAACTACAAAAACTCGTCGTAAAAAATGTAATCGCCATATGCATACATAACAAAATAGACTGCAGGGGAGCAGTCTACTTTGTTCAAAAGGGGTATTTTGGATTTGAGATTATGAGGTTATCAGGGGGGATAACCACGCTCTTATTATAAAAAACTTTTCGCGAAATTGCAAGCTTTTTGTTGAAAAAAATCGCAAAAAGTCTGCGGCTGGCATTCTTTTTTTGCGGAGAGAGATGAAAAGCTGCAAATTAACGTGTGAATATGTTGCAAATCTTGCGGCAACGTGGTATTATAAAAGAAAAAAAGAGGAGCTGAAGAAAATGCCAAATATAAAACCTGTATCAGATTTGCGTAATTACACGGACTTATTGAAGGAAGTTGATGTTTCAAATCGTGTTTATCTCACAAGAAACGGACATGGTGTATATGGAATTTTGACAATGGCAGAGATTGACGAGCTGGATCGCATGAAGGCCGCATATTCTCTATTTGCTAATCTTCAGAAGGCTGAGGAGAGGGCAGAAAGTGAAGGCTGGATTGATGCTGAGGCTCTTGAATTAGAACTGGGGGTATAAGAATTGAAAATTAAATATTCCCCAGATGCAAGTGATAAGCTGAGAAGTCTTAAACAAGTAGCGGGTAGCAAGTCAGTAGGGAATATTATGAGGGCTATCAATGGACTACTCACAAATCCAAAGAAATGTCCAAGCATTGAGAGAATGCTTGGAATTCCGAGCCCGTATTATTTCTTGCATATTGAGAACAACTATGTATTTTATAGAATCGATGTCGAGACAATTTTCGTAACCGATATTTACCATGAGCGTGAGAACTTTATGTGGAAAATGTTTGGAATTAAATTACGTACACAAGAAAGCATTGATTATTGGGGAGAATAAACAATTTAAGGAGAATTTTAAAATGACATTTGAGGAGAAGACGATTGGGTCGTCGAGGATATATGAAGGTAAAATTATAAACCTGAGGAAGGACAAGGTCACGGTCCTGAATGGGACTTCCGAGAGGGAAATTGTGGAGCATAACGGTGGAGCGGTCTTGCTGGCAATTACGGATGAGAAGAAAATCGTGATGGTTAGACAATATAGAAAGCCAGCTGGCAAGGTGATGTTTGAGGTTCCTGCTGGAAAGATTGACCCAGGCGAGAGGCCAGAGGTTACGGCAGCCCGTGAGCTCAAAGAAGAAACAGGCTATACTGCAGCAAACGTCAGCTACTTGATGCACTTTTATCCATCGGTTGGCTATTCGGAGGAGATCCTTTATCTTTACTTATGCACGGGACTTACCCCTGGAGAGACAGACCCCGATGAGAACGAGGCTCTTGACATAGAAGAACACGAGATTGATAAGCTCTACCAGATGGCAATGAACGGGGAACTGGAGGATGCCAAGACAATTATCGCAGTCCTAGCGGCAAAGAAGCTATCAGACGAAGGCAAGCTTTGATTTAAAACACTAGCAGACTTTTGCGTTGAGCAGGGAGCAAAAAGACACATATAAATAAAAATTTCACGAAAAGTCAAAAAAGTCTTGATTTTCGCTTGAAATTAGACTGAAAAAAGTTTATACTTTTGAAGTTGCTTTGAAAATAAAGCTACGGCAATCTCGCCACCTTTGGACGGTGGGTGATTTGCAAAATAGAGCTAGGCGTTAGAGAAAAGAGGCCATATGGATTACAGAAAATACGAGGACTATCTTCTCAGAGAAAAGAAAATGTCCGAGAACACGAAAAATGCATATATAATGGACCTCAAGAACTTTGAGCGGTATTTGCTTGGCGATGGAGTAGCGAGTGCTACAGCCTTGACTGGGACGTCCGAACAGGCGGGTCTGGCGGATCTTAGCGATGTTACGAGCCTTCAGGTTGCGGCTTACCTGATGCAGCTTAGGCAGGAGGGCAAGTCCGAATCGACAATCAAACGCAGGCTAGCAGCGATGAGACTTTACTTTGGATATCTTCAGAAGCAGGGCTTGATTACTGAGAATCCAGCGGATGACATCAAGGCACCAAAGACAGAAAAAAAGAAAATCGAGTACATAGAAATTGAGGATATAAACAGGCTGATGGAGCTTCCGGACGACTCGCTAAAGGGTATACGCGATAGGGCAATCCTGGAGCTGATGTATGCGACGGGCGTGCGTGCAGGCGAGCTAATCGGCATGAAGCTTTCCGATGTAAATATCAGGATGGGCTTCCTCAAGTGCGTGCCAGAAAACGGCAGAGCACGCATAATCCCGATGGGCAGAATTTGCCGGAGGGCTATGGAAAACTATATTATGGACGCAAGGGATAAGTTGCTTCGAGGCGTAGAATCGGATATTCTGTTCACGAATTACGCTGGCAAACCCATCACGCGTCAAGGACTATGGAAAATCCTGAAGGAATACGGGCAAAAGGCTGAGCTTCCAATCAGCCTCACACCGCAGGTCATCAGGAACTCGTTTGCGGTTCACATGCTTCAGGGCGGGGCAGACATCAAGTCGCTTCAGGAACTCATGGGGCACGAGGACATCGCAGCAACACAGGCATACCTATCCGTAGTCAAGAACAGAATCAAGGACGTTTATGACAGGACGCATCCTAGGGCATAGTTAGCATTGAATATTTGACTGAGAAAGCAAATATCCTTGCCACTGCACGAGGATGAATCCCTGACATAAAATAAATCAATGGCACTGCACCCACAATGGGGCAGTAGCAGAACAGGAGAAACAAATGGAAAAAAACACGAGCACGCGAACTCTCAAGATGGTACAGTTGGCCATACTTGTTGCAATCATTCTGATTTTCGCGTACACACCACTTGGCTACCTCAAGGTAGGAGCAATCGAAATCACTTTTATGGTGCTCCCGGTTGCAATCGGAGCTATCATGCTCGGACCACTTTGCGGTGCAATTCTTGGAGCTTTGTTCGGACTGACGAGCTTCATCCAATGCTTCGGAGCATCGGCTTTCGGAGTGCTCA
>CAVCUM010000064.1:0-3038 GCA_963605385.1 Lachnospiraceae bacterium
TCAGATGGTGGCTTCTGCTGAACAATATTCAGAACACCCGCTAGGTAAGGCAATTGTTAATTGTTTCAAGAAAGAAAAATGTGATCTTGTCAAAGTAGAGAACTTCCAGATGATACCTGGAAGAGGTGTGAGTGCAGAGGTTGGCGGAAAAACAATACTTGCCGGTAATCAGGAGTTATTAAAGTCTGAAAATGTAGCAATTCCGCAACTCAAAGAAGCGGAAGCTTATGTAGAAAAAGGCTGTACAATTATTTATGTTTCCGTAGATAACACATTTGCAGGTTTCCTTGCATTATCAGATACTGTGCGCAAGGAAAGTGAAAATATGATAGATGAGCTTTCGAGATTAGGTGTACGTCCGGTTCTTTTGACAGGAGACCATGAAAATGCTGCTGATACAATTGCTTCGCAGCTTCATATCAAAGAAGTGAAGGCAGACTGTATGCCGGAGAATAAGCTTGAATACATTGAAGATTATCAAAAGAATGGAATGCAGGTGTGCATGATTGGTGACGGTGTCAATGACGCTCCAGCATTAAAAAAGGCTGATGTAGGAATTGCTATGGGCGGAGTTGGCAGTGATATAGCGGTTGACGCTGCTGACATAGCATTAGTCGATGACGAAGTCAAAGAACTGCCACATCTTGTAGCACTGTCTAAGCATATGATGATTACAATTAAGTTAAATATGACTTTCTCAATGACATTGAATTTCATAGCAATAACATTAGCGATACTTGGAATATTAAATCCTGTTATTGGTGCTCTTGTACATAATGCAGGCTCAGTATTTGTAATAATTAATTCAGCATTTTTATTAAAATGGAGAAAAAAAATAATAATAAATATTAGCGATGCAGCATAGTCAAGTAAATGGACACATTTTTTAAATATATCTTTATGGAAAGACAGAATTACTCCTGCCTTTTCCGGGACGCGACATTCCTCTGGCAGGTTTCCTGACCAGAGAAGCAGATCGTCCAGATAAGATGCATCCTTATCGAAGACGTCATCGATGTGTTCTTTCATCACAGATAAAACGTGCCGGATATAGAAATACGTACGCAGTCCGTCTGCTTTGCAGATGACGGCAAACTTTCGTTTGGCATGTACCTTATTCGAGAACTCGAATAAGGTACACGTCGTCAGGGGATAACAGCAATACGGGAGAAGGAGTCGGAACAGACGAAAGCGCAGATCCGAATCATTCGTGAAGAGTACGCTGATTTTATACGATCGCTGACCCCGATATTGAGCGTGATCTTTGATTGTCGGAGGTGGCATCGGAGCAGTGTTTGGGTATAAGATGAGTGAAGGACGATAAGGAGTTTCATGGATGCATGTGTGATTCCTTTGCCCTGAACTTATACATATTTTCTGCGATAACGATATCTATGCTTATGGACATCTGAGTGGAATCCGCTTTACAAGAACAGAGACACTTGGAACAGGCGGAAGCAAGTGCGATTTCTGGCTTGAGAGAGAAAAAAGTCAAGATTTGAATCTTAAACAATAGATAAGGAGATACAAAGTGAACAATCCAATAGCGGTAATAGGAACAAACTCTTGGGGAAGCGCGGCTTATGAAAAAATAATCAGGGGCAGTGTGGTTGACGATGATACCTTAAAAGAGGCTATGAGGATAGCGGTAGAATCAAATCTTCTGTTTGTGGATTCAGCGAGAGATTATGGCTTTGGAAAAGGACCGAAGTTAATCGGCTTATGTTGCCCTAATGAAATCATGATATCTTCCAAATACACACCATTTACTAAATTTAAGCCTGGGCAGGTGCGTGAATCCATAGAAAAGGATTTGAAGGATTTTGGAAGGACAAGCATAGAAGTCTATTGGCTCCATATGCCTAATGATATCCCACAATATATGAATGAGCTGATAGAGCTTTATAGAGAGGGGAAAATTGGTAATATAGGCGTTTCTAACTTTAATCTGCAGGAGTGTAAACTTGCAAAGGATATTTTGGATAAGGCTGAGATTCCACTGTATGGAGTTCAGAACCATTACAGTCTGATCGATAGAGAGTGGGAGAAAAACGGGCTTCTTTTGTGGTGTAAGGAAAATAACGTCCAGTTCTGGGCATGGGCAGTATTAGAAGAGGGAATTCTGACTGGACCAAAGAAAAAAGATGAAAAGTTTGCCATCATGAAAGCGGTTTACAGCAGAAAGCGAAGAAAACTAAATCGCTTATTTGCCTTAATGAAGAAAATTGGTGATAGACATGATATGACGATTCCACAGGTTGCCATTTCTTTTGTGGCAAATAAAGGAATTGTACCAATCTGTGGATGCCGTAAGCCGTATCAGGTTGAGCAATTAAAAGTTGCCGCCGATACAAAATTAAGTGAAACAGAGATGAAAAAACTGGAAGAAGTTGCTGATGAACTGAATGTAAAAGTGTTAGGACCGGATATGTTCCGTTTTGCAGTTAGAAAGAAAGGATAACGGTATCTGTTCCTATTTAATTTGCTGAAAAACGCAGAAAACGGATGCAGATAAAGTGCTGATTAATACTTTATTCGACCAATATTTCGACGGCGGCTTCAATGGAACGACAGCCCATGGCTGGTCAAATTTCCGCCTATGGCATCGATCAGCCAGTTTGAGACTTTGACTCCACCGTATTCGGCATCCACAAACTGAATCATGGTAACAGTATGACCAGTCAGTTCTGTGTCACCTTCCTTATCACTCCAGATAAATGCGGAGCTGTTCGGCAAGGTAAGCAGTTCATCGACCATGACCTTCAGATTGTTCTCAAATACTTTTCCTGTTTCTTCTGTCGCCTCAAATGCCTCGCCGTTCAGATAATTCTGATACTGTGTAAGCGCAGAGTCCCGAACCGAACACAGAAAGAGTATCTTAGCATCCGGAACATTTGCAGAAAGTGACCGAAGGGAGTCCAGCACGAGGTTATCTCCGATAAAACGCTCGGAAATATGAGCAGGGGTTCCCCACACATTGTCAGCGATCTCTTTCCAGTCGTCCTTCAGCAGAAACGCCGCATCCACCAGAACAGTTT
>CAVCUM010000065.1:0-2968 GCA_963605385.1 Lachnospiraceae bacterium
CTTATGGGATACTATATGTCGGTGGCCAAGGGCCTTGATGTAGACAAACCCCGCAACCTCGCAAAGAGCGTTACGGTTGAGTAGGAGGTATCAAAATGGTTAAAGCAGTAGTCGGTGCAAACTGGGGCGACGAAGGAAAAGGAAAAATAACTGATATGCTTGCGGAAAACGCAGACATCGTAGTCAGATTCCAGGGAGGAGCAAATGCCGGTCACACAATTATAAATGAGTACGGTAGATTCGCTCTGCATACACTTCCTTCTGGAGTTTTTTACGGTCATACAACGAGCATTATCGGTAACGGTGTTGCTCTTGATATTCCGAAGCTTATAAAAGAAATAGAATCCCTTAAGGAACAGAATGTTCCCACACCCAAGATTTTGGTAAGTGACAGAGCGCAGATTGTAATGCCTTATCATCCTCTTTTCGATGCTTATGAAGAAGAACGTCTCGGCGGCAAATCCTTCGGCTCCACGAAATCGGGTATTGCGCCTTTCTATTCTGATAAATTTTCAAAAATCGGGTTCCAGGTAAGCGAACTCTTTGACGAGGAAGTGCTGCTTGAAAAGGTTGACAGAGTATGTGAGTTAAAGAACATAATGCTTGAACATTTGTATCACAAGCCCACGATTGACAAGACAGAGCTTATCAATACTCTCCATGAATACAGGGATATGATTAGGCCCTATGTGTGTGATATTTCAAGTTTCTTAGATAAAGCAATTAAAGAAGGAAAGACCATTCTTTTAGAGGGACAGCTCGGAACCCTTAAGGACCCTGACCACGGTATCTATCCCATGGTTACCTCTTCTTCAACGCTTGCGGCTTACGGCGCAATCGGTGCGGGAATTCCTCCTTACGAAATCAAGCAGATCATTACGGTCTGCAAGGCTTATTCTTCGGCAGTAGGTGCCGGTGATTTCGTATCTGAAATATTCGGCGATGAGGCGCAGGAGTTAAGAGTACGCGGCGGCGACAAGGGAGAATTCGGTGCAACAACGGGTCGCCCCAGAAGAGTCGGATGGTTTGACTGCGTTGCATCCAAGTACGGCTGCAGGCTTCAGGGAACCACAGATGTTGCTTTTACGGTTTTGGATGTACTCGGATATCTTGACGAGATTCCCGTTTGTGTCGGATATGAAATTAACGGAGTTGTTACAACGGATTTCCCCGTTACCACAAAGCTTAATCACGCAAAGCCCGTATTTAAGAAGCTTCCCGGTTGGAAGTGTGACATAAGGGGCATCAAGAATTATGAGGAACTTCCGGAAAACTGCCGTAATTATATCGAATTTATCGAAAATGAAATCGGCTATCCGATTACAATGGTAAGCAACGGTCCCGGAAGAAACGATATTATTTACAGAAAAAGTAAGCTTTCCAAATAAAGAGGGAACATGGATAGAGAGAAAATACTGGTAATAGATTTCGGCGGTCAGTACAACCAGCTTGTCGCCAGACGTGTCCGTGAATGCAATGTTTACTGCGAAATCTATTCTTATAAGACAGATTTAAACAAGATAAAAGCAATGAATCCGAAGGGAATCATTCTGACTGGAGGACCTTCAAGCTGCTACGAGGAGAATGCGGCAACCTGTTCGCCCGAACTTTTCAACCTCGGAGTTCCCGTACTTGGCTTATGTTACGGCGCCCAGCTTATGAATCACGTGCTCGGCGGTAAGGTTGAAAGGGCCGATGCAAGGGAATACGGAAAAACAAACATTTTCGTAGATAATTCATCCAGGCTAATGGAAGGCGTTTCTGAAAATACTACCTGCTGGATGAGTCATTTTGACTATATTTCAAAGCTTGCTGCAGGCTTTAAATCGATAGCACATTCGGACAACTGTCCGGTTGCAGCCTGCGAATGTGTTGAAAGGAACCTATATGGAATTCAGTTCCATCCCGAAGTGTTACATACACCCGAAGGTTCGAAAATGCTTTACAACTTTGTACGCAATATCTGCGGCTGCAGCGGTGATTGGAGAATGGATACCTTCGTAGAGGATTCCATCAAATCAATCAGAGAAAAGGTTAGGGATGGAAAGGTTTTACTCGCTCTTTCAGGTGGAGTGGATTCATCGGTACTGGCTGCTTTGCTTGCAAGAGCAATAGGTAAGCAGCTTACGTGTGTATTCGTAGATCACGGTCTTCTTCGTAAAAACGAAGGCGATGAAGTTGAAAAGGTATTCGGAGAAGGCGGAGACTTTGATATCAACTTTATACGTGTAAACGCGCAGGAACGTTACTACGCCAAGCTTAAGGACGTTATGGAACCTGAGCATAAGCGTAAGATTATCGGTGAGGAATTCATCAGAGTTTTCGAGGAAGAGGCAAAAAAGATCGGCAAGGTTGATTTCCTTGCACAGGGAACCATATATCCCGATGTTGTTGAATCCGGTCTTGGCGGAGAATCCGCAGTGATAAAGTCTCATCACAATGTAGGCGGACTTCCCGATTATGTTGATTTTAAGGAAATTATCGAGCCCTTAAGAAATCTGTTTAAGGACGAAGTCAGAAAGGTTGGATTGGAGCTTAAGCTTCCCGAATATCTGGTATATCGTCAGCCGTTCCCCGGTCCAGGACTCGGTATCAGAATTATCGGCGCGGTAAGTGCCGAAAAAGTCAAGATAGTTCAGGATGCCGATTGGATTTATCGTACCGAAGTAGATAAAGCCTTAAAGGCATACAAGGATGAGCACGGAACCGATGCTCCCTGGATGCCGAATCAGTATTTCGCAGCACTTACAAACATGCGTAGTGTAGGAGTAATGGGAGATGAGCGTACTTACGATTATGCAATCGCCCTTCGTGCAGTCCGCACAGTTGATTTTATGACTGCGGAAAGCGCTGAGATTCCTTTTGAAGTACTTCAGACAGTAATGTCCCGTATTATAAACGAGGTTCGCGGAGTAAACAGAGTTCTATATGATCTGACTTCAAAGCCTCCGGGGACGATAGAGCTTGA
>CAVCUM010000066.1:0-2823 GCA_963605385.1 Lachnospiraceae bacterium
AATTGTAGGAATTTATAGCATCTTTATTTACAGGTCGAAGAGATCCGGAAATCTCTAATTCAGACGATTGCCAAATCGTTACTACCACCTGCAGCCCCTCACCAGAAAATCTCCGCCCCAATGACCTGTAAATTTTAATTGAAAAGTGCAGTGAGAAAATGATTGAAAAGTGCACCAGTCATTTCAACGCTGCAAAGATATAAAATCAGTTTTATTTATCATCATATTTCAAAAGTTTTTTAGTCTCTTTCAACCTATATGATTCTCCTGTCATGTTGATCAACATTGCCTTGTGTGTGAGTCTGTCCACCATAGCAGCCACAAGGATCTTGTCCTTTATCACTTCTCCCCACCTGTTGAATGCAAGGTTCGTTGTTATGATAATGGATTTCTTTCCTGCTCTAAGCGACAGATGATTGAAAAGCAGTTCTCCGCCTTCTTTGTCGCAGCTTACATATCCGAACTCATCGCATATGACAAGGTCGTACATTTCAAAACGTCTTTCAAGCATATGCAGCGTATGTTGTGATTTGCACTCCCTAATGAGTGTTATGAGGTGCGGCACAGATGTGAAGAAAACGCTGTATCCCTCCCGGCAGGCTTTTATACCCAATGCCGTAGCAATATGCGTTTTCCCCGTTCCCGGATTGCCTGACAGCACTATATTGCGTCCTTCTTTTATAAATGCAAGTGTCTCCATTTCCGGCAGTGCTGTCTGCGCATCCTTTGGCAATTCCGAACGTACGATTTCCTCCAGATAATGCAGGCTCGTGAAACCGGCACGGCGTATGCGCTGCTGGCATCCGTTCTCGTTACGGCGCTCCACCTCGCGCCGCAACAGTTCCGCGATGAAATCATAGTAAGACCATTGGGCCTTGTTGGCTTCTGCCACGACCTCCTCCATCTCGTCCCTGAAAACAGGCATCTTGAGTTCCTTGGCGTATGACAATATCTGTTCTTTTGTATTCTTTTCCTGTTTCATTGCCTTTATTGGTTTTCCGGTTGTCTGTTATTGGTCAAGTCTGTAATACTGTCCAATGCGCTTATTGCTTCTTTCTCTATCTGCAATGCCTGCTGTGCAACGTTTGCGACAATGGCACAGGAAATATCGGAATTGCCGGTGATACCGTTCCCTGTGTACTTTCCGCTATGCATCTGGAGTTTTATCTGATCCAGGGTGATATGCTTTATGCCATTGGCTTTCAATACTCTACACGCTTGTAGCAGTTCTGTCGCCGAAAACCCTTGCTCATCCATGTATTGTATCAGTTGTACAAAGTCCTTAGGTGTTTCCTGAAAATATGAAGAGTACAGTTTGACTATCTGCTTTTCTGCCTGTTTCAATGCGAGGGAACCCTTCAGTGCACCAGGTTTGTGCAAGAACGTGTCTGTATAGTTTTCGAGCCTGAGGGACCATGCGCCTTGCTTGTACAAACGTTCGTGTGCCGACACTTTCTTGCCCTCATGGAAGATGCTGATCTTTTCACTGTACAGCCGGACTGATACTCTTTTCCCGACAAGATTGTCCGGAACAGAATAATGTGAGCCCATGACTGTTACCGTAGACCATTTGTCAACGCAATGTTCCGAAATCTCAAAACACCCCATTTCTCCAGAATATGCATGCAAGGCTTGTAAGTCAGCCTCCAACTTTTCCTCCTTTCCTGATGTTGAGATGCTTGCTTCCTCTTGATTCAGTATGCCACATGTATCGCTAAGATGTATTTGTGCTTCCTCTATGTTGTCAAACTCGTATTTTGTGGCGAATGCCTTGCGGCGTACATACTCCACGCTACGCTCCACGTGCCCTTTCTCCCAACCGGCGCGAATATTGCAGAAGCGGTAATCGTATCGGTAAAAAGCCGCCATCCGCAACAGATTTTCCGTAGGAGTCTTGCCGCCAACGAAACTTTTTATGGCCACACGCATATTGTCATACACCATAAGGGCCGGTACGCCCTTGACTTCCCGGAAGAAATTGCGGTGGGATTCCATGAAGGCAAGCGCATTCTGATGCCTGAAGATATAGGCATAGCGCCCATTGCTGTGTGCAAATGTAAACACTGCCATGTAAAAGCGCTGGCGCTTGCCGTGAATAAGGAGATTGACTTCTCCCCAGTCAAATTCGCATATGCGACCAGGATAGTAATATTGACGTACATAAGCTTCCTTGGGTTTATCAGCTATAGTCCTTTTTTCTATACGGCGTATGTACTGGCATAGAGTAGAATAGGCAAGACGATATCCATGCCTGACAAGATGCTCGTGCATGTCTATCTTGCGCATGCACTGCTTCTTCATTCCGGTACTGCGCTTTACTTCGTTCTCATGTAGGAAACCGCGAATGATATCAGCTACTTCCTTTGTCACAACACGTTCTTTACGGTTTGACGTATCATAATGCGGTTCCATACACAGAAGCGTATTTAACGCCTCGTCCTTTTGCTCGCTTTTGAGGGCTTCTTCATAACTGCGAATGATTTTGTCAACAGTGTGAAAACTGTTGCCTGTAATACGGGTAATCTCATTCTTACCCATTCCCTGTACTCTGTACATGTGGATGATTGCTTGTCTATCTACCATCGATAACATATTTGTGTCTACGCCTATTTTATTCTTTATCATATAGGACGAAGACGGGTTAATATTTGCGTATGGTGGTGCACTTTTCAATCATTTTCCACTGCACTTTTCAATTAAAATTTACACTCATCACCCTGTGGCCGCTCTGCAGGTTATAGACGAAGAAGCGTTTCTTGCCCGACGGGATGCTGAAGTCTACGAGGATGTAATACTCCGTGCTGTAGCCCCGGCGCTCGCAGA
>CAVCUM010000067.1:0-2583 GCA_963605385.1 Lachnospiraceae bacterium
CCAGAAACCCGTACAACCAGGGCGGGGTTCCCGTACTGCCTGGACCTTAAGAATCAAGGTCTGCAGGAATAGACTTGATCATGTCAGGAGCCAAGAAACTCCGGACTTGTACCTTGAAAACTACATATTCATTCTTCAGGCACAACCCTGTGATGAGGAGCCACATCAGCGGCAGACGCAAAGATCGCCCTTAAAGGGCAGGAGCGTATGCCAGTTCCCATGGGTGTCGAGGACAAATGTGGGATGTATATTGTCAAGCCATAGTCCGCGAAGGGGCAACATCAAAGCGGTTCAGGGTGACTCAGGACATGCGCAGGCCAAAATGGTCACAGACCAAGATTCTAATATTCTGGATGACGACCGCAAAGTGAATGCGCAGTTCCGGAAGCGACTGCCCGCTGTGTTTTTGCTCAGCATAACCCTGAGTAGAAGTCCGCTTTTTAAAAGAGAGACTTACACTGAGACTTATGACGGGCAAAAAATATCAGTTTCATGCCAAGATGCCCAAGGTCTGGATAATCAGACAGAGTATAGAGAGAATCCGAAGGAATTCTTTTATTCAGGGTATTGCAAAGCGACGATCTTCTTATCATAACAACTGTTCATATCGTTTTGCACGGGGCCTTTTGGGGCGCAGTGCTGGCGATGTGTATTGATGAGGGAGAGGACCGATGCTATCAGGCGAGGGGTCTTCTCCTTTTTTATTTACATGATGTACGGAAGATAACTATAGGAAACCTTGAGAGAAGATCAAGAGAAAAAACGTGCCGCAAAACACGGCATGCTGGGAACGGAATATAAATGGAAACAGGAAATGATAGACTAAAAGATTTAATACAAAAAGAATGCTATTGCTTGCTATTTGAGTCAAATATATACATAATTACCTAAAAAGTAGTAAGGAGGTGCTTGAAATGAAAACAATCAGCATCAGATTAGAGGATTCCATTTATGAAGAGCTGAGTGCCATGCTTGATGCAATGGGCCAGACAAAGCAGACTTTTTATGAAACCTTCACCAGAACCGCATTAAGAGAAAGAAGCATTCCTTTCATCATTAAGGCGCCACTTTCAGATACGCACGCAAATAACAATAGCAAGATGGAAGCTTTTGCAAGACTTGAGACATGCAGAAAGGCTGCCACAGAGACAATTGACTATGAGTCTGAGAGGGAGGAAGCAATGAATGAGAAATTCGGTATTATTGATTGATACGAATATCCTCTTGAATTATCTTACAAACCGCGAGGACCCATATCTTGAGCAGTCTGTAGAGATTGTAAGAAAGTGTGCAGCTGGTGAATGTACCGGCTACATTGCGTTCCATACGCTTTCAACCCTTTGGTATGTACTAAGAAAGCGCAGTGACCGTGACCGCAGACAAAATTTGAAAGATATATGCGAGATTTTCACTGTGGCAACTGCATCACAGACGGAGATACTTGATGCAATTGAAAAAGATTCGTTTGAAGATTTTGAGGATTGTCTGCAGGATAAATGTGCAAAGGATGTCGGCGCAGATTACATTATCACTTGTAATGTGAAAGATTTTGAAAACGCAGAGGTTCCGGCAATTACACCGGATGGTTTTATAAAAATGTACAGATAAAAATACAAGAAAAGAGCTTCAGCATTTTGACATTGGCGGTCTTAATGTCGAAGCTCTTATTTTTTGCTCGAAAGGTTATAAATTGTCACGCGGCGCGCGCTGAGTGGAGCAAACAGCAAATTATTTTCGGCGAATTAACAAGTCTCATTAGGGGGATACAGGGATGCGTTACAATCGTTTATTTGACTGGGACAGAGATGGAATGCTGGAGCCGGATGACTTCGATGAGTTTTAGGGGCGTGTGATTCTTTTGTCAGAGGGAACAATGCTGTACACCGTTCCTATTGTTGGTAAGGACGTGACATAGGCTGTCCGATTTGAATTGGAAACGAAATGTAATGGAAGGAGCAAGGCATGGGCCATTGTTACTTTGTAAGACACGGGCAGACCGTATGGAATGTAGAGAATAAAATATGCGGAGCAACAGACAGTCCACTGACAGAATATGGCAGAGAACAGGCTGCTGAAACCGGGAGGAACATTCTGGGCAGCGGCATTCTGGCAGACGAGATTCTCTATTCGCCACTCAGTCGTGCAGCGGACACGGCAAAAATCATTTCAGAAATGACAGGAATTCCTTGCCGGGAAGAACCGAGGCTAAAGGAACAGAACTTTGGAAAATGGGAATCTACACCGCGAGACGGAGAGGATTTCAAAAGGGCGAAGGAATCGTTTGCCTGTCGATATGAGGGCGGAGAATCTATGCTGCAGCTTGCACAGCGGATTTACAATTTGCTGGATGAAATCAAGGAGGAGTCCGATCAGAAGACCTATATTCTGGTGGCACACAACGGCATTGCGCGGATGGTGCAGTCTTATTTTCAAGATATGACCAATGCGGAATTTGCAGCATTTGGCGTAAAGAATTGTCAGGTTGTGCGGTACGACTTTTAAGCGAAGTGTACAAAGACTGGGATTCGGACGGCAAAGGAGGAGGTCAAAGAAGACGTTCCGCAGGCCAAGGCCGATGCAGCA
>CAVCUM010000068.1:0-2550 GCA_963605385.1 Lachnospiraceae bacterium
AAATTATATATTTTTTGGCAACCAACCTGGGATTTATTTGCCATAGCTACTATTGTCATTATTGCTACACATTTTATGCAAAAAAATGCGAATGTATTATGTGCAACATGTCAAAATATTATAACGCGTTCGCACTGAAATTGCAATAGGAAAGCGGCAAATAAATCCTACTTTTGTAAACATCTATGTAATTTGCAAAATATCAATTAACCTATGTTCATTCATCATGCATTTTCACCCAATTCTGGAACGTTGTATGAGATACGCCAAGCTGTTGTGCCGCTGTTCTTCCAGAGATTTCACCACGGTGCCAAGCCGCATAAACCGACTCCCATACCACTGGCTTCTCTATGGCACATCTGCCAAAACGAACACCTTTTGCCTTAGCTGCCGCGATCCCCTCTGCTTGCCGCTGCCGGATAAATTCTCGCTCCGTCTGCGCGACGTAGGACAGCAGCTGCAACACAATATCTGCGATCAATGTTCCTGTCAGATCGCGTCCGATTCGTGTCTCGAGCAGAGGCACATCAAGCACCACCACATCCACACCTTTTTCTTGTGTTAAGATGCGCCACTGCAATAAAATATCTTCGTAATTCCGGCCGAGTCTGTCGATGCTCTTGATCACCAGTGTATCCGCGGACTTCATTTTCTTCACAAGCTTTTTGTAACCGGGCCGATCAAAATCCTTACCAGACTGTTTATCTATGACAATATACCGCTCCTCTATACCAAATTCCCGTATGGCTATCAATTGCCTTGTTTCATTCTGTTCTTTTGTGGGCACCCTCACAGGTACTGTCAATAGTTTTTCGCAAAAATGACTCTGCCAAAATGAAGTTCTGCGCCGGAAAGTCCGGCGAGGGGGCTGCCAAGCCCCATCTGGTTGCCTGACTGCATATTCCGGCGGCGCTGTCAAGGGTGCCGCTTCAGCGGCATTCATCGGAGTGACCGGTTACGGTCACGCAGACCCTTGACTCCGTCGACGGTATATGCTACTTTAGTGTCTGCTTCCAATCTAAAAAGTGTTGAAATACAAGCATTTGTGAGCTGTTTGTGGTATAATAAGTGCAAAGGAATCGCGTGTTAACGGGTAAAAAGCTTGCACTTAAGTCGGAGGATGGATATGTACAAACGCCACAATGGTCAGATTTCACTGTTTGATGCACCGGAATTTTTCGGTACGATCCCCCTGAATCCAAAGAATGAATGGGTACGTTTAGGCCAACTGATCCCCTGGATGGAGTTCGAGGAACGGTATGCTGAAAACTTCAAGAGTACAACCGGGCAGCCGGCAATCTCCGGTCGAATGGCACTTGCGGCTATATTGATCAAACAGCGGTATAAAGCTTCCGACGATGATGTTGTTGCCGAGATCGCAATGAATCCGTATTTGCAGCACTTTATCGGATTACAGCAATTTCAGTACGATGCTCCCTTCAGTGCCAGTGCAATGAGCCGCTTCCGTCAACGGATCACACCGGAAATGCTTGCATGGGTCAATGATTACATTGCCGGTCGCCCTGAAGAAAAAGATGATGATAACTCTGACGATGATCATCCGGGAGATTCCAAAACAGAAGACGCTGAAAATGAAGGCACTCTGATCCTTGACGCAACTTGTGCTCCTCAGAATATCCGTTTCCCGACGGATGTATCTCTTTTGAATGAAGCCAGATTGAATACAGAGGCAATTATCGATGAACTGCATGATGTGGGGGCGTTTGGAAGTAAGAAACCGAGAACCTATCGTCAGAAAGCCAAAAATCAGTATAACAGCTTTTCGAAAGCAAGAAAAAAGTCAAAGAAGATGGTCAGAAAAGCGACACGTCAGCAGCTTGGATACCTGAAACGCAATCTCGAGACGATTCACGCCATTGATAAACAGCTCAGGGAGAAACTTTCTGTAAAACTGCGGGAAAGGCTTTCTGTGGTGGAAAAACTCTATACACAGCAGAAAGAAATGTTTGAAAGCGGAACACATCGGATAGACGGACGAATTGTCAGCCTGAGCCAGCCATGGGTGCGGCCAATCGTAAGAGGAAAGCAAAATGCGCCTGTTGAATTTGGTGCCAAAGTAGAAATGAGTGTTGTCAACGGCTATCTTCGTATAGAGGACCTGCGATGGGATGCTTTTAACGAAAGCACGACATTGCAAACATCTGTTGAATCCTATCGGAAATCTTATGGTCACTATCCGGCGCGCGTGCTGGCGGACACAATTTTTCGGACGAGAGAAAACCTCAGATACTGCAAGGAGCACAATATTCACATCAACGGCCCGCGACTTGGGAAGAAGCCAACCGATTTAGCAACATATCGCAAACAGCTTCGCGAGGAGTGGCTCGAGTCCGGAGAACGTGGAGAAATTGAGAGACAGTTCGGAGTAGCAAAGCGGAGATATTCTCTTGGCAGCATTACAATGAAATTGAAGCACACCAGCGAGGTCGATATCTATGCTTCCGTCCTTGCTTTGAACCTGTGGAAGAAGCTACGGCTTCTTTTTGCGCAAATTTATAATTTCCTATTCTTCTCGCTGTTTCCGGTCGC
>CAVCUM010000069.1:0-2479 GCA_963605385.1 Lachnospiraceae bacterium
TGCGGGGTTTGTCTACATCAAGGCCCTTGGCCACCGACATATAGTATCCCATAAGTTGAAGAGGAATGATAGCCAGACTTTCTGCGAAAATATCCTCTGTTTTGGGAATATAAATTGTAAAATCAACCAAATCCTCAATTGAGTAATTGCCTGCATTTGTGATACCCATTAAGTACCCTCCGCGGCTCTTGACCTCCACGAGATTTGAGCGTGTCTTCTCATAAAGATTACTCTGCGTAAGAATTCCTATTACCAGGGTTCCGTCTTCAATCAGTGAAATCGTTCCGTGCTTAAGCTCGCCTGCCGCATAAGCCTCCGAATGAACGTAGCTGATTTCTTTCATCTTAAGCGAGCCTTCCATCGAAATAGCATAATCGATGCCGCGACCGATAAAGAAAGCGTCTTTAACATTTGAAAACTTCGATGTAAACCACTGGATACGTTCCTTGTCTTCAAGAACTCTTTCCATTTTTTGAGGTAGGGCATTTAACTCGTTTAAAAGACGTTCGTACTCTTCTTTGTCCAAGGTGCCTTTCTTTAATCCAAGTTCAAGTGCAAGCAGATAAATAACAACCAGCTGCGCACTGTATGCTTTGGTGGTAGCAACCGCGATTTCAGGACCTGCCATTGTATAAACAACACCGTCCGCCTCCCTTGCGATTGACGAGCCGACAACATTAACAATTCCGAGGGTAAAGCATCCCTGTCCCTTTGCCTCTCTGATGGCAGCAAGTGTATCTGCGGTCTCACCAGACTGGCTGATTGCAACTACTAAATCATTCTTGCTTAAAATAGGATCTCTGTATCTGAATTCCGATGCAAGCTCCACTCTTACGGGGATTCTTGCAAGCTTCTCAATGACGTACTGGGCTACCATCCCGACATGATACGCGGATCCGCAGGCGGAAATAACAATTCGTCCTGTGTCACTTAACTTGTCAAAGTCAAGTCCTGCTCCGCCAAAATCAATACTGTTGTCATGAATATATGCACCGAGCGTGTCCTTTACGGCCTTTGGCTGCTCATGGATTTCCTTCATCATGAAATGTTCGAAACCGCCCTTTTCGGCAGATTCGGCATCCCATTTTATCTCGGTAAGCTCCTTTGAAATAACCTCGCCGTCAAGATTGTAAAAAGTAACCTTTTCATTTTCAAGGCAGGCCATTTCAAGGTTTCCTATATAGTAAACCTGATTTGTATGCTTTAAAATTGCAGGAACATCGCTTGCTACGAAGGATTCGCCCTTCCCTGTTCCGATTATAAGGGGGCTGTCTTTTCTTGCCACCCAGATTTCTCCGGGATATTCCTTAAACATAACGGCAAGCGCATAAGACCCTCTTACTCTGACCATCGTCTTTGCAAGAGCGTCTACAGGACCGATATTGTACTTTTTATAATAATAATCTATGAGCTTTACGATAGCTTCAGTGTCTGTATCGGAATAAAAAGAATAGCCTTTCTTTAAAAGCTTGTCCTTTATCTCGGTATAATTCTCTATGATACCGTTGTGAACGGCTACTACATTGTAATCGTCACTGACATGGGGGTGAGCGTTATTCTCGCTCGGCTCACCGTGTGTCGCCCATCTGGTGTGACCGATTCCGCATGTTCCTTTCAGGGAATCTCCGTCGTTTGTCTTGCTCTTAAGAGCTGACAGACGCCCCTTCGCCTTTACAACCTCTATCGGCAAATCCCCGTTTCTGACTGCAAGACCGGCCGAATCATAACCGCGATACTCAAGCTTTGACAAGCCCTCAAGTAAAATGGGGGCTGCCTGCTTATTTCCGCAATATCCAACTATTCCACACATATCGTGACCTCAATCATAAAGATTTAATTAAAAAGAAAGCTCTTTAATCCTGGAAACCGCTTCGACTGTGTTTTCATAGGTATTGAATGCCGTAAGTCTGAAATAGCCTTCCCCGCACGGTCCGAAGCCGACACCGGGAGTACCTACAACCGAAGCCTCGTTTAACAGTTTATCAAAAAATTGCCAACTGCTCAACCCATCGGGAGTTTTTAGCCAAATATAAGGTGAATTTATTCCTCCGCTTACCTTTATGCCGCATGCCTTTAGATTGTCGGCAATATAGGCTGCATTTTTCATATAATACGAAATCTGCTTTTGGATTTCTCTCTGACCTTTTGCAGAATAAACAGCCTGCCCGGCTCTCTGAATGATATAAGGAGCTCCGTTATATTTCGTGGCATGTCTTCTTGCCCACATATCATGAAGGTTTGCTTTTCCAATACACAATTCATCCGGAACAACTGTATAACCGAGTCTCAGCCCCGTAAATCCAGCATTCTTTGAAAAAGAATGAATCTCTATTGCACAGTTTCTTGCCCCAAAGCACTCATATATGCTGTGAGGAACATCATCCTCGGAAATATACGCCTCATAGGCTGCATCAAAAATAATTATGGCGTCATTTTCATTGGCATAATCAACCCATACCTGAAGCTCATCCTTAGTAAG
>CAVCUM010000070.1:0-2459 GCA_963605385.1 Lachnospiraceae bacterium
AAAATAAAAAAAATCTAAAATTACTAGGTGCAAACTGTGAAAATAGTGCTATGATCCCGTCTTCAACAGATGAAGAAAAGAATAGAGCTCAGAAACGGCGTATTTACGCGGTTTCTGAGCTCTTTGGGTTTTCTAAAAGTGTTGTATGGAAGTGATGCTTCAGAACTGAAATTCAAAAAAATTGTGTGCCTATACAGGCGGTTGTTTTATTTCGTCCGGCGTCAAAGCGGCGCGGGCCCAAGATAAAACCGCCCATGGGACCCGCCCGCACCTGACGCCTGCATAGCAGGATTAGTAAGCGGATAAGAAAACTAGTTCTCCACCCGCTGAAGCACTGCCTTTGTAGCGTCAGGAAATACTCCTTAGGGTACGGTTCAATTCCTTGGGTTGGTAGTATTTTTTGTCGAGCTTCAGATCATAGATTCCATTCAGGGCATTCAGCGTCTGGGAGCTAGTGTAGGTGGCCATGTAATACATGTCCTGCACATTCGATACCTGCATGTTTTTCAAGGTTTCGATGATGTTAGCGGTTGTAAAGTGCTGCATGCCTTCGCCTAGCTTCGCTCCATAGGCATCCAGCTTTACTTCCAACAGCCGGTAAATAAGAAGAGCAGTGTAACAGATCATAAAGTGAGCTGTGATCCGCTCTTTTGTCTGGTGGAATACTGGCCGGGCTGAAAAGTTTGTTTTCATTACGCGGAAGCAGTCTTCGATCTTGTAACGTTTCTCGTTGACAGACAGAATGCTGCGGACAAAAGCTTCGGGAGATTCTCCTTTTTCCGGTACCAGATTCGTTGCAATGGCATAGTACCCATCATATTTCTCCTCTTCAGCAATACGATCCTCATTCAGCATGTACCTATCTGTTACAGCGTCTCCTGACGCGGTACTGGAGGTACGCTTGATGAAACGTGTGACATCGTGAGGTCCTTTCTTAAAGGTTTCAGGATCAAGGTTTTTCAGAAGATTCTTGGCCCGCTGAATCTGATTGTTCCTGATATGCCGCTGATACTCCATCATCTTGCGGGAAAAGGTAATAATGATTGTCTGTTTGAGCAAAGCCTTAGACTTTACGGTCTTCTTTTTCCCGTTTTGGCAAATCTTTTCCTCTGTAAGTCCGACATCGACCGCACGGTCTGCGGTGAGAAGCTTGAACGCCCGGTCCTGATACAGCGGACGATTTTTCTCATCCATGTGGTCGAAGCTCTTAAGCTTCTCTATGGTTACCGGGGAGCCATCGGAAAGAAGATGATAATCAAAGTCGTTGAAAACAGCTGTCTGTAGAGCATCAGAGAGTTTTTTAACAGACTGTGTGACGATGAAGGATCTTCCCCCCATGCTGTTAAAGAGCCGGATATCGATAGAATTAAGTCCGGCATCAGCACAGTAGATGAACTTCTTGCCTTTGAACATTTCTGTGATCTTTTTCTCAAGCGGAATGGCCAGTGTCTGCTCACTGTCAGAACCGTTGGCAATGCACATGGAGATCGGTATTCCTTGTGAATCCATAAATAATCCCATCTCAGCTAATGGATTCGGCCGGTGCTCTTTGGATGGTCCGTATCTGCGCAGTCCGCGAAGCACTTCTCCGGTTGCTTCATCGATATAGGTATCTTCAGTTTCTGCTTCAAAGTAGTAATTCGTGCAGTCAAAGTAGCAGACGGCAGAATTACGCTTTACGATGTTCCCGCTCTTTTCGTAAAGATGAGAAATATAAGAATCATAGTTCTGGTAAAGGATATCCATCGTCCGAAGGATGTGTTGATATCCAAAGGCGGGCTTTTCATAAAACCGGTCCAGATGTTCATAGGTTCCAAGCTTTGAATCCGGGTCCAGAATTCTTGCATAGGTAAGAAACCGGTTTACATCATTGGGATCAAAGGCGATCTTTGTTCCTTTGGTGACATCCAGGAAAAAGCGGTCAAGTTCCAGCTGGTGATAGATGGCCTGGAGGAAAAAGTATCCAATCCCAAGGTTTGTCGAGGAAGATGCAGCTGCAGTTGAGGCTGTCAGTTTCTCACCAAAGTCGATTTTCATCTCGAGGGAGACCTTGCCTTCCTTTTGCTGCTCGTTTGCCTCTGCAACCTTTTGCATTGCATAAGCCAGAGGATCAGAAATGCCTTGGGCTAGAAGCTCGGAATGCTTGCCAATGCGGGCAACGTTGCGGGTAGAGGTCTTCTTGCCGTTGCGGAAGCCCATCTGGATAAAGTAAGTAGGATCTTTTGATTTTTTGTCATAGTTTAGTTTCATGCCTTCAATTATAGCATAAAATACAACACCGTACAACACATACAACACAAATTTCCGGAAAATTTGACAAGTTGAAAGCATGAAAAAAGCCGCATTTCTGCGGCTTTGCGGGAGATTCAATATGTTGCTTAAGCGTTCGCAAGTGTTGAAGATCCGTCCGATTCATGTTGAAGCAGGCAGGTGCTGAAAAATAAAAAAAATCTAAAATT
>CAVCUM010000071.1:0-2399 GCA_963605385.1 Lachnospiraceae bacterium
TCAAGGACCTCGCATACAAGACTCAAAACGAGGTAACGCCAGTCGTATAGGCGGAATGGAGGCACGAGAAAATAAATGCAAAAGAATAAATCACAGGAGGACGGACTTAGCTTTTTTAACGTGGCGCTGATGTTTGTGGGCGCTATTATGGGAGCTGGGTTTGCATCTGGAAGAGAGCTATGGCAGTTCATGGGACTCTTTGGGGCAAAGGGGCTCATAGGAACTTGTTTTGTTGCGAGCTGCTTTATAGTGCTCGGCTTTATGACATCGTATATAGCAAGAAAAAAGCAAACAAATGATTTTGCAATTATAGTGACACCTGAGGGCCATCCTAGGATTAGAAAATGCGTAAGCGTCTTTATGTCGGTTATGCTTTTTTCTGTTTTGGTGACAATGTCGGCGGCAGGGGGCTCTCTTCTTAATCAAAATTACGGAGTAAACAAGATAATTGGCGGAGTGATTATTTGTTTCTTAGTTGTAATCACGGTGCTCGGCGATTTCGAGAGAGTTTCGCATGTGTTTAGGTATGTAATGCCAGTGCTGTTTGCCCTCGTCGTTACAACAAGCATCATAATCATGTCCACGGATTTTGGCGATTTGGGATATCATCAGGAGATTGAGCCAGCCACGATGGCACCGAACTGGGTTGTCGGTGCACTCGTGTATATTTCGTATAATCTTCTGTCGATGATTCCGATTATTTCAAGCTCATCGATGCACGCCAGGAGCGAAAAACATGCGCTGCTTGGCGCAACACTTGGCGGACTTATGGTGGGTATACTTGCACTCGTTATAATTCTTGCGCTCCAAAGCGACATGAGCTTTGCGGATGCAAGCGATATGCCGATGCTCGCTTATGCGCAGGTGATTTCAAAACCAGCTGGAATGATCTATTCCATCGTGCTTTTCGCGGCGATTTACTGTGCTGCGACGAGCAATTTCTATGGGTTTACGACGAAAATCCCAGCAGGACCAAATAAAAGCAAAATCGTGATTCTTACAACTTGTGCGGCATTTGCCCTTGGGCTTTTCGGATTCAAGAACATAGTCGCGTACATGTTCAGTGCTGAAGGGTATCTGGGGTTTGTGGTTATCGCACTTTTGGTGAGCAATTTTGTCATAACATATAGAGCCGAAAAAAGTACTGAAAAATGACTGAAAATAGGGCTGAGACAGGAAAGAAAATACAGGAAAGCGAAGATTGAAGAAGATTGAAAATGAAAAGTGATTTGAAAAATAACATAAAAGACAAGATGATTTGCGAGCTGGATGACAGCTTTTTTACGGAGTTTCCTGGAGAAAATAGGCTGGACTTTCCGGAGTGCATCGTTCGCGTGACGGGCGGTGCTGGTGGAGAGGCACTTCTTATTCTTGGAAGCGAAAAAACTGCGCTGTACGACACGGGCATGGCGTGTTTTTACGAGAACTTATTGCATAATATTGATGTGGCCCTTGAAGGCACGGGCAGGAGTCTGGACTATATTTTGACTTCACACACGCATTACGACCATATCGGTGCACTTCCTTATGTACTCGACAGATGGCCAAATGCCAAGGTTTGCGGCAATCTCAAGGCTAGCAAGGTGTTCGCTAGCGAGGGTGCAATAGCGACCATGGAGAGGCTCGGAAACAAGGCGAAGGAGCAATATCACAAGGATGGCGTTACGATAACGGCCCTAGGTATGCGTGTTGACAGAATCGTAAAGGATGGCGAGGAGATAAGCCTCGGCGACATAACAATCAAGGTCTACGAGACGCCAGGTCACACGGATTGTTCGCTGTCATATATGCTCATGCCAGGAAGAATCTTGATTTCCTGTGAGTCGACAGGTCTTCTTAGAGGCCCAGGCAGAATCAATACGGCTCCAGTAAAGAGCCTTGCGCAGTGCATTGAGTCGACGGAAAGGCTGAAAAAGCTTGACTACGACTGCTTGATTCTCCCGCATTATGGCGTTTGCCCGAGTGCATATAGATATCAGTTCTTTGACGATTATCTCGCAGAGCAAAAGAGGGAGAGAGACCTAATCTTGGATGGAATCAAGGCTGGGCTTAGCCAGGAGGAGATTCTCGAAAAGCACAAGGAAGCGTACTGGACGGAGGCCCGCGCAAAGGCTCAGCCCTACGCTGCATACAAGTTGAATACAGAGATTATCATAAAGCAGCTGGCCGCGAAGTAGGTCGGCTGTTTTTCAATGGTTTACTTTGTTAAACCAGTCAATTATATTGTTCAAAAAAAGTGCTTTTCCATATATGCCCTTGAAATTGAAAAACGATGTGCTATTATAAATAGTATCTAAAAAAAAACATTTTAAACAAACAATTATGAGGTGAACTGATGGAAAATAACAAGAAATTGGTTATTAATCCAAAATGGTGCAAGGGCTGCGGAATATGCGTTG
>CAVCUM010000072.1:0-2382 GCA_963605385.1 Lachnospiraceae bacterium
TATATATATATCAACATCTATATATATATATCAACATCGCCGTTATCTGAGGTTTTTATACAGAAGGATGTGCGATTGCAGCTATCCGCTTGGGACAGAATGATAAGGAGGGGGCAAATCAAGCATTTTTGCATTCTCTGACTGCCAATGTCTTTTTTGCAGCAATTATCACCATAGTCTGCACACTGCTGACCGGACCGTTAGCTACGTTTCTTGGGGCAGATGCTTTCTATATGCCCATGGTTAAGGAATATGTATTCTGGTGGGGATTGTTTGCAATTCCATCCGCACTGTCCGTCAATTTCCAGTTTTTCTGCCGTAACGATGGTTCGCCTATGCTCGTCATGGTGGCTACGATTGCCAGCACAGTGCTGAATATCTTTTTGGATTGGCTATTTGTGTTCCCAATGAAAATGGGGATCATGGGAGCAGCAGTTGCTACTGGCATTTCACAGACCATAAGCTGGCTGATTGTTGCGATTCATTTTATCTGCCGAAAGGGAGATTTGCGCATCCGTTTTTACAAACCGCAAATAGGGATGTTTGGTCAGGTTATTTTCTTTGGTTTACCGGAAATGATTGCACAGTTCGCAACTCAGATCACAACAATTTGTTTGAATACTGTCATTGTCGCTAACTTTGGCGAAATGGGCGCGAATGCTTTTGCGGTTATTTCTTATGTTGCATCTTTGGCGATTTCCGTGTTCTCGGGAGCTGCCGAGGGTTTACAACCTTTATTTGGTCAAACCTATGGAGCAAAGGAAGAAAAGGATATGAAATGGTATTTCCGTAGAGGTATGCTTATTAGTTTGGCAGGAAGTATTGTAATCGTTGGATTATGCATTCTCTTTGGCAGACCGATATGCAGCCTGTTTGGTGCAGATACTGAGACGTTGGAATATACACTGAAATATCTGTCGCAGTACGCGTGGGCATTTATTGTGGTTGGATTAAATACCATGATTTCAGCTTATCTGTACTCTACAGAGCGTTCCGGCTATGCAATTCCACTCAATATCTGTCGTGCCCTGATATTTAATACACTTATCATTCGAGGACTTCCGGTATTGCTTGGCGAGGGGATTATCTGGTTTACTTACGGTATTTCTGAATGTGCAATACTTGTATTGGCTGTGATTCTGTTGAAATTTTTTGAGAGAAACGGTATTGTGTTCAAAGAATCACAGTATTAAAAAATGGAGATGATGCTATGAAAAAAGGAGGTGCTTTATGTATAACCAACAGCTGGAAACATTTCTTCGTGTGGCCGATGCGGGCAGCTTCAATAAGGCCGCCGAGGAAAGCTACATCACGCCTACGGCGGTAATCAAGCAGATCAACCTGCTGGAAGAATCTCTGGGGGTGAAGCTCTTTGACCGCAGCCATCGGGGGCTTACTCTGACAAAGGCCGGGTGCTCCATGTATCAGGATGCCAAATATATCATCCAGTATTGCCGGGATTCAGTGACCCGGGCAAAAAATGCTATGCAGGAGGACGAAAATATCATTCGTATCGGATCATCGCCAATGACTCCTGCGCAGCTTCTGATGGAGCTCTGGTCAAAAGTTCAAACTTTGCACCCGGATATTAAATTTCAGATCGTTCCCTTTGAGAATACCCCGGAAAATGCACGGGAGATACTTGCAAACCTTGGCAAGAACATTGATGTGGTGGGCGGTATTTTCGATGAGACCATGCTTAAGCTACGGGGGTGCGCGGGACTGGAGTTGGTCAGAGGCCCGTTCCACTGTGCTGTTTCCATTCACCATCGACTGGCAGCAAAGGATAAATTACAGATTACGGATCTTTATGGCGAAAACCTTATGTTGATGCACCGGGGATGGAGCCACTATGTGGATCAGCTCCGGGACGATCTGTGGCAGCACCATCCCAAGATCCATATCGTAGATTTCGATTTTTACAGTATGGATGTGTTCAACCGCTGCGAGAACACCAACGATGTGCTGTTGGCGATTCCCGGTTGGGCGAATGTGCATCCGCTTTTGAAGGTCATTCCGATAGAATGGGATCACAGTATTCCATACGGCATTCTTCATTCTCCGGAACCAACACCGAATGTACAGCGCTTTTTAGATGCAGCGAAAGCTGTACGGACAGAACTGTACGACTAATTATAACCCAAAGGTATATACTGATGAACTAAGCGAGACTTCTCTTGAACTCTTGCTTTTTTTATACTATAGGAAAGTTCTACTATAAAAGTCCTGAACGGCAGATGTGAGCGAGTACACGTCTTCGGACGGACTTTTAGGCAGAAGTTCAGAAAGGATGCGTTACCATGAATAATTTTATTTTTGAAAACAAAACCAAGGTGTATTTCGGTAAGGACGGCGTAAAGGAATATCTGGGCTGCCTGCTGG
>CAVCUM010000073.1:0-2359 GCA_963605385.1 Lachnospiraceae bacterium
AAATAGCCTCCGTATGGCTCGGCATGGGGATTTGCTGCACTTCGGAGGGCCTCAGAGGGCCTCGCTTATTGATGTGAGCTTTAAATGGCCAACAAGGCGGAGTTTATCCAAGAAAAGAAAATTCAGTTTTCTCAACGCGGAAGAGCAAAAAATGTCTAACACCCATAACTCAACGCATTTTTATCAACGGCCCTGGAACTGGGCAATGCGTGGGTCGATAAGTACACCCTCCCGCACGATTTCCGCAGCGCTCAGTACCGCTTCGGGTCTCATTTCGATGAGCTGGTCGACATATTTTCCTACTTCTCGGCTGATACTCTCAGAAGCCGTTTTATAGAACAATGAAGGGGTGTGATCAACAACATAATGGAGCACACTATCAACAATATATGACGGATTGTCGAATGTTGTCGGGATAGATGTCTCCACCCCTCCGTTGCGGTCACAACTTATATCTATAATCATGCTATTCCGTTTCATCCTTTTAAGATCCTCCCGGCTGATGATGTGGTCTTTGCGTCTTGTATCCCAAAGCACGGCATTTACCACGACATCATATTGCCCAAGTTCTTCCCGAAGGAGCGCTTCCGTATGTCTATTGTATACGGTTACATTTGCCCCAAGAAAGTTCAGTGTCTTCACTGCTCCTATAGCTGTATTGCCTCTCCCCAAAACTGCAACTTTTGTATTGTAGGGAAAAACGCCATAACACATATACGCGTGAAGAACAGCCGCCTCTCCGGCAATCTCGTTGTTCCTCCAAAAACAGTGGCGTCCGCCTTCATACATATCTTCCCACGCGAAAGCTGTTAAATTGCCATTAATCAGTTTATCGGTAATATCCCTGTTCTGCACGGCGTGAATCCATCCCCAGATTGTCTGGCCGTGAAGCCTATCAAGATATTCGGCATCTCCAATCTTCGGGTCACAAATAATGTCCTTAACGAGAATATCATCCCTAGACGAGATGTTTACGCCTGCTGAGCGATAGTCTTCGTCGGAATATCCCAAAACATCACCATAACCAGTTTCGATAAAGACATTTTCTTTGTTCTTAATATTTTTAACATCAGCCGACACAAGCGCACGACGTTTTTCATTCTCCTTATGGCTGATAAGGAATCCTATAGTCTTCATATGGTCAATTTTTAGATAGTTATACCAATATCTTCTAATTATTATTAATTAGTTTTATAACATACTTATGCACAAAACTTTAAGTAATAAAAATCTTGTCGCACTTTTGAATTGCGTATCATTGTATCCGATATCACACTGGAACGTATATGAGTGTTGGGCACTTTGTTTTTATGCAGACAACCAAATTTCTTCCCAAGAGGTACTTCGAAAGATTGATCCGCATACACGATAATCAGATAAATGGATGGACCTTCTCCCCTTGGAATCAGTTGCAGGTATTGATATTTGGTCAAATGATTGGATATCGAAGCCTGAAGGAACTCACTGATATTACTATTGTCCATGCAAACAAACCGTTTTTTCTTGAGTTTGGAGGCCATCCTGCCAACCGAAGTCTGCTCTCTAAGGCGAACTCTATCCGAAACTGTCTCATTTTCGAAGAGTTTGCTTTTTTTACCTACCACACCAACAACTTCGACATGCCTGCCAAGGATATCGCCCGTCTGTACCGATATCGACGGCAAGTCGAACTCTTCCTTAAATGGATTAAGCAACACCTCCGAGTCAAGACCTTTTGTGACGAACCTAAGAACGTTGTCCGCATTCAAATACATGTGGTCATCATCACCTACGGCCTCATGAGAATCATCAAGCACGACATCTAACTCAACCGAGCGATTATTAAGGTCATGCGCATCTTTGGTAGCTCTTTGCATACCAAAGACACGACCCAAGAACTCTTCTTTCACGTCAACGACGAGGCCTCGGACGATAATCATGGTCAACTAGAAATTAATTTCAACCAGCATTAAATTTTTTTAATAGTCACTAGTGATAATTTATTATCTTTGCAATTCTTCAAATCGATTCTTCAATCCGCCACAAGTCTGATGTAATGAGATTTCCCAGTTGTCATTACCTTCAATAAACAAAGGACCGTCTTCTGTTATGGCGACATCCCAACCTATTGATCCAATCTGATTTAAATCAGCATGGAATCTCAAACAATCTGAGATAGCTTCTTTATAGAAAGGCACCCTAAATTTGGAGAATTCCATACCTGTATCTGGATGCAATGAAACTCGTTTACCATAACCAGGCTTAAAGAATCCATAATCATTCAAGAAACCATCATCCTTGACTCCTATAGCAATGCCTCCTTTACTTAAGTTCAAGTAACAAATGCAACGAGTGTTGAGATTGAGGTAACAAAACCTCA
>CAVCUM010000074.1:0-2216 GCA_963605385.1 Lachnospiraceae bacterium
TGAAAGTGCCGGAACTGACCGACAAAAAGCTCACGGCAGTATGCACCTGCCACAAAAACAAGTGGATCACGCCTGCGATGGAGCTGTTCATCGAATTGATACAGCGGCGGTTTGAAGGCATGAGCGAAAGCAATTAAATTTTTCTTCCAGATCCCATTTCAAAATGGTACTTTACAATGCCAAGGTCTAGCTTTGTATAAAAGCCTCTACCGTAGGTTGCTTTTACCGTACTGTCCGGCATGAATTCAAAAAAGAACTTCTGCTGATTCATGGCAGTAGGCGCGAGTAGTGCGGCTTCCATACCACTGAGAAACCAGTCCGGCATCTCCGCAGAATAATTGCACACATCAGACAGCGATTTGTTTTTATGAGGTATGCCGCTGGATGCCCCATATCCGAGGGAGATCAGGCAAACTTGCTTTTCGTCCTTGCTGATCTCAGCCTTACTTTTGCCGTGAGTCATGGCCACCCAGCAGGTATTGAGCCCAAGTTCCTGTGCTTTCAGAACGATCTGCTCACCATAGTAGCCCAGCGTTTCTTCCAGTGATGCGGACTTTTTACCTACAAGGGCGATATAGTTCTTCACACCGGTAAACTTTCCATAGTGCGCCATCATGGAGTTGAAGCACTTGGGCTCCTCATAAAAAATCTGAATGTGCAGCCCTGTATTTCCATTGATTTCCTGAATCAGATTGTCCAGAGCAGATCGTTTTTCCGCTTCAATTACCCGATCAGTATATTGACGGACGCTATGCCGCTGTTTCATCAGTTCCAATATTTCCATTTTGCTTTACCTCCGCATGATCAATTATTTTCATTTGTTCTATCAGGCAGTGCGCCAGAAATTTTTTTTGCAAGCTGTAATGTGTCAATCAGGCGTTCCAGTGCTTCCATCTCAGGGTCAAAATAATAGAAGTTCATGGTGCCCTCCTTGCGGACTTTGACGATTCCCGCATCTTTCATAATTTGCAGATGATGTGACACCGCTGGACGAGAGAGATTTGTTCTTTCTGTGATTTCCATAACCCGGACACCGCTGCACTTCCCCATCTTCATCATTTCCAGAATCAGATGCTGCCGGGTTTCGTCCCCAATCGCTGTAAGCAGCTTGGCGCATGAAGAAAATCCTTCTGCCAAACTCTGAATTTGTTCCTCTGGGTTCATATTGATTTCTCGCCTCCGTTCAAACACTTAAACCAACTATATTATAGCGTATCTTTCAAGGAATGGTGCATTCGTAAAGAAAATCGAGACGGATAATTTTTGGTTGCTGCAATTCGTATAAGGACAGCATCCTGCTATCCAGCATATCCTATGCGTAAATCTTCTGTGGAGAATATGTTTTCTGTCGTTGCCCGTCTTGATTTTTTACGAATGAACACACGAATATCAACCAAGGGCAGGAGATGTGTCCGGAGGCGCTTAAGGGACATTCCGTCTGCATCAATGCAGACATTGGACAGGTTTTGCAGAGCCTGTTCGATGCTGCAATTCAATAAAAGGAAGCAGTTCTACCACGCGAGTATCATGTGATAGGACTGCTTCCTTTTGCATTTTCTGAGCAGGCATTACAAGCTGCTTTTTGCAGTTGTATATGCACCTGCGAGGAAAATGAGGGATTTCAAAGGGAGCATCCCTTTGACGCTGGGTTTCCAATAGGGGCGCGAGCATCCCTGTTGGCACACGATTTTCCGTAGGAAAGTCTAGTGTGTTATACCTTTGCTTCCGGCTGACGCGGGAAAGGGGGTTGGCGGCGTACTCTGCAACAGGGCAGAGTGTGGCGGCAAACGCTTTTTCGCGGCAGTAGGACAGGCGGGTTTTGTGACGTGGGTTGCGGTACAAATGCAGGATTTTTGAGAAGCAAAATCCGCCTGTCCGGAAAAGGAAGCAGAGGTATATAAAAGCCCTCGTTCCGCTGCAGCGCCGCCGTTGTTTCAGTGCTTCTTCCGTTTCCCCTTGCCATGGGTTATGGTCGTTTTCCCGCGTTGGCTGATGGGGCTTTTCAGATACTTGGACTTTTTAAGTCCGCTGATGATTGAGACAAATTCTTCCTTCGTAAGTGTGTCATAATCAAGCCCGATAGTTGCCATGAACGCACGGATTTGTTTTTCCTCGGAACTGCCCTCAAAGTTCATTGCCTCTCGCAACTGGTTCTGCATATTTTCTGCAAAGGAGACTTCATCCGCAGTCATGGTGTCGGGGCGATGCTGCTCTCG
>CAVCUM010000075.1:0-2196 GCA_963605385.1 Lachnospiraceae bacterium
CAGTCATCGAGCTCGTCTGATAATAATCCCATCTATAACAAAAACCGGAGGAACCCCCTCCGGTTTTTTGTCAGCATTATTCGATTTTATGTGACAAATCTTTCACGCTGTATATAATGTCTTCATAGCTGATTCCGCCTGCATAAGGGTATTTGCTCTTATAGTTTTCCCACAGAGCGTGTAACTGTTTATCGCTTTCGATTGCGGCTAAGATACGCGGAGCGTCTGTTGTCAATCGCTCTGTCCCTCTCCTTCTGCATGTCGCATTGAACGCTTCCTTAAAGATTCTTTTGTCGATCTCCTGTTCATAAATATCAAGCAGTGTCTTTATATCATAGAAGTCTCTCATACGTGTGTTCAGAACGCCTCTCGCGAGAACCGTCTGCAGCTTTTCCGCAAGTATTGTTTCAAGGTTATATGACCACAGAGAAATTACTCTATCTTCAAGCAACAGCTTATATGAATACTCTATTGCCTTCGGTGTTATTACGTCTCCTGTTGAAATATCAATTTTCATCGGTGTGATCAGTTTTCCCATCAAAGCATTTAAAGTGAAGCGTATGCCCGGATACTCCATTTCATCCATGATATTTGAGACTTCTTTAATCTCAAAAGAAACGCCGTCTCCAATGTCGATATCCTTGATCTCATTGATAATCCGGTGCGCATTCTCGATGCTAAGATTTTGATTTTTAATGCTTGTATCGATGTCCATTGTGGATCTGAGCGACACGCCGACCAACGCTGTTACAAGCATTCCGCCTTTAAGGACAAAACTGTCCTTGTACCTCGAAACGGAAACTCTTTCCAGAAATCGCTCCATCATATAAATTCGCATCAGCGTTCTTGCGTCTGCTTTACTCTTTAAAGCTATACTTTTGATGTGACCTTTTACCTGTTCCGGCGTAAGATTCATTTACAAAAGCACCTCCATATACCTGCGTATTATGTTATCTACATGAAGCATCTTTGCATATTCCATAAGGCGGTTTAAATCTTTATCTTTCCCGGAAACATAAGATTTCAGAACTGAATTGAATTCCTGCTTCTCGATAGAATTTCTGCTGCGGATTAAGTCGCAGATCGTTCGCTCCAAATCATACATCGGGATTTCGTTCCCGCAGTTGCTTTTGACCGAGATTTTACCAAGGTTCAAAAGCTCTTTTTTTACGGTATAAACTTTGCATTTGCCATCTGCAGTCAGCCTGCTTGTGTTATAGCCGGAATAAACGGTCAACGTATGCTTGAGCGGTTCTCTGTCCGTCAGGTTGTAATAATAAAACGCTTCATCGTGCGAAAAAACAGCATTGGGGCATCTTTGATGCAAAAGGAAAAGTTCATCTGCCCAGCCTTCACCGGCAATATAAATTCCGTGCCCAACCTGCTCCAAGTTGTTTTCCCTAACGTATTTATAAAATTTGTACTTGGATATACCGGATTCAGCGGCAATTCCCGGAGTAAGATATTCATGCTCCCGAACAAACCTTTCTATTTCACTCATCGCCATCACCACACTTTCGCGCTAATAATATAAACGAAATAAGCACGAAAGTCAAGAATCTGCTTGACATTCGTGCTCTTACAGTAGCAAAAACCGGAGGAACCCCCTCCGGTTTTTTGCTATGTGCGATGTATCACAGTTCACTTCACTTTAGAAAAGATAATATCCATGCTTTTGCCGTGCGATACGATTAATATTTGCCAATAACAGGCACAATTACGGAGAAAACCGTACTGCGTCTTGTTCGACCACAATCATAAAATCACCCCTTTGTAATACAATTTGATAGCAAAAACATAATCATATTGTAGTATATTTTACAATTGCTTGTCAATCTATAATTTATATGGATTGCGAGGTGTTTTTATGGGCAAAGATACATTGGTCATCAAAAAACGCGGAGAAGACGGAAACAAAATAATTTCGGTACGGATAAGAGAGGATACCTTAAAGGAGCTGGACAGAATCGCAAGCGAAAGCAACTATTCCCGCAATGAGCTTATAAACATCATTCTGGATTACGGCGTCCATAACATTGAAATTCAATAAGCAAATAAATTCTTTTGACGGCGGAACTCTTTTGCCGTATACTTCAACTTGAAAAGAAAATGTATGTTTGTGCCTGTAGATTATGAAGGCGGTTTCTTTAAGGATGTGCAATTATGATACCAAGAATACGTGAAGTCAAGGCTTTG
>CAVCUM010000076.1:0-2018 GCA_963605385.1 Lachnospiraceae bacterium
AAGGCGTTGCTATGGATTTTTTATTTAATTGTTCAACTTGATTATACAATCAACCTAAAATAAAAAGTACTAGCAATGACACACTTTCAATCAAATTTGGGAATTCGATTTCAGGAAGAAAAATGTTCTGCGTATTATATGAGGCGCATCATGGCGATATGGATTTATATGAAGTAGATTCTTTTGATTCAACCAGTTTACAGGAATATACAGCACCTATTACGGGTACTTCAAGCTCTCCAAAATGGTACTACTTACGTTTTTATCATTACTGGAGTTCACCACAGACCTTAAATTTTTCATATAAAATATCTTGAATGAGGTATAATCATGAAAAAAGCAAAAAGATCATTATTCGTTCTGCTTTTATGTGTTGGATTGAGTGCCGCAATGTTTACGGGGTGTGCTCTTAAAGACAGCGATTCAAAAAACAAGGAGCTGGCAAATCGTTTTCTGACGGATTTCTTCACGGTGAACAGCGACGGAAGAAATGATGAACTGATGACAAATCTTCAAAACAATTCTGAGCTTTTTACCGACGAAGCTGTCTTACACGATGCCTTGAAAGAATATTGCCGCGGAGTATCGGAATACCTCACTGATGAGTGCCTAAATCAATTGCTTGCCGAGCGAACCATGTGGAAGCTTGACGCGGCTTTTCTCGGCATGGGAAACAGTTGGGAGATTTCCGCACTAGATATTCAGAATACTTCTGATGAGGATTCTTACCACTTCAATGCAGAGCTAAGTGCCGGCGGCGAAGTGAAAGAATTAAGCGGCACGCTTTCGTTTGCAGCAGATGATTTGATATCATCTGTCCTGCTTGACGATTATCAAGACCAGTTTGAAACGAGTCATCCCAACTGGGCAGAGGGTTTGGAGGAATACGGCGTCGGTTACTACATCAAGCCGGTGAACTATCAGGCTGCCGCTGTTGATTTTTTCGGAGAAAAAGCATCTGAAAAAACGATGGAATCACGGAAAGCTGACCTGAGAGAACTGGAAGAAGCAGAGGGGAAAAAACTTGTTGACGAAATCCGCAGGTGGTGTAGCCAAAACGCAGAGAAAGACTTTGACAGTCTGTGTTATCAGAAAGGGAATGACTACTGGATATTATACCGTAACAAGGCTGCCAGCGGCTTATCTATCTGGTGTGAGCCCGAATTGACCGAAGAAATGGAGCTAAAAGTACGCGTATGCTATACCTATCCCCCTGTAGTAAATCAAGCGAAGGGTGTATGGTGTCTGGAAAAGATTTCATCACCGATTCCTATAGCGAAAATGATAGGATACGATGACAAAACATACGACATCCTTTTTTACGATGATTTTTCAAAGAACTCTGCTGGGGAAGATTATCTTAAAGATGCGAGCAATCTTTACGGTATAAACGGCGGCATGGTACCAAGATGGGACTGCAGATATATTCTGCATGATTTAATCACCGAGGGAACTGTCAAAGGCGATACCGATACCTCGGTAAAACCTGATGTAATCGGAGATCTCAAGGTTTCGGATGAAGTCAAAAAAGAAATTCGGGAAATCTATAAAAGCGAATGGGCAGGCAAAGACGGTCTTATGGTTCATAAGATTGAGGATGTATACTGGATTTATTATTGCAACAGGAATAGTAAGAAGGATGCAGATATCAGCATTTGTTTAGATGGCAGTAAACTCGTGATGAACTGTTATGATAATGCAGAATACCTATTTGATATTGAACCATTCTGCTGGAAACTCTTTGCGGTAAAATCACAGGTTGCAATCGAGCAGGTAGAAATCATTACGGGTGATGACAGGCAAACGGTAAATGTTTAAGCTTAACGGTCGGCGATTTGATTTTAAATCAAATCGCCGATGATATTAAGAAGAAAACTGTTGCTACACTTTATAGGTGTAAATGTCGTAAATAGCAAACCACCGACGTAAATAGCAAACCACCGACGGTATGTACAAGATAGCCGCTTTCTGAGATAATGTGTGGAGTTGAAAAACTTTAAAAACACGAGTTTAAGTAC